>DATFXK010000139.1:0-33271 GCA_035316005.1 Acidimicrobiia bacterium | reverse complement strand
TCTTCCTCCAGCGCCTTCGCCTGCTGCTGAAGCTCGCCGACCTGGCGTTCGTACTCTCCGAGGCGTCGCTCGTGCTCGGAGGCCACGTGACCACCTCCCACTGCGGACGGGCGCTCGCCGCGCACCCTACACCCGGGTTCTCAGCGTCCCTGGGCACTTTGACCACCGAAAATTTACCCTATGGGCGCTTGACAAATTGACGAGATACGTTTGGGGTCTTAGCCTTGACGGTGAAGCTCAGGTCGGTGGGTGATCCCCGACACCGGCGACCTACGACCGAGGAAATCAAGGAGAGGACGCCACGATGAAGGTCTGGATCGACCAGGACCTCTGCACCGGCGACGGCCTCTGCGAAGAGATCGCTCCCGACGTGTTCACGCTGCTCGACGACGGTCTCGCCTACGTGAAGGAAGGCGACAAGGTCTTCGAGGACCCGGGCGGGGCCGAGGGCCTCGCCAACGTTCCCGGTGGCATGGAGGAAGCGGTCATCGAGTCGGCCGAGGAGTGCCCCGGCGAGTGCATCTTCATCGAGGTCGACTAACCGAACCGCCGCCATCTGATCGCAACACGATCGTCACGAAGCCCGGGTGCTGCACCCGGGCTTCATCGCGAGCCGGGCGGCTCCTCCTGCGTGTCGGGCCCCCACCCGACCCTCGTGGTCGGCACCGCTTGACGCAGCATCGCCGAGGGCTGGGTGTACCGATCGTCGTCGTCGCTACCGCTCAACCAGCCGAACGTCAGTCCGAGCGATCCGACGGTGATCAGGATCCCGCCCGCGAAGCTCAGCGCGAAGCCCAAGAACGGCAGTGACGAGTCGCTCACGTACCCGCCATGCGTCGTGACGTGGGTGTCCGGGTCCGTGAACTCCGCGTTGGAGTCGTAGTGGCCCGTCTGCGTGACGGTGTAGACGATCCAGCCGACGCCGATCGGGATCATCAAGACGCCGAAGACGATCGTCGCGATCCAGAGCCTGATCTTGGTCTTCCGTGTCATTCCCGCATCCTCGGCGGATCCCGCCCGCCGGTCCTGAGTAGCCGCTACTCAAATGGCGCTACCCCACGAGGCAGGGGCCGGTGTTCGCCGGTGTCTGACGCCCGTTGACGACGGACCCGAGCACGCTGTCGACCTCGCCCCGCGTGAGGGCATAGGCCGTCGATTCCTGGCCGGGGTCGACCGCGAACGCGACGCCCACCATGCGCCCCTGCTGGTCGACCAGTGGCCCTCCGGAGTCGCCCGGGGCGAGCTCGGCCGCGAGCACGTGCACGCGACGGTTGGTCCGGCCGGTGCGGTAGATGTCGGTCCCGGCGGCGTTGACGGTCTCGGCGATGCGGGCGGACGCGATCCGCAGCGGGCCGCCTCCGGGATGCCCGAACACCGCCCCGGTCGTCCCTTCACCGCCGTCGGCGAACGGCAGGGCGAACAGGCGCAGGTTGCGTACCCGCAGCACGGCGAGGTCGCGCTCCGGATCGAAGGCGATGACGGTCGCCGTCAGCTGACGACCGTCGTTGGTCTCGACCTGAGTGCGCGGCTCCCCCGCGACGACATGTGCATTCGTGACCACGAGGTCGGTGCCGGCCACGAAGCCGCTGCCGGCCTGGATCTGGTCGCAGGCCTCGCCTTCGATCTTGAGCACCGACGCCGCGACCCGTGCCGCGACGGCCGGCGCCAGCGCGCGTGTCGGCGGCGCGCCGACGCCCCCGGGCCCGTTGAGGCGCGAGAACACCTCCGGGAACGGCCCCTCGGCGACAGCCCGCCCGAGCCGCTGGGCCTGGGGCGGCGGGTCGGGCCCGTAGCGGTCGATGGCGCGGACGATCTGCGAGTCGCGCGCCGCGCGCGCCGGCCAACCCTGCGCGCTCGCGAGCGCGGGCGTGAGCAACCACACCGCGATGAGCACGCCGACCACGCCGACGACGGCGCCACCCACCCGGTCGCTCTGGTGCACCGCCTGGGTCGACGGCAACCGGCGGCGCAGAGCGAGCCCCGCCGCGTAGCCCAAGGCCTGCCCGGCGGTCGCGAGGACGAGGAAGAACAGGAGTGCGACGAAGAGCCTCGTCTGAGATGCCTGCGAGCTCAGCAGCCCCATCACGTCGTCGACGAACGCCACCGCCAGCACGACGCCGAGGGCCAGACCGGCCCAGGACACGACGCGTGCGACGAACCCGAGGCGGTAGCCGAAGTACCCGGCGGCGATCATCGCCGCCACGATGACCAGATCGAGGACGTTCACTCGCCGGGGACGAGCAACCGCGCGTGCGTCAGGAACCCGGTGTGGGCGACCATGCGATGGTCGGGTCGCACCGACTGGCCGTCGACGTGCCAGTGCCGCTGGAGGACCTCGAGCGTCTCCGCCATCCCGAACGCCGACGACGCCAGCTGCTCGCGCAAGCGGGCCACCTGCCCGATCGTGGGGAGATAGGCAAGGAGGATGCCGCCGGGCCGGAGCGCGGCTTCGGCATGCTTGACGACACGCCAGGGTTCGGGGAGATCGAGCAGCACACGATCGAGGTCCTGAACGTCGAACCCGTCGTATGCGTCACGCACTTCGATGTCGAGGGGCAGGTCAGGGCCGAGGAAGCCCTCGATGTTCCTGCGGGCGCGATCGGCGAAGTCGCCCCGGATCTCGTAACCGGTCACGCGACCCGTCGGACCGATCGCGCGCAGCAGCGTCATCGTCAACGCCCCCGAGCCGACGCCCGTCTCGAGCACCCGGGCCCCGGGGAACAGGTCGGCGAGCACGAGGATCGGGCCGAGGTCCTTCGGGTAGATGACCTGCGCCCCGCGCGGCATCTTCAGCACGTATTCGGCCAGCGTGGGCCGGACCGCGATCAGCTTCGTGCCGAGCGTGGTGCGCACCGTCAGTCCCTCCTCGCGGCCGATGAGCGCGTCGTGCGCGACGACGCCGGCGTGCGAGTGGAACGAGCTGCCCTCGGCCAACGTGATGAGATGCCGGCGGCGCTTGGCGTCGACGAGCAGCACGCGGTCGCCGGCGGCGAAGGGGCGGGGCACGGCGCCTACCGGGCGTGCGCGGCGCGGGAACCGACGCGTTCCCGCAACCGGCAGAACGCGCACACCTCGGACGTCGTCGGCGATCCGCACACATCGCACGGCCGTAGACGTTCGCGCTCGGTACCGGCCTCCCCGGCGAAGCGCTCGTGGGCGCGGTCCAGGAACCCGAACACGAACGCGGCCTTGGCGCCGGGCGAGCGGTCCTCGAGCGCGTTCAGGACCTCCTTGTAGCCGAGGTGCCGGTTGCCCTCCGCCATCGGGCACTCCTCGACCTGATAGTCGATGCCGACGAGCACGCAGTACGCCGCGGACTCGCGCTCGCCGAGTCGGTAGAGCGGCTTGACCTTCCGCGCGAAGCCGGGACTCGCCGGCAGCACCGGCTGCTGACGCCCGAGGTACCCGGTCTCCCATCGGAGGACGTTCCCGAGGAGCACCGCCGCCTCGTCGTCGAGATTGTGGCCCGTCGCGACGACGTCGTAGCCATGCTCGACGGCGACCGAGTTGAACACGTGCCGCTTCGACAGGCCGCACGCTCCGCACGGCGACCGGTGCGTCGTGGCGGCGGCGCCGGGGACGTCGTACCCGTAGTCGACGGCGAGGTCGACCTCGCGCAGCTCGAGACCGCGATCGCGCGCGTACGCCCGGGCCGCTTCGCCGGACGCATCGGAGTACTCACCGATCCCGAGCCCCAGGTACAGCCCGTCCGCCTCGTAGCCGAGGTGCACGAGGAGGTCCCAGAGGGCGAGCGAGTCCTTCCCGCCCGACACGGCGACGAGGACCCGTTCCCCGGGAGCGATCATGTGCCGGTCGTCGATCGCGCGGCGGACCTGCTCGCGGCAGTGCTTCACGAAGTGGTCGCGGCAGAAGGCGGCGTTGTGCCGGCGGATGTCGAGCACCGCCGGCGCCCGGCACACGCGGCACTTCATTCGGCGCCTCCCGAGGTCACGGGACGGATCTCGACGACATCCGTGTCGGACAGTCGCGCATCGCGGGTGACGAGCGTGTCACCCTGGATCACGAGCACGGACTCCGGGTTCACATCGAGCTGCTCGAGCAACGCCGCGACCGTCAGCGGGCCGGGCATCTCGACCTCACGCCGAGGGTTGCGCAGCACCACCTTCACGGCCCACCAGGGTACCGGCGGGGTTCGTCGAGACGGCTACGGGTTCGGGGGAAGCGTACGGATCTCCACCCGCTCGCCGGGCTTGAGCTCGGTCCGGTACACCGTCTCCGGCGACTCCGTGAGTACGCGCCGCACGATCGCGAGCATCCCGGCGGTGATGCCGGTGACGAGCCAGCGGCGTGACCCTGTGCGGATGCCACGGCGTAGCCCGGTGCGCGCGAGACGCACGAGCATGTCCATCATGCGCGCACCACCTCCACGATGGTGCGGCGCTTGCGGCCGCGCAGCCGCCCGAGCAGGTATGCACCCAGCACGAGCGCGACGCCGGCGAGGATCATGGCCGCGAGCCCGGCGTTGCGCTGCGACTGGGATGCGGTCGTCGAGCCGCGCAGCTGGCTGAACTTGGCTTCGAGATCGGCGCGGGTGATCGGTCGCTGGCCGACGGGGCTCGTGTCGGCGTTGCCGTTGCTCATCGTGAAGCAGCCCTTCGCCGCCGCTGGACACCGCGAGCCTTCCACGTGATCGCGCCGCCGACGAGAAGGGCGGCGAACACGATCATGTACGGGATCCACGAGAGGTTCCCGGTGAAGGTGCTGCCGGTCTCCTCCTGGAGGGCGCGGAGGCCCGCCATGGCGAGCAGGAGCACGCCGACGCCGAGGAGCAGGGCCCCGACGATCCCGAACGCGACCCACCGACCCAGCTGCTGCAGCGGGACGACCGTCTCCTGCTTGAAGTAGGCGACGATGAGCTGCCACAACTCCTGGACGAGTTGCGGGAGCGGGGGGCTGCGGTCCTCCGCCGCGCTGGGTGCCGGGTCGCTCACGGCTTCTTCCTTATCACGGGCGCGCCGTCGCCGCGGGCGTGCCCGGCATCGGCACGAGCTGTTCGGCCGGCGGCGCGTCCGGGAACCGGCCGACGATCCCGGCGATCCGGGCGCGCATCGCGATGCCGCCTCCCTGGGCGAAGCCGCCGTTGGCGATGAAGGAGAAGACGACGGGACGGCCGGTGTCGACGAAGCCTGCCAGTCCTGTCACGCCGTCCAGCGTCCCGGTCTTGCCGTGCAGCTTCCCGGTGAGCGGAGATCCTCGAAGCTCGTCGGCGAGCGTCCCGGTCTGGCCGGCGATCGCCAGACCGTCCCACAACGCCTTGAACTCGGGTCGGGCGCCCATCGCGAGGGCGCTCATCAGCGCCTGACAGGTCACCCGATTGCCGTAGTCGAGCCCGGACCCGTCGACGAGTGCGACCCCGTCGACCGGCACTCCGAGCGCGTGAACCTTGTCGACGATCGTCTTCGCCCCGGCCGCCGTCGTCCCCTGATTCGCCGCTCTCACGCCGACTTCGCGGGCGAGCATCTCCATCGCGAGGTTGTCGCTCGACTCGATCGCGGCGGCGACGATGTCGCGGAGCGACGCGGACTCCACCGTTCCGATCGTCTTGGCGCCGTTCGGCGCCGTCGACCTTCCCGGCGCGCCCACCGACACGCCTCGGGCGCGGAGCAGGTCGCTGAGCTGCGTCGCCGCGTAGACCGCCGGATCGTCCACGGGCGTGAGCCTCGGCTGCACGGTGCCGATGCCGTGATTCACGGTGAGCGCGCCGACCGGACCGATCTCCGGGTCCGTGCGGTAGGTCGGGCTCCACGACGGCAGGTAGCGCAGCGCCTCGTACCGCGAGTCGTCGCCCTGCACACCGCCGGGGATGTTGCGGACCCCGGCAGCGACGATCGCGTCCGCCAGCGTCGCGAGCGAGGTCGTGGACTTGCTCGGGCCCGTCGCCTGCTCCTCTCGGTCGCGCCGCGGGTTCGACTCGACCATGCCGGGGTAGTCCGGCGTGCTCAGCAACGGGTCACCCGCGCCGACGAGCCACAGCCGTTCGACCGTGCCGTTGCCGGGCTCGGACGCGGCGACCGCCTTGGTCTCGTACTTGAAGTCGGGCCCCATCGTCGACAGCGCCGCCAGGCTCGTGAGCAGCTTCTGGGTCGAGGCAGGCGTCATCGGAACGGTGGGGTTGTGCGACGCGACATCACCGGTCCCGGCGTTCACGACGGCACATGCCTGCCCGGTACCGATCTCGCCGTCGATCTGCGACTGCAAGCGCTGCGCGCCCACCGCGTCCACGATCGGCTGCGGAACCCGGCGAGGCGACCACAGCGGGGTCGCGAGCCGACGCGTCTGCCCGGCCGCGGTCGGCGCGGCATCGCTGCGGAACGCGAGATACGCGCAACAGACCGCCGCCAAGACGAGCACCACAGCGATGATCCGGCGCAACGCGTCGTGGCCGCGTGTCACAAGCCTCGTCGCTGCCGGAAGCGCGTGTACTGATAGAGGTGCGCCAGCGCGGTCACAGCGCGGTTGGACGACGCGTAGCAGACCCGCCCGGTGGCCCGGACGGCGCGTGGGCCGGCGTTGTCGGGGTCGGCAACTGCGAGCTCCGTGGCCGTGAGGATCGGCTTCGCCGTCGCGTCCGAGATGTCGGCCGCCGCGCGCGCGAAGCGTTCGTCCTGACGCTCGTGGTAGGCGACGATTCGCTCGAGCCCGTGGTCGGGATAGAAGGGCCCGGTGCGCATCAGCCGCGCCTGGTTCGACTGGATGCCAATGCCCAGATAGACGAGCGCGTCGACGGCGTCGTGCGAGGCGATGAGCTCCATGACCTCTGGAATCGTGTCACGCGTTTCGGCGCCGGCGAGGTCAACCGGGTTGTTGCGGCTCCAGCGGGGCGGCAGCTTGCCGTCGATGGCGGCCCGCAGGTCGTCCGGGAGGCGCACGAGCTCGAGGCCGGCCCGCGCGACGGCGTCCGCGGTGACGACTCCCCAGCCGCCGGCGGTGGTGAGGACCGCCACGCGGGGGCCGCGCGGCAGGGGCTGGGTCGCGAAGGTCGCCGCCGCCTCGAACGCCTCCTCGACCGTCGCCGGGCGCGTCGCGCCGGCCTGCCGGCAAATGCCGTCGAAGATGCGCTCGTCGGAGGCGAGCGCGCCGGTGTGCGAGGCCGCCGCCCGTTGACCTCCGGTCGTCACACCCCCTTTGAGCAGCACGAGCGGCTTCCGGCGGGCGACACCGCGGATCCGCTCGAAGAAGGCGCGCCCGTCGCTGACGCCCTCGACGTACGCGAGCGCGACGGTCGTCTCGCGATCCTCCGAGAAGTACTCGAGGAAGTCGGGCACGGTGACGGCGGCGGCGTTCCCCGCCGAGACGGCGCGGCTGACGCCCACGCCGGTCTGCACGGCGTAGTTCTGGAACGACGACACGAAGTTCCCCGATTGGCTCACGATGGCGATGCCGCCCCTAGGCGGGTACGGAGCGACGATCTGCGCGCAGAGCGACGCCGGGGTCGACACGACGCCTTGACCGTTCGGACCGGCGAGCAGCATCCCGAGCCCGTTCGCCAGCTCGACGAGCGCGCGCTCGGCCGCGCGTCCCTCGTCACCGGCCTCGCCGTATCCCGCCGACGTCACGAACGCGGCCCGCACACCCTTGGCCGCGCAGGCCTTCAGCAGCTCGGGGTTCGCCGCCGCCGGGGTGCACACGAACACGAGGTCCACGGCACCTTCGGGGAGCTCGTCGACGCTCGTGAGCGCACGTCGCCCGAGGATGTCACCGCCGTCGCGGTTGGTGGCGAACACCGCGCCCGGATAGTCGTGCCGAAGGATGTTGTGGAGCGCTACGAACCCGAACTTGCCCGGGTGCGTCGACGCTCCCGCGACCACCACCCCCCGTGGCTCGAACAGCGCACGCCACTGCTCGGCCGAAGGCCCGGTCACGGTCCGACCTCGACGAGCCCGTCGACCGCGATCGGCCGGCCGTCTAGAACGACGAGCGGGTTCACGTCGACCGACACGATGTCGGGCCGGGCCTCTGCCAGCCCCGACAGCGCGAGCAGCACGTCGACGACCGCGTCTCGGTCGACCGGTGGCTCTCCTCGCACGGGGCCGAACAGCGCCCGGGCACCGAGGTCGTCGATCATGTCCTCGGCGTCGACAAGTTCGAGGGGGACGAGCCGGAACGCGACGTCGGCGAGCGCCTCGGCGAGCACGCCGCCGATCCCCACCATGACGCAGGCGCCGAACTGGGGGTCGCGGACCACGCCAGCGATGAGCTCGCGGCTGCCGCGCACCATCGGCGCGACGAGGAGGCCGACGGGCCCGTCGTCGGGCGTCGCGGCGTCGAGCACGGCTTGTGACGCGGCGCGGACATCGTCGTCACCGCGCAGGCCGAGCCGAACGAGCCCCCGTTCGGTCTTGTGCGCGACGCCCTCGCCGCACAGCTTCACGACCACCGGGGTGTCGGGACCGAGCGATCGCGCCGCGTGGACCGCGTCGTCCGGCGTGTCGACGACGCGCTCGTCGAGGACGGGTACGCCGGCGTCCGCGAGGATGCGCTTCGATTCGTGCTCCGAGAGCGTGCGGGTGCCGGTCGGGGTCACACCGCGGTGGCGCGGTCCCGCCAGAACTCGTCACGCAGGACGCGCTTGAGGAGCTTGCCGGCGTCGGTGCGCGGCAGCTCGTCGCGCAGCTCGTACTGGCGGGGGCGCTTGTAGCCGGCGACGCGTTGCTCGACGAAGACGCGCAGCTCCGTGAGGTCGATGGTCTCCCCCGGCTTCGGCTGCACGACGGCGTAGACGCTCTCTCCCCATTCGTCGTCGGGGATGCCGAACACGGCGACGTCGAGCACCTGCGGGTGCTCATGAAGAACGGCCTCGATCTCGGCGGGATAGATGTTGACGCCGCCCGAGATGATCATGTCCTTCTTGCGGTCGTTGATGTAGAGGAACCCCTCGTCGTCGCGGTACGCGACGTCCCCGACCGACTTCCAGCCGCCGTCGCTCAACTCCGTCAGCTGCTCGTCGGTGCGGTGATACCCGTCCATCGCCAGCCCGGTGCGGATGAACAACTCCCCCGGCTCGCCCACGTCGGCCTCGGTGCCGTCGCCGCGGACGAGCTTCACCTCGATCCCGCCGTACACCTTCCCGCACGAGCCCGGCTTCCGAAGCTGGTCGGCGGGCTTGAGCACGGTCACGATGCCGAGCTCGGTCGAGCCGTACACCTCGTAGAGGAAGCCGTCACCGAGCTTCGCGACCACCTCCTGCTTGAGCGCGTACGGCACGGGGGCCGCGTTGGCGATGAGACACCGCATCGAGGAGAGGTCGGCGCGCTCGAGCTCCCCCGGCGGCAGGCTCACGAGCCGCTTGAGCTGCGTGGGCGCCGAGAACGTGTTCGTGACGCGGTGCTCCTTCACGAGGCGCAGCCACGCAACCGGGTCGAACTTGCGCAGGACGACGATCGGGCAACCCAACGTGTGGCTGATCACCGCGAACGCGAGCGGCCCCGAGTGGTAGAGGGGCCCGGTCGTGATGTGCACCTCGCCCCCGGGGACCAGGCCGAGCTCGCCCAGCAGCGCGCCCACGATGACGGGATCGCTCGTCGTGCGGACGGCGCCCTTCGGCTTCCCGGTGGTGCCCGACGTGTAGAGCATCTGGGCACCGACGGCGTCGGCGGTGCCGTCTTCGGCCGCGGGCTCGGTGTCGGGCTGTGACGCCAGCAGCGTGTCCCACGCCTCGAACCCGGCCGGCACGTCGCTGCCGAAGGCGATCACGGCCCGTACCTTCGGGATGCGGTCGCGTATCTCGGCGACGAGCGGCGCCTGTTCGGCGTCGACGACGACCAGTGTCGCGTCGGAGTTGTCGATCACGTACTGCATCTCGTCGGCGTTGAAGCGGTACGAGAGGGGCACTGCGATCAGCCGCGCCTTCCGCGCCGCGTGGATGGTTGCGATGACCTCGAGTGAGTTCGGACCGCACCACACGAGGCGCTCTCCCGACCGCATCCCGAGGCTGCGGAACGCGTGCGCGAGCCGGTTCACCGTGCTGTTCAGCTCGGCGAACGTCACCGCCGCCGGTCGCCCGCCGCCGGCTTCGTCGACGATGACCGCGGCGCGATCAGGGGAAGCATCCGCGTGCATGCGAAGCAGGTCCGGCATCGGGCTCATCGGCAAACCCCCCGAAAGTCGTCGGTAGCCTACCGAAGTGCCTCGACCGGTCCCGCTGCGTGGAGTCATCGAAGGCTTCTACGGCCCGCCGTGGTCGTTCACGGATCGATGCGCGGTGATCGAGTTCCTTGCCGCTCGGGGAATGAACGCGTACGTCTACGCGCCGAAGTCGGACCCGAAGCACCGAGACCGCTGGCGAGACGCCTACGACTCGTCGGAGCTCGCCGACTTCCGCAGCCTGGCGGAGCACGCGGCGCGGAACCACACCCGCTTCGGCTTCGCGCTCTCCCCCGGCCTCGACATCGAGTACGAAAGCGCACGCGATCGCGACCTCCTCCTCGAGAAGCTGGCGCCGCTGCTCGACCTCGGTGTCGGCTGGGTCGTCCTCGCGCTCGACGACATCCCGAACCGGCCCGGCCTCGCGGTCGAGCAGGCCGAGCTCGCCGCATGGCTACTCGCCGCGTTGCGCAGGCGGCGCGACGACCCGCACCTGACGCTCGTCCCCACCGAGTACGTCGGCACGCGACCGACCTCGTATCTCGAAGGCCTCGCCCGGGCGCTCCCGCCCGAGGTCGACGTGATGTGGACGGGCCCGACCGTCTGCTCGCCCGTCGTCCGCGCGGCGGACGCCCGTGCGTGGGCGACCGCGCTCGCCGGCCGGCGCCCGATCCTCTGGGACAACTACCCCGTCAACGACGGCACAATGGTGCGCTCGCTACACCTCGGCCCGTATCGCGGCCGGGAGCCCGACCTCACCGACGAGCTGGACGGCGTGCTCTGCAACCCCATGCTGCAGGCGCACGCCTCCCAGGTGCCGCTGGCGACGGCGGCCGACTTCTTGGGCGGTCCCGAGGAGTACGACCCGGACGCGTCGTGGTCACGAGCCATCGCCGCCGTCGGCGGATCACGTGCTCCCGCGCTCGGAGCGATCGCGGCCGCGTGCGCCGACGGCCCGGTGCAGCCGCCCGAGCATCTCGAGGCGCACCGGCTGACCACCGCGTTGGTCGAGGCCGCCGCCGGAGCCGGCTGGCCCGACGCGGTGTGCGCGCTCCGCGATCACCTCACGGGCGTGCAGGGCGCCGGGCGCGCCTGGGCCGGCGCCGGGGACGATCCGCTCGGCGCCGAGCTCGCGCCGTGGCTCGCCGACGCCGCCACCGAAGCCGAGGCGGGCCTGGCCGCGCTCCGGCTGATCCAGCAGACGTACCCCGTCGCGCGTGTGTCCGGCGACCGCGCCGGCGAGGTCGTCGGGCCGGACGCCGAGCTCGCCATGATCCACGCGTTCACTGTCATGTTCTCGTGGAGCAAAGCGCGCCGGAGCAAGCACGTCGTGTTCGGACCCCGGTTCGCGTTCTACCCCGCCGTCGTCCAGCTCGCCGACGGCAGCCCCGGGCTCGACGTCGACCTGGCGGTCGTCGAAGGACAATCCGCGATCGACCGGCTGTGCCGGATCGCACTCGCGCGCTATCAGGAGTGGTCACAGCGTCCACAGGACGCGCTGCGAGTCACCGCCGCCGGCGGCGCCGGCGCTGCGCTGCCGTTCCCCGATGCCCGATTGGACTGAGTCCGCGTGTTGTCCGTCGTCATGCCCGCACACAACGAGGCTTCGTACCTCGAGTCCGCGGTGCGTGAGGTTCGCGACGGGATGCGCGCCCGCGGCCACGATCTCGAGATCCTCGTAGTCGAGAACGGCTCGACCGATGAGACGCTGACGATCGCGCAGCGAATTACGGACGCGATGCCGGACGTGCGTGTCTCGTCGCGACCCTTCGCGGACTACGGCGCGGCGCTCCGTGACGGGATGCTTGCCGCGCGCGGCGACGTGATCGTCACGTTCGACGTCGACTACTACGACCTCGACTTCGTGGATGACGCCCTCGGCCTGCTGACAGGCGCCGCACCGGAACCGGCGATCGTCGTCGGTTCGAAGCGCGCCCCTGGCGCGCGTGACAGGCGCCCGTGGCCCCGGCGCGTCGTCACGACCGTGTTCAGCATTCTGCTGCGGCTCGTGTTCTCGCTCTCGGTCTCCGACACGCACGGCATGAAGGCCATGCGACGAGCGGAGGTGGCCCCGATCCTGGAGCAGTGCCGGTTCCGCAGCGACCTGTTCGACACGGAGCTGGTCATCCGTAGCGAACGCGCCGGGCTGCTGGTATCGGAGCTGCCCGTCACCGCGCAGGAACGGCGCCCGTCCCGCACGCCGATCTGGCGTCGCGTCCCCCGCACCGTCCTCGGCATGGTCGTGCTGCGTGTCGCGCTCTGGCGCGAGGCACGCCCGCCACGATCAACGTCGCCGTGACACGCGTCCTGGCGTCGGCTGCGCTCTGCCCGCCCGGTCGCCCCGCGCCCGGGTGGGTGGCGATCGACGACGGCCTGATCGTCGAAACCGGCTCGGGTCCGGCCCCCGCCGGCGCCCACGACACCGGCTCGGCGCTCCTGGCACCGGGCCTGCTCGATCTGCAGGTCAACGGCGTGCTCGACGACGACTTCGCCACCGCGAATCTCGAAGGATGGCGGCGCGCGGGGCGGGTGCTGCTCGCGAACGGCGTGACCACGTTCTGCCCGACACTCGTCACCGTGCCGCTCGACGAGTACGACGATGCGCTCGCGCGGGGACGGGCCGCCCGCGCCGACGCCGAGACCGGGCCGATGCCCTCCATCGCCGGGGTGCATCTCGAGGGACCGTTCCTCGGCGGTGCGCCCGGCGCCCATCCCGTCGAGCTGGTGCGCCCCGTCGACCTCGGGTGGCTGCGGCACGTGCTGGGCGCGTTCCCGGGCCTCGTGTCGATGGTGACCCTCGCGCCCGAAGCGGATACCGGCCTGGCCGGGACGCGCTTCCTATGCGAACAGAACGTCACGGTCGCGCTCGGGCACTCGACGGCGACGTACGACGAGGCGCGGGCGGCTGCCGACGCCGGAGCGCGACTCGTAACCCACCTGTTCAACGGCATGGCACCGCTCCATCATCGGGAGCCGGGCCTCGCCGGCGCCGCGCTCGACGACGAGCGGCTGACGCCCACGTTGATCGCCGATCTCGTGCACGTGCACCCCGCCTCGCTGCGGCTCGCGATGACGCACAAGCGCAACGTCGCACTCGTGACCGACCGGGTGGCGACCACGGCGTTGCACGTGACGGACGACGGCGCGGCTCGCCTCGCGGACGGGACGATCGCCGGCTCAACGCTGTCGATGAACGTCGCCGTGCGCAACGCCGTCTCGCTGGGCGTCCCCGTCGAGCGCGCCATCGAGATGGCATCGGTGATCCCCGCCGAAGCCCTCGGGCTGACAGACCTCGGACGGCTTGCACCGGGTGCCCGCGCCGACATCGTCGCCTTCGATCCAGGATCACTGGCGGTCCGCGCCGTGTGGCTCGGGGGCGAGCTCGTGCTCGACGCGAGCGGCGAGCCCTAGTCGACGGTGAGGGGGCACCTCCGGCAGAGGCCGGGGTTTCCCCGGGCCCGGATCGAGACGATGGCCCGCTGGAGCACTTTGCGCAAGCAAGTGCGACCAGAAGGTCAGTCGGGCGGGTGCACCTCGGCGCGGACGAGGTCGCCGTCCAGCCGCCGGAACGGATACGGCACCAGACGGTGACGCTCGCGGTCGTAGAACTTGTGCGGATGCGACTCGGGCAGCCGGCACAGAACGTGCACCGAGACGCCGCTCACGGTCCCCGGGTTGCGGACGCGATGGTGCATCTCGTCCGGCGGGAGCAGCCGCGAGACGGTGCCCGGCTCGTGGACGACACGGTCGACCTCCTCGAGCACGCACCCGTCGTCGCCAGCGCCGCCGTCGACGCGGTGGTACCGGGTCTCCTCGTCGAGGCCGGCGACGTAGCCGATGATCCCCCAGCATCCGTGCTCGTGCGTACCGCTGCTCGTGCCGGGCGGGAAGACGACCGACAGGATGTGGAACCGCTCGCCGGGGTCGGCGTGCAGCAGGTGCCCGATGGCTCCACCGTCGGCGTCGGGCTGCGACGCGCCGGCGGGGAGCTCGTCGGCGCGGGAGAGGAAGCGGTCCATCGCCGGTCGCATCGCCGCGATCGACTCCTCCTCCGTGAGCTCCCGGTCCAGCACGTCTGCCACCGCGCCCGCGAGCTCCTCGATCGCGCCCATGAACCTCCTTGTCGCCGTCGCAAGCTCCGACTCCTGCTCCGACGGTCGGCAAAGCCGCCGTCTCCGCGAGGAGCAGCGTACGCACCCGGCCATGTCGGTAGCCTCGGCGCATGGAGATCGTGGCGGCGCTCTTCGTCGAGAGCCTGAACTTCCGTCAAGTCGCGGGGGGCTCGACCAGGATCGACATCACCGGCGCCTTCTTCTCCGCGCCGGTGGCCCAGTTCCCGGCGCAGATGACTCCGCACCTCGTGGTGCTCGTGCGGGCGCCCGCCGACGACAGCGGCATGGGAACCCTCGAGGCTGTCTTCACTCGTGACGGCGAGGAGGTCGCCCGCAACGCGCAACAGTTCTCGGTCGAGCCGGGGAAGTTCGGCTACCGCCTCGTGCGGCCCGAGCTCGAGTTCCCGGAACCCGGAACGATCGAGGCGCGTTGCACGATCAACGAGTCGGGGTCGAGTGTCGTCGTCCCGCTGACTGCGACCCAGGCGCCGTGACCGCGTTCGCGTCGGCGCTCTCACAGCACCCGATCTCGTCGCAGGCGGTCGGCGAGACGGCCGGCGAGATCCTCGAGCGCCTCGACGGCCAAGGATGTGATCTCGTCGTCTGCTTCGCGTCGATGCACCACGTCGGCGCGTTCGAGGACATCGGGCCCGCGTTGCACAAGATCCTCGAACCGCGTGTGCTCGTCGGCGGCACCGCGGTGGCCGTCGTCGGCGGTTCGCACGAGATCGAGGAGCAGCCGGCGCTGGCGCTCTTCGCCGCCCGCTTCGAGGACGCCACGCTGACACCCGTGACGCTGCGTCTGCAGGAGACTTCGGACGGCGCCGCGCTGACGGGTTGGCCGACGTTCGACCGGCCGCCCGCGAGCCTGTTGCTGTTCGCGGACCCCTTCACGTTCCCGGTGGACGCGTTCCTGCAGCGCGTCAACCGGGACCTGCCCGGCCTGCAGATCATCGGCGGCCTCGCCTCGGCGGCGGGCAGCCCCGGCGGCAACCGGCTCGTGCTCGACGACCGCGTCGTCGACGAGGGCGCGGTGGGCGTGTTCGTCGACGGCGGGACCGAGGTCCACACGCTCGTGTCGCAGGGGTGCCGACCGATCGGACGTCCCTACGTCGTCACCCGGGCCGAGCAGAACCTCATCGAGGAGCTGGCCGGGAAGCCCGCCATCGAGCGGCTCCAGGAGCTGGCGGGCGTCGCTTCCGAGGAGGAGCGCGAGCTGCTCCGGCACGGCCTGCACATGGGGTTGGTCGTGAACGAGCACAAGGCCGAGTTCGGCCGGGGCGACTTCCTGGTGCGCAACCTCCTCGGCGCCGACGAGAGCTCGGGCGCGCTCGCGGTCGGCGAGCAGGTATCGGTCGGGCAGACCGTCCAGTTCCACGTCCGGGACGCCGCCGCCGCCGACGAGGACCTGCGGGAGATGCTCAGCGGCGTCGACGCCGACGCCGCCTTGCTGTTCACCTGCAACGGCCGGGGCCGGCATCTCTTCACCGTTCCCGACCACGACGCCGGCATGGTCGAGCGGCTGCTGGGGCCGATCCCCCTGGCGGGAGCGTTCTGCGCCGGCGAGATCGGGCCCGTCGGAGGTCGGAACTTCCTCCACGGCTTCACCGCCAGCCTCGCGTTGTTCGCGTGACGTCAAGCTGGGGTACGCCAGGGCAGACGCCCGTCGGCATACCCTGCGCGGAGGCGGCGGCTCTGCCGGCCGCCGGACGCGGGCAGTGGCGGCTTTGCCGACCGCTCCCCCACAGCCCGAGCTTGCGAGGGCGACAGGAAGAGCCAAGCCGGAGCTCGCCGACGGCGACAACATGATGGCGGAGGTAGGGGCATGACGGCCGAACCGGTTGCGCAGATGCCGGCGGTACCCGAGGAGCTCGAGCGGCGCGCCATCGACGTCATCCGCGGGCTGGCGATGGACGCGGTGCAGAAGGCCAACTCCGGCCATCCGGGCACGCCGATGGCCCTCGCGCCCCTGGCGCACGTCCTCTTCTCCCGCATCCTGCGGTACGACGCCGCCGACGCCGACTGGCCCGACCGGGACCGTTTCGTCCTGTCCGCCGGGCACGCGTCGATGCTCCTCTACTCGATGCTCTATCTCACCGGGTACGGCCTGGAGCTCGACGACCTGAAGCAGTTCCGCCAGTGGGGATCGCGCACCCCCGGGCACCCCGAGTACGGCGACGCGCCCGGGATCGAAGTGACGACCGGCCCGCTCGGGCAGGGTTTCGGCAACGGCGTCGGTATCGCAATCGTCGAGCGGCACCTGCGCGAGCGCTTCGGCGAGGACGTGTGCAACCACCACGTGTTCGCGATCTGCTCGGACGGCGATCTCGAAGAGGGCGTCAGCAACGAGACTGCCTCGCTCGCAGGCCACCTGGGGCTCGGCCGCCTCGTGTACGTGTACGACGACAACCACATCTCGATCGACGGGCCCACCGAGCTCTCGTACTCCGATGACAAGCGCTCACGCTTCGAGGGCTACCACTGGCACGTCGTGCAGCTCGGCGAGGTCTCCGAGGATCTCGACGCGCTCGAGCGGGGCCTGCGCGAGGCCATGGCCGTCGACGACCGACCGACGCTGCTGATCCTGCGCAGCCACATCGGCTACCCGTCGCCCAAGTACACGGACACCGCGCACGCGCACGGCAGTCCACTCGGCGCCGACGAGGTCGCCAAGGTCAAGGAGATCCTCGGCATGCCCCCAGAGGACTTCTGGGTGCCGGACGACGTGCTCGAGTTCTACCGCGGAGCAGGCGCGCGCGGCCGTACCGATCGCGACGCGTGGGAAGAGCGCGTCCGTGCCTTCCAAGCCCGCGACGGCGAGCTCGGCGAGGAATTCGACCTCGTCAGCGCCGCCCGCGGCCGCGACGGATGGGAAGCGAAGCTCCCCACTTGGGACGCGGGCGAGAAGCTCGCCACCCGCAAGGCCTGCTCGACGGCGCTCGACGCGATCATGGACGTGGTGCCCGGGCTCATGGGCGGCGGCGCCGACCTGACGGGGAACACCGGGACGGAGCTGAAGGGGAAGTCGCCCGTGACGCGCGACGACTTCACCGGCCGCCAGATCCACTTCGGCGTACGCGAGCACGGCATGGGGTCGATCATGAACGGGATGGCCCTGTCCGGCGGCGCACTGCCGTTCGGGGGAACGTTCCTGATCTTCAGCGACTACGAACGACCGGCGGTGCGTCTGGCGGCGCTGTCGGGCGCCAAGGTCGCGTTCGTCTGGTCGCACGACTCGGTCGGTCTCGGCGAGGACGGTCCGACGCACCAGCCGGTCGAGCACCTGATGTCTCTGCGGGCGATCCCCAAGCTCCGCGTGATCCGCCCGGCCGACGCCAACGAGGTGCCGCAGGCGTGGCGCGTGCACATCGACGGCGACGGCCCGACCGCGTTCATCCTGACCCGCCAGGGCCTCCCCGTGCTCGAGGGCACGGCCGAGCGCGCGCCCGACGGTCTTCCGCGCGGCGCGTACACCCTCGTCGACGAGACCGGCGATCGGCCCGATCTCGTCCTGATCGGCACCGGCTCCGAGGTGCACCTTTGCGTCGCCGCGCGCGAGCAACTGGCCGCCGACGGCATCTCCACCCGGGTCGTCTCCATGCCCTCGTGGGAGCTGTTCGCCGACCAGACGGACGGGTACCGCGACCAGGTCCTCCCACCCGGCGTGCCCACGCTCGCGGTCGAGGCGGGCGCGAGCCTCGGCTGGGACCGGTACGCCGACGACGTCATCGCCATCGACCGCTTCGGTGCGTCGGCGCCGGGCGACGTCGTCCTCGCCGAGCTCGGATACACGCCCGAGAACGTCGTGGCCCGCGCCCGCGCGCTCCTCGCCGTCGATCGTCCCGGAGGCACGAGCCCATGACGCTGACCAGCTCCCCCATCGCCCGCCTGGTCGAGTTCGGCCAGAGCCCCTGGTACGACAACCTCACCCGGGGGTTGATCACCGGCGGCGGCCTCACGCGGCTCATCGAGGAGGACGGCATCCGCGGCGTTACCTCGAACCCGACGATCTTCGAGAAGGCGATGTCGTCCGGGGAGGGCTATGACGAGCAGCTGAGCGAGCTGGCTCGCGGCGGTACCGCCATCGACTCCATCTACTGGGCTCTCGTCCTCGACGACATCCGTCACGCCGCCGACACGCTGCGCCCGACCTTCGACGCCCTGCAGGGCAGCGACGGGTTCGTGTCCGTGGAGGTCGCGCCCGGCCGCGCCCAGGAGACCGCGGCCACCATCGAGCAGGCGCACTGGCTGCACGACCAGGCGGCACGTCCCAACGTGTTCGTGAAGATCCCGGCGACGCGCGCGGGCATCCCCGCCATCGAGGAGTGTCTCGCCGACGGCGTGTCGATCAACATCACGCTCATCTTCTCTCTCGCCCGGTACGCCGAGGTGATCGAGGCGTACTTCCGGGGCCTCGAGCGCCACGCCGAGCAGGGTGGCGACCTGTCGCGCGTCGCCTCGGTGGCGTCGTTCTTCGTCAGCCGCGTCGACACCGAAGCCGACCGGCGCCTCCCCGAAGGCCATCCCCTGCGCGGCAAGGTCGCCGTGGCCAACGCCAAGCTCGCGTACGCGCTCTTCCGGGACACCTTTACCGGCGACCGCTGGGCGGCGCTCGAGGCGCGCGGCGCCCGCTTCCAGCGGCCACTGTGGGCGTCGACGTCCACGAAGAACCCCGCGTACTCGGACACGCTCTACGTCGACGAGCTGGTCGGGCCCGACACCGTCAACACGCTGGCGCAACCGTCGATCGACGCGTTGCACGACCACGGCGACCCGCAACCCGACACGATCACGCGCGACGTCGACGGCGCGCGCCGCGTCATCGACGACCTGGCCGGTGCGGGCATCGAGTACGGCGACCTCACCGACACCCTCGAGCGGGAGGGAGTGGACAGCTTCGAACGGTCCTACCGCGACTGTCTCGCCAGCCTCGAGAAGCGCGCCGGCGAGCTCACCGGCTGAGCGCCGCCGCCACCTGTCGTGACCACCGGTAGCGGCGACTCGGTGGCGGTCTCGGCGGCGCTCGTCGTCTTCGGAGCGACCGGCGACCTCGCCCACCGCAAGCTGTACCCCGCGCTCGCATCGCTGGCGGCGAGGGGGCAGCTCCCCCGCCGCCTGGCCGTCGTCGGTGTCTCCCGCACCCGCATGACGGACGATGACTTCGCCACCGAGGTGCGCAACTCCATCGCCAAGGCCCACGGCGACGAGGCGGACGCGGGCGAGAACGCGCTCGACGCCCGCGGCGTGCGTTACCGCTACATCGCGGGCGCCTTCGACGACGAGGAGACCTTCCGGGCGCTCGGCGAGGCGTTGACGGCGTTCGACGCCGAGCACGGCGCATCCGGCAACGCCCTCTACTACCTGGCGACGATCCCCCAGATGTTCGCCGCCGTCGCCGAGGGGCTCGGACGGGCCGGGCTCGCCGAGGAGCCGGAGGGCCGGTTCCGCCGGATCGTGGTCGAGAAGCCCTTCGGGCGCGACCTCGAGAGCTCCCGCCAGCTCGACGCCGACCTCCACCAGTACTTCCGGGAGCACCAGATCTACCGCATCGACCACTACCTCGCGAAAGAGACGGTCCAGAACATCCTCGCCCTCCGGTTCACGAACACGATCTTCGAGCCCATCTGGAACCGGCGGTACGTCGACCACGTGCAGATCACCGTGGCTGAGGACCTCGGCGTGGAGCACCGCGGCACGTTCTACGAGCAGTCCGGCGCGTTGCGCGACATCGTCCAGAACCACCTGCTGCAGGTGCTCGCGCTGACCGCGATGGAGGCGCCGGCGTCGTTCGACGCCAATGCGATCCGCGACGAGAAGGTGAAGGCGTTGCGCTCGGTGCGCCCGCTCGAACCGGCCGAGCTCCGCCGGCACGTCGTGCGCGGTCAATACGCCCAAGGCGAGATCAACGGCGTGGAGGTGCCGGGCTACCGCGACGAGGAAGGCGTGTCTCCCGAGAGCAACGTCGAGACGTATCTCGCCATCGAGTTCGACGTCGACAACTGGCGGTGGGCGGGCGTGCCGTTCTACGTCCGCACGGGGAAGCGGCTCCCCCACCGCGTCACGGAGGTTGCGCTGCGGTACAAGCCGGTGCCGTTCCTCCCGCTCCCGCCGACCGCGGTCCACTCCGTCGAGCCGAACACGCTGGTGCTCCACATCCAACCCGACGAGGGCATCACGCTCGAGTTCGCGGCCAAGGTGCCGGGCACGACGTTTCAGGTACGCGGTGTGGAGCTCGACTTCCGGTACCGCCATGCTTTCGCCGAGCAGGCGCCCGAAGCATACGAGCGGGTGCTCGGCGACGCCTTCCTCGGGGACGCGACGCTGTTCATCCGGGCGGACGAGGTCGACCAGGCGTGGCGGATCGTGCAGCCGCTCATCGACGCCTTCGACGCCGGGTCGGTTCCGCTGTCCTTCTATCCCGCCGGCTCCTGGGGACCGAAGGAGGCGGACGACCTGCTGGCCGAGAGCTACGGCGACACGTGGAGGACGCCATGAGCCTGCAGGGCGAGGTCCGCGTCGTCGACGACGTTCGCCGGGCGTTCGCGGAGCTGTTCGTCGAGGAGGCGCCGCCCTCGCTCACGGTGTCGGGGGGCTCGACCGCGCACGAGTGCTACAAGCTGCTCGCAGACGCCGACGTCGAATGGAGCGGCGTCGACGTGTTCTTCGGCGACGAACGATGGGTGCCGGTCGACGATCCCGACTCGAACGAGGGTATGGCGCGTCAGACGTTCCTCGACCGGGTCGGGCCACGCGACGTCCACTCGATGCGCAACGCCGGTGACACCGTCGACCGGGCCGCCGACGCCTATGACCGCTTGCTCCGCGGGTACGGCCCGCTCGACTTCGTCCACCTCGGGCTCGGCCCCGACGGACACACCGCCTCGCTGTTCCCCGGGTCGCCGGCGCTCGACGAGCGCGAGCGCCTCGTCGTCGCGACCGGCGACGACCTGCATCCCCACCCGCGCCTCACCGTCACCTTTCCGGCGTTGAAGCAGGCGCGCCTGGCGGTGTTCACCGTCGGCGGCGAGGAGAAGCGCAAGGCGCTCCAACGGGTGAGGTCGGGCGACGACCTCCCAGGGGCGCGGGTCTCGGCGGCGCGAGTGATCTGGCTCGTCGACCGGGCGGCCTACACGTAGACGGTCAGCGCCTCCTCGCGGGCGCTCTAGGCTCGCGCAGACGGCGGCTTTGCCGACCGTCGGAGCAGGAGCCGGAGCCTGCGACGGCGACCGAAGGGGAAACGATGCTCAGCGCGGCGGAGGCCCGGGCGCTCGTCGGCGTTCCCGCGGCAGAGCTCCTCGACGAGGCGGGCCACCTTCGCGACCGCGGTCACGGCAACCGCATCACCTTCTCGCCCAAGGTGTTCATCCCGCTCACGATGCTGTGCCGTGACCGGTGTGGCTACTGCACATTCGCGAAGCCTCCGGCTCGTCTCGACTCGCCGTACCTCTCTCGGGACGAGGTGCTGGAGATCGCGCGCCGCGGGGCGGCCGCCGGCTGCCACGAGGCGCTGTTCACGTTGGGCGAGGCGCCCGAGGACCGCTATCCCGGCGCTCGCGACTGGCTCTCCGAACGAGAGTACGAGTCGACCGTCGACTACCTCGTGGACGCCTGCCGTGCCGTCCTCGACGACACCGGGCTGCTCCCGCACGCCAACGCGGGCGCGCTCTCGCAGTCCGAGCTCGAGCGCCTGCGCGCGGTCAGCCCGTCGCAGGGGATGATGGTCGAGACGCTGGCCGCGCGCCTCGGTGAGCCCGGCGGTCCCCACCACGGCGCTCCGGACAAGACGCCGGCTCGCCGTCTGGCGACGCTCGAGGCGGCGGGAGCTGCACGCGTGCCCTTCACCACCGGGATCCTCGTCGGCATCGGCGAGACACGCAACGAACGCATCGACGCGTTGCTCGCCATCCGGGACAGTCACGCCCGACACGGCCATGTGCAGGAGGTCATCGTCCAGAACTTCCTGCCCAAACCGGGAACGACGATGCACCGCCACCCGGCGTGCGACCGCGACGAGTTCGTCTGGACGGTGGCGGCGGCGCGCCTCGTGCTCGGGCCGGACATGCACGTCCAGGCCCCGCCCAACCTGAGCGACGACCTCGACGTGCTGCTCGCCGCCGGGATCGACGACTGGGGCGGCGTCTCCCCGGTCACGATCGACCACGTCAACCCCGAGCGCCCGTGGCCCGCCCTCGATCGCCTGCGTGCGGCCACCGAAGCATCGGGCAAGGCCCTCGCGCCCCGCCTCACGGTCTACCCGGAGTACGTCGCCGACCCGGAACGATGGCTCCACGAGCAGGTGCGTTTCCCCGTGCTCCTCCACTCCGACGCCGAGGGGCTCGCGCGCGAGCACGCCTGGTCGGCTGGTGGCACCGAGCAGCCGCCGGTGCTGCTGCCCGTGGGCACCCCCGCCCGCGCCGGAGGACCGGTCGGCGAGGTGCTCGACGGCGTCGCCGCCGGCGAGGAGGTCGGCATCGACGAGGTCGTCACGCTGCTCTCGGCGCGGGGCCCGGAGCTCGCGCGGGTGGCCGACGTCGCCGACGACCTGCGCCGGAACGCCGTCGGCGATGTCGTGACGTTCGTACGCAATCGCAACATCAACTACACGAACATCTGCACGTTCAAGTGCAGGTTCTGCGCGTTCTCGAAGGGTCCGTTGTCGCTGAACCTGCGGGGTGACCCGTACCTGCTCGACCACGGCGAGATCCAGCGCCGGGTGGTCGAGGCCGTCGAGTGTGGCGCGACCGAGGTGTGCCTGCAGGGTGGCATCCACCCCGACTTCGACGGCGACTACTACCTCTCGGTCGCCCGAGCCGTGAAGGAGGTCGCGCCGCAGATCCACGTGCACGGGTTCACCGCGCTCGAGGTCACCGAAGGCGCGCGACGCCTCGGCATGCCGCTGCGCGACTACCTCGTCCTCGCCAAGGAGGCCGGCCTCTCGACGCTGCCCGGCACCGCGGCCGAGATCCTCGACGACGAGGTGCGCGCGGTCATCTGCCCCGACAAGGTCACGACCGACGAGTGGCTCGAGGCGCACCGCATCGCGCACTCGGTGGGGCTGCAGTCGAACATCACGATCATGTTCGGCCACGTCGAGCGCCCGATCCACGTGGCGCGGCACATGGTACGGACTCGCGCGCTGCAGAAGGAGACGTCCGGGTTCACGGAGTTCGTCCCGCTGCCGTTCGTGCACATGGCGAGCCCGATCTTTCTCCAGCGACGCGCCCGCCCCGGCCCGACGTTCCGAGAGGCGCTGCTCATCCACGCCGTCGCCCGCATCGCGTACCGGGGTTGGATCGACAACATCCAGGTGTCATGGGTCAAGATGGGTGTCGAGGGCGCCCGTCAGGCGCTCCGCTCCGGCGCCAACGACCTCGGTGGCACACTCATGGACGAGAACATCTCCCGCGCCGCCGGCGCCAGCCACGGCCAAGAGCTCGACGAAGCCGAGTTCCGGGAGATCGTCGAGCCCCTCGGCCGGACGCTCGAGCAGCGCACGACGCTCTACGGACGCACGCGCACGACGGGCCGGCGGCTGCGCCCGCCCGCCGATCCGCACGGCCACGGCAACGGCGACGGCGCGCCCGTGGCCTTCGTGTCACCGGCTCGAGCGGGCCGCCCGTGACCGACGCCGACTTCGACGTCCTCGGCATCGGCAACGCGCTCGTCGACGTCATCTCCTCCGTCGACGACGCCTTCGTCGAGATGCACGACTTCCCGCACGGGGCGACCACGATGGTCGACCTCGAGCGCGCCGAGGCCGTCTACGCCGATCTCCCCCCCGCCCAGGAGATCTCGGGCGGATCCTGCGCGAACACGATCGCCGGCCTCGCGTCCTTCGGCGCCACCGCGGCGTTCATCGGTCGGGTGCGCGACGACCAGTTGGGCAAGGTCTACACCCACGATCTCCGCTCGCTGGGCGTGCACTTCGACGTCGTCCCGGCCACCGACGGGCCGGCGACCGGTCGCTGCCTCGTGATGGTCACGCCCGACGCCCACCGGACGCAATGCACGTACCTGGGCGCGTCGACGTTCATCGGGCCCGAAGACGTCGACGCCGACGTCGTCGCGCGCTCCCAGGTCACGTACCTCGAGGGGTACCTGTGGGACCAGCCGTCGGCGAAGGACGCCATCCGGAAGGCCGCGACCACCGCGCGCGGCGCGCGTCGACAGGTCGCCTTCACGCTGTCCGACCCGTTCTGCGTCGATCGTCACCGGGAGGAGTTCCGGTCCCTCGTCGCCGACGAGATCGACGTGCTGTTCGGGAACGAGGCCGAGATCTGCTCGCTGTACGAAGTCGAGGACTTCGACGCCGCGCTGCAGCGCCTCCGACACCACTGCCGGGTCGGGGCGTTGACGCGCAGCGAGCGCGGGTCCGTCGTGATCGCGGGGGACGAGGTCCACGTGATCGACGCCGACCCCGTCGAGCGACTGGTCGACACGACCGGGGCCGGCGACCAGTACGCGGCCGGCTTCCTGTACGGCCTCACGCACGGCTACGACCTCGCGACGTGCGGACGCCTCGGGTCGGTCGCCGCCGCCGAGGTGATCTCGCACCTCGGCGCCCGGCCCGCGGTGTCGCTGGCGCAGCTCGCCGAGAGGGTCGTCGGCTAGCAACGGTCGCCGCCGTACGCTCGCGGGATGGCGCGCCGATCGAAGGACCGTCCCCGTTACCGGACGGGCGACCGCGAGCTCGACGCCGCCGTCGCCGAGCTCGTCGAGAAGGCGGGCGCCGACGAGAATGCCGACCTCGTCTTCGAGCTCGTCGTCTCGGCCATGCGCCTGGCTCGCGACCGCGCCGACCGGGGCGACCTGAAGATCGCCAACGCCGCGCTGAAGGAGATGCGCCACGCCTTCCACGTGTTCGCGCCGTACCGGAGTGAACGAAAGCTCGCGATGTTCGGGTCGGCCCGCACCGAAGCCGACTCGCCCCTCTACGACCAGGCCCGCCGGCTGGCGACGGCGATGGCCGCCCACGACTGGATGATCATCACGGGCGCCGGACCCGGGATCATGGAAGCCGGCCTCGAGGGAGCCGGTCCCGACAACGCCTTCGGGGTGAGCATCCGGCTCCCCTTCGAGGCGGCGACCACGCAGTTCATCGCCGAGGGCGATCCGAAGCTCGTCAACTTCCGGTACTTCTTCACCCGGAAGCTCGAGTTCATCAAGGAGGCGCATGGCTTCGCGATGTTGCCGGGCGGGTTCGGCACCATGGACGAGACCTTCGAGCTCCTCACGTTGGTGCAGACGGGCAAGACGCAACCGGCGCCGATCGTCCTGCTCGACATGCCGGGTGGGACGTTCTGGACGTCGTGGCGCGCGTTCGTCGACCGCGAGCTCGTCACCGGCGGCTACATCGACAAGCGCGATTTCGATCTCGTGCTGATCACCGACGACGTCGAACGCGCCGTCGACGAGGTCACGGGCTTCTACGCCAACTACGACTCGCAGCGCTTCGTCGACGGCCGTCTGGTGATCCGTCTCCGGCACGCACCGGACGACCCCACGCTCGAAGCGCTGAGCGACGAGTTCGCCGACATCGTCGTGCGCGGCCGCATCGAGCGCATCGACGTGACGCCGGCCGAGCTGGCGGACGACGACCAGGTCGACCTCGAGCGCATCGCCTTTCGCTTCGACCGTTTCGGGTTCGCCCGTCTCCGCGCGCTGATCGACCGGCTCAACGGGCGAGAGCGCCGGAGCTGACCGCGTTCAGGACGCGGCGGGCTCTCCTCCGAGCGCGTGGATGGCCCGCTCCACGGCCCGGCGGGCCCGCAGGAGCCGCTTCTCGTCGGCGGCCGCCCCGTCGTCGCCGTCGGCGGCGGCCTGGAGCCGGTCGTAGGCAAGGTCGCGCAGCGCCTCCTCGACCGCGTAGAGCTGCTGGACGAGCTCGTCGAGACGGCCCGACGGATCAGGCATCGAGCGCCTCGGCCAGCAGGTCGGCAGGGTGCCGGACGTCCAGGCCGGCGGCGGCGAGGTGCATCGCGCAACCGGGGTTCGCCGACGCGACCAGCGGATCAGCGCTCCCCGCGCCGGCCCGGCGGATCGCCTCGACCTTCCGGTCGCGGATGTCGGAAGCGAGCGCCGGTTGCAACGCGTTGTAGGCGCCGCCGGCGCCGCAGCACAAGCCGTCGTCGTCCGTGTCGACGGTCGTGTACGCGGGCGCGAGCACCGTCCGTACCGCGCCGGCGGCCTTCTGCACGTGCCGGAGGTGGCACGGATCCTGGACGACGACGACGCGGTTCGACGCGCGGACGGGCGGCGGGCCCTGCTCTGCCAGCCATTCCGAGAAATCGCGCACCCGCGCCGCGAAGGATGCCGCCTCGGTCGTTCCGAGCAGACGTCCGTAGTCCTTCATGACGGCGCCGCATCCCGCGCTGTCGACGACCACCGGCGCGTCGCCCGGCATGGACGCGATGACGCGGCGAGCGAGGCGCTGCGCCTCGTCGACGCGTCCGGCGTGCACGTGCAACGCACCACAGCAGTCGGCGCCGTGGCCGGGCAGTGCCGGGCGCGCGCCGGCCGCGTCCATGACACGGAGGGCCGATCGGTGCGTGTCGCGCTGCCACGCGTCCATGACGCACCCGGGGAAGAGGTATGCGTCGGCGCGCTCCGGTGTGTTGCTCGCGCGCAGCGGGCGCGCGAGTGACCGCAACGAGATGCGCGGCAGCGGAAGCCGAGCCGGAACGAGGCGCACCCACTGCGCCACGGCGAGGAGCCACGACAGGGCGAGGAGAAGCCAGTGGCGCGGGAGCACGAGCCGGTAGCCGAGCCATTCGGCGGCGCGGCGATGCCACGGCCGCCGGGTGCGGCGCCGCTTTTGGAGCGCAGCCCGCGCCCCTTCCATCAGGTGGCCGAACGGCACCGACGACGGGCACGCCGCCTCACACCCGCGGCACTGGACGCACTCCTCCATGTACCGCTCGAACGTGGCGTCGACGGCCGCGCCGTGGAGGTCGACCGCCTGCATGGCGGCGATCCGCCCCCGCGGCGACGCCGTCTCGAGGCCGGTCACCCGGTACGTCGGGCAGTGCGGGAGGCACAGCCCGCATGCCACGCACGCGACGAGCTCGTTCTCGTCGAGGTCGAGCACGCCGCCCGTGGTCACGCCCGGCGCGCTCATCGGGGGGCGGGCGTCGTGGTCGCCGCGCCGGGCAGCCGCCCGGGCGAGAGCTTGCCGGTGGGGTCGAACGCGGCGCGGATTCGCTCGACGATGGCGAGGTTCGGCAGCGGCACGCCGTACCCGTCGACGCCGGGTGCGCCCGCCTCCCGCAGCAGCCAACCGCCGTTCGCGGCGGCGACGTCGCGGGCGGCGATCAGTCCCGCGGGCTCGGCGGCGGCGACGTGCACGGTCCCGACACCCACCTCGGCGAGCCAGCCCAGGCCGGCGATGCCGCCGAGCGCCGGCGCGAGGTCGCGCAGCCGGCTCGGGCGCACCGAGATCCGACCGCGGTGGGACCCCTCTGGCCATGGCGGCCCGCCGCCGGCCGCGTCAGGACCGGTGTCGGGATCGAGGCCGGCCGACGTCGCCTCCGCGGCCACGTCGTCCGGGTGTCCTTCGAGCAGCACGCGCGTGGTCGTGCCGTCCCACGCGACGCACGACGGCCGGAACATCCGTTGGCGGGCGGCGAACGGGTCGGCATCGCTCGTGAACCACCGAGCCGACGCGGCGAGTGGCTGGCAGCGCAGCGTCACCCGCACGAGCACCCCGATCGTCCCCAGCGAGCCGACCAGCAGGCGGGGAACGTCGAAGCCGGTGACGTTCTTGACCGTCGGCCCGCCGCCCTTCACGAGGCGCCCGTCCGCCGTCACGAACCGCACTTCCAGTACTCGGTCGCGCAGCGGGCCGTAGCGCAGGCGCCGGTGTCCGGACAGCCCGGCGGCGAGGACGCCGCCGACCGTCGCCTGGGCGGCGCGGGCGTCGAGCGGGCACTCCTGCTCCGCGTCGCCGAGCACGCCCGCCAGCTCGGCCACGGTCGTGCCCGCGCCGGCGGTGACGGTCAGCTCGGCCGGGTCGTAGGCCATGACGCCCGCCGGGGCGCGCACCTCGACGCCCCCGGTCGTCGGGTTCCCGACCTCCCACTGCGTGCGCGCGCCGACGGGGACGACGGCGTCGGCGGCGCGGACCGTGTCGCGCAGCGCGTCGACGTCGTCGAGCTCGCCGACCACGGCCGGCGGCGTCACACCCACGCCCCCTCCGGCACGCGCTGCATCTCCCCGCAGCGGCTGCCGCGGGGCAGAATCTTCTCGGGGTTGGCCCGCCCGGCGGGGTCGAACGCGTCCCGCAGCCGTGCCTGCAGGTCGAGGTCGTCGGCGGTGAACACGAGCGGCATCGCCTCGCGCTTCTCGAGCCCGATGCCGTGCTCGCCCGACAGCACCCCGCCGGCGTCGACGCAGGTGCGCAGGATGGCGTCGCCGGCGGCGTGCACCCGCTCCCAGATCCCGGGGTCGCGCTGGTCGAACACGATGAGCGGGTGCAGGTTCCCGTCGCCGGCATGGAAGACGTTCATCATCGTGAGGTCGTGCTCGTCGGCGATCTCGTAGACGCGGTGCAGCACGTCGACGAGCCGGGTGCGGGGCACGACGGCGTCGTGCAGGTAGTAGTCGGGGGCGATGCGGGCGATGGCCCCGAACGCCGACTTCCGGCCCTTCCACAGGAGCGCCCGCTCGGCATCGTCGGCGGCGACGCGCACGGTGCGGGCGTCGTGCTCGACGCCGACGCGCCGGACGGCCTCGACCTGGGCCGCGACCCCGGCGGGCAGCCCGTCCAGCTCGACGAGGAGCACCGCCGCCGCGTCGCGCGGGTAGCCGGCGCCGACGAAGTCCTCGACGGCCCGGGTGATCTCGGCGTCCATCATCTCCAGCGCCGCGGGCACGATCCCGGCGGCGATGATGCCGCTCACCGAGGCTGCGGCCGCTTCGATCGACGTGAAGTCGAGCAAGAGCGTCCGGATCGCGGGCGGGTCGGGCAGGAGCCGCACCGCGATGCGGGTCGCGATGCCCATCGTGCCCTCGCTGCCCACGAAGCAGCCGCGCAGGTCGTACCCGGCCTGGTCCGGCTCCAGGCCGCCGAGCACCGTGGTGGAGCCGTCGCCGAGCACCACTTCCATCGCCAGCACGTGCATCGCCGTGACCCCCGACGCCAGGCAATGGGGCCCGCCGGCGTTCGTCGCCACGTTCCCGCCGATCGTGCACGCCTGCTGCGACGACGGATCCGGCGCGTAGTGGAGGCCCAGGTGGTGCACGGCGCGGGTGAGGTCCAGGTTGAGAACGCCGGGCTCGACCCACGCGTAGCCCTCCTCGACGTTCACCTCGAGGATCCGGTTGAGATGTGTGGTGACGATCACCAACGGATCGCCGACGGGCGTGGCGCCGCCGGCGAGGCCGGTGCCGCTCCCGCGAGCGACAAAGGGGCGACCGTACCGAGCGGCGACCCGCACGGCGGCCACCACACCCGCGCCGTTCTCGGGGAAGCACACCGCGGCCGCGTCGCCCCGGTCGACGCCGGCGTCACGCTGGTACAACGCGAGCTCGAGCGGCTCCGCACGCGCCCGTCCCGCACCCAACGCGGCCTCGAGGTCGGCCACGAACGCGTGGACATCACCACCGGTCTCGATATGCGAAGCCTACCGACGCGCGGTGGCTACTCTCGGCGCCGTGAGCGCGTCGCGAACCCGGTCGGGTCCGGTCCGGGAATGGGTGACCTTCGACGACCCCGACGACGAGGGCCGTCGCTGGCAGATCGACGTGACGTTCCTCACGTCACACTGGGAGTGCATCTTCGGCCGGGGGTGCCAAGGCGTGTTGACCGAGCCGGCCCCGGAGATGGTGCAGGGATGCTGCTCGTACGGTGCGCACTTCTCGAACCGCAAGGACCGAGACCGCGTCGTGCGCGCCGCCAGAGAGCTCTCCGACGACGAGTGGCAGTACGCGAAGGCCGGGCGCGCCAAGGGCGTGTACGCCAAGTGCGGCAAGGACGAGGAAGGCCGGATCGAATGGCGCACGCGCCTCGTGGACGACGCGTGCATCTTCTTGAACCGGCCCGGGTTCGCCGCCGGTCCCGGATGCGCGCTGCACCTGCATGCGATGCACACCGGCCGCCACCACAGCGATCTCAAGCCCGACGTGTGCTGGCAGCTCCCGCTGCGGTGCGTGGACGAGGAGCAGGAGGACGGCTCCGTCGTGTCCACATTGTCGGAGTTCGCTCGCGACGGCTGGGGAGACGGCGGCACCGAGTTCGCGTGGTGGTGCACGGAAGCGCCGGAGGCGTTCACCGGCCGCGAGCCCGTCTACCGGTCCATGGGCGAAGAGCTGCGCAAGATGCTCGGCAGCAACGCTCTCTACAACCGGGTCGTGACGTACCTCGACCAGCGAGTACGAGCTCAGCCGCCGCCGGCGCCGCATCCGGCCGAGACCCCGGTGCGGTTCACGCGGCGCCGTCCGGGAGCGAACGGCGCCGACCGGAAGCACTGAATGACGCGCGACTCGACGGACGCCGCCCGGCTCCTCGACGCGCTCGCAACCGAGCAGATCGCTCTGCAGACCGAGCTGCGCGACCTCGCAACCGACGCCTGGTTCCGGCCCACCCCGGCGCGGAGGTGGGACGTGCGGGACCAGATCGCCCACCTGGCTGACATCGACGAGATCGCCATCGACACCTGCCTGGGTGGGCCGCGACCGCTGAACGACTTCGCAGCGCGCTTCGCGTCACCGGACGACACGACGCTCTGGGGCGTGCTGCGCGGCCGACGAATGCCCGGACGCGACGTGCTCGCGTGGTGGGAGGACACCTCGGCGCGCGAACGCGACGTGCTGGCGAGCCTCGACCCTGCCCTGCGCGTCCCGTGGGGCATCGGCATGCGCGCGCCGTCGCTCATCACCGCGCGGCTGATGGAGACGTGGGCCCACGGCCTGGACGTCCGTGAGGCGCTCGGGCTCCCGATCGTCGACACCGACCGCCTCCGGCACGTCGCCTGGCTCAGCTACCGCGCGTTGCCGTACGCGTTCTCGTTCGCAGAGCGCGAGCGCCCGCCCGGTGAGCTGCGCGTGGAGCTCACGTCCCCGTCGGGCGACGAGACGTGGGAGTACGGCCCGCCCGACGCGCCGAACCGGATCACGGGCCCGGCGGGCGAGCTCTGCCGGCTGTTCGCGCAGCGCATGACGCGCGACGAGGCCCGCGGGCTCGCCGCCGAGGGCGAGGGAGCCGTCGCCGCGCTCGACGTCGCGCGCGCGTTCCTGTAGCTACGGGCCGCCGACCAGGCCGCCGCCGTCGACGACGATCACATCGCCGGTCATCCACGACGACGCGTCGGAAGCGAGGAACAGCGCCGCGCCCGCGCAGTCGTCGGGCACGCCGAGCCGCTTCATGGGGAACTGGGCGGCCGTCCCCTCCTCGTCGTGCTCGAACAGCGCCCGGGCGAAGTGCGTCTTCACGAGCCCGGGCGCCAGCGCGTTCACGCGCACACCGGGGGCGAGCTCGACGGCGAGCTGGCGGGTCATGTGAACGAGGGCCGCCTTCGAGGTGTTGTACATGCCGATCCCCAACGAAGGGCGAATGCCCCCGAGGGACGCGACATTGATGACGACGCCGCCGTGGTCGCGCATCCACGAGCGCCACGCGGCTTGGGCGAGCAGCAACGGGCCCTCGAGGTTCACCTCGAGCACCTTGCGCACCGCCCGCGGCTCCGTCTCGATCATCGGGCCGAAGGTCGGGTTCGTGCCCGCGTTGTTCACCAGGATGTCGAGGCCGCCGAGCTCGTTGACGCAGTGGGCGACGCCCGCCTCGATCGCAGGCGGGTCGCCCGCCGACCCGGCGTAGACCGTCACGGCGGGGCCGACCGAGCCGAGGGCGGCGAGCGTCTCGTCGAGCTCGTCCTGCTTGCGCGCCATGACGCACACCGCGGCGCCGGCGGCGACGAAGCCCTCGGCGATGGCACGGCCGATGCCGCGCGTCCCGCCGGTGACGAGCGCGGCCTTCCCGTCGAGCCGGAACGCCTTCGCCGGGTCGATCACCGGGCGCTCACAGGTACAGGCCCGTCTGGCCCTCGGTCCGGCTCGACGCCACCGCGTGGACGTCCCGCTCGCGCAGGATGAGGTAGTCCTCGCCGCGGATGTCGACCTCGAACCCGGCATCGGGCGCGAACAGCACGAGGTCGCCCTCCTCCACGTTGCGGACCGTCGGCCCGACCGCGACCACCTTGGCCCAGTCGAGCCGGCGGTTCTGCGCCGCCGTCGCCGGGATGACGATCCCGGCCCGGCTCTTGCGCTCCCCCATCTCCTTCGTCGGCAACGCGAGGATGCGGTCGGCGGTCATGCGGATCGACTGCTTGACGTCGTCGGGCGAATCGCCGTCCGGTGGCATGCGCCGCCGAGGTTATCGGCCGCGGCCGTGGTTCCTGAGGAGCGAGAGGCCGCGGCTAGCCTCACGAAGAGGACGGTCGTCGCTGGAGATTCGTGGCTGACACCATCGTGATTGCCCACCGCGCCAGCTCCAAGATCCGGGCTTACGTCTTGCTCACGAAGCCCCGGGTCATCGAGTTGCTGCTCGTCACCACCGTGCCGGCCATGGTGCTCGCCGACGACGGCGTCCCGTCCCTCACGCTCATCGGCGCCGTGCTCCTGGGCGGCGCGCTCGCGGCTGGCGGCGCCAACACGATCAACTGCTGGATCGAGCGCGACCGCGATCGCGTCATGCATCGCACCCAGGGGCGACCGCTCCCCACGGGCGAGATCAAGCCCGGGCACGCGCTCGTGTTCGGCATTGCGCTCGAGGTCATCGCGTTCCTGTGGCTGTGGGGCACGGTGAACCTGCTCGCGGCGTCGCTCGCAGTCAGCGCCATGCTCTTCTACGTCTTCGTGTACACGATCTGGCTCAAGCCGCGGAGCCCGCAGAACATCGTGATCGGCGGTGCCGCCGGTGCGGTACCGGTCCTCGTCGGTTGGGCGGCCGTCACCGGCACGCTGGACGCCCCAGCGTGGGTCCTGTTCGCGATCGTGTTCTGCTGGACCCCGCCGCACTTCTGGGCCTTGTCGCTCCGGTACCGCGACGACTACGCCGCCGC
>DATFXK010000138.1:0-9744 GCA_035316005.1 Acidimicrobiia bacterium | reverse complement strand
AAGAACCCGGCGCGCGGCCCGACACCCGCCGCGGGCTCACCCGCCACCGCGGCGCGCACGTCGGCCTCAAACGCACGGGCCATGCCGATGCCGTTCTCGTGCTGCGGGAACCCTTCGTAGTCATGGACCACCGGGAACGGCCGACCGGCGAGGACGTAGTACTCGTCGGCCGCGAAGGCGAGCCGCCGGCCGAGCGCATCCCGAAACCGGCGCTGCCACCGCTCGACGGTGTCGAGCACGGCCCCGGCGCCGGCGGTGGTGTGCTCGCGCATGTCCGGCTCGGACGTGTGCGCGCTGACGCCCAAAGGCACCACGCCGACGGTCGCCAGCTGCGGGAACCGGTCGAGCACGCCGAGCAGCGTGTCGTCGAGGACGTCGCCGTCGTTGATGCCGGGACAGACGACGATCTGGCCGTGCACCTCCACGCCGGCGTCGAGGAGCGCGGCGAGCCAACGCAGGCTGGTCGCGCCGCGCCGGTTCCGAAGCAGGCGGCTCCGCACGTCGGGATCGGTCGCGTGGATGCTCACGTACAGCGGGCTGAGCTTCTCGCTGATCACGCGCTCCAGGTCCGCCTCGGTGAAGCGCGTCAGCGTCGTGAAGTTCCCGTACAGGAACGACAGCCGGTAGTCGTCGTCCTTCAGGTAGAGGCTGCGTCGCATCCCTTTGGGTAGCTGGTGGATGAAGCAGAACGGGCAGTGGTTGTCGCAGGTCTGGACGCGGTCGAACACGGGGCTGTCGAGCTCGAGGCCGAGCGGCGTGCCGGCCGGCTTCTCGACCACGGCGAGCTGCTCGAGACCGCCGCGGCGGATCTCGAGCTCGACGACGGGCTCGTCGGCCTGGAGCTGGTAGCGGATGACGTCCCGGAGCGCTTCGCCGTTGAGCGTGAGCACCTCGTCACCGGGCTGGATCCCGGTCGACGCCGCCGGCGAGCCGGGCGTCACCGCCACGACGCGCGCGGCGGGCATGCCGGAAAGCCTACGGGACGGTCTGCACGCCGGATCGGTCCGGGCGGGAGCCGGCGCTACCCTCGATCGCATGACGGTCGAGCGGGTGCTCCTCGCGCAACCCCGTGGCTACTGCGCCGGAGTCGAGATGGCGATAAAGGCGCTGGCGTGGATGGTCCGGGTCTTCGAGCCGCCGGCGTACTGCTACCACGAGATCGTGCACAACCGGCTCGTCGTCGACCGCTTCCGCGAGCTCGGCGTCGTCTTCATCGACGACGTCGACGAGGTCCCGGACGGCGCACCGCTCATGCTCTCGGCACACGGCTCCGCGCCGGAGGTCGTCACGACGGCCCGCAGCCGCGGCCGGTTCGTCGTGAACGCCGTGTGCCCCCTCGTCACCAAGGTGCACCACGAGGCCAAGGTGCGCGCCGACAAGGGATACACGGTCTTGTACGTCGGCCACGCCGGTCACGACGAGGCGATCGGCACGCTGGCGGTCGCGCCGGACGCGATGGAGCTCGTCGAGCACGAGGAGGACCTCGACCGGGTGCTGCCCGACGTGGAGGACTCCTCCAAGGTGGCGCTGCTGGCCCAGACAACCCTCTCGATGCACGACTGGGAGGGCATCATGGAGCGCACCCGCGAGCAGTTCCCCGAGCTGTGGACCGCGACCCGCAACGACCTCTGCTTCGCGACCACGAACCGGCAGGCCGCGCTGACCGCCATCGCCAGCCGCGCCGACGCGGTCGTGGTGATCGGCAGCGCGAACTCGTCCAACACGATCGCTCTCACGAAGGTGGCGAGCAGCGCCGGTTGCCCCCGCGTCCTACGGGTCGACGGGCCGGACGAGCTCGACGTCGACGAATTGGACGACGCCCGCGTGGTCGGGGTCACGGCGGGTGCCAGCGCGCCCGAGGATCTCGTCCAGGCGGTGATCGCCGAGCTCGACCCGACCGAAGGCGTCGAGCCGGTGTACGTCACCGACGAGGACGAGTACTTCCCGCCGCCGCGCGAGCTGCGCGAGCTCGTGCCCGCGCTGGACGGTCTTGCCGCACTCGTGCTCGGTGGTGACCCGGCGGCAGCGCGTGGCCGCGGCGGACCGTTCAGCGACGACCGCGGCGTCGACGCGTCACGGGTGCTGGCCGACCTCGCTCGCTGACGGTGACGCGGCCTCGTCGGTGCCCACCCCGGCGAGCGCCAGCGCCTCGTCGAAGCAGGCCTGGAGCTCCACTCGCACCTTCTCTGTCGTGTTGGTGACCTCCTGGCGGCGCACGCGCCCGGTCTCGTGCTGCGGCGGTTGGATCGGGTCGCCGACCACGATCCCCACCCGGTGCGGCCGGGGCAGCGTCTTACCCGACGCCAGGATCTGCTCGCTGCCGCCGACCCCGACGGGCACGATCGGCACGCCGAGGCGCGTCGCCAGGTAGGCGCCCCCGTCGAAGAGATCGACGACGTCGCGACCGTGCCGCCGTGTTCCCTCAGGGAAGATGGCCACCGGTTCCCCCGCTTCGAGCGCCTGCTGGGCGGCGCGCAGCGCCGAACGGTCGGCGCTCCCCCGTTCCACCGGGAACCCGCCGAGCGCCGTGAACAGCCAGGCCAGGAACTGCTTCTCGTACAGCTCCTGCTTGGCCATGAAGCGGATGCGCCGGCGGGTGATGTAGCCGGTGAAGAAGATGTCCAGCAGTGACCGGTGCGTCGGCGCCACGACGAACGCGCCGGTGCGGGGTACCTTGCTTCGTCCGCGCACCCGCACCCAGAAGATCACCTTCATCGGCGTCAGCGTCAGCGCGCGGCACACGCGGTAGAAGATCCGCTTCCCGAGGTCGGGGCGGCGTGCCGTGCTCACCGGCCCGACTCCGAGGGCGTGGCGGCGGACTGCCAGCGCTCGACGATCTCGTCGACGACGTCGTCCGCGGTGCGGCCAGTGGTGTCGATCACGACGGCGTCGGACGCAGGATCGAGCGGCGTCGTCCGGTGGTCGAGCGCGTCGCGTCGATCGACGGAATCCCGCACGGCGTCGAGGTCGGCGGGACGCGCCGCGGCGTGCTCGTCACGATGGCGGCGGCGGGCGCGTTCCTCCTCGCTGGCGGTGAGGAAGATCTTGAGCGGAGCGTCGGTGAACACGACGGTGCCGATGTCGCGGCCCTCGACGACGCCTCCGCCCCGTTGCTCGGCCCACTCCCGCTGGCGGCGGCGCAAGAGGGCGCGCACCGCTGGGTGCGACGACACCTGCGACACCGCGGTGGACACCTCCGGGCCCCGGATCTCGAGGCTGATGTCGCGCCCGTCGAGCCGGACGCTTCCGGGTGGGTCGCCGAGCTCGAGGACAGCTCCTTCGGCGGCCCCGGCGATGGCTTCGCCGTCGCCGAGGGCGAAGCCGCGCTCGAGAGCGAGCAGGGTGACCGCCCGGTACATCGCGCCCGTGTCGAGGACCTCCAGGCCGAGCGCGTCGGCCACGCCCCGCGCAACGGTCGACTTGCCCGAACCGGCGGGCCCGTCGATGGCCACCACGCGGATCACGCGGCGCTCCCGGCGAGCGCGCGCAGGTCGTCGGCGAAACGCGGGTACGACACCGCGACCGACTGCCAGCCGCGCACCGTCGACTCGCCGGGCATCGCGTTGGCGGCGACCGCGGCCGCGAGGGCGATGCGGTGATCGCCGTGACTCTTGAACATCGCGGCCTGGGGCTTCCCCCCGCGGATGGTCAACGCGTCGGCCTTGGTCTCGACACGCACGCCCATCTGCGCGAGCTCCTGCTGGATCGTGTTGATGCGATCGCTCTCCTTCACCCGCAGCTCAGCGATGCCACGGACCTCGGTCACGCCGTCAGCGAACGCGGCCGCCACCGCCAGCACGGGGATCTCGTCGATCATCCCCTCGTCGGGCTCGATCGTGGTCGCCGCCAGCCGTGACGCCTCGACGACGAGCCGGCCGACCGGCTCCCCCAATCGCTCACCGGCCGATTCGGTTTCGATGTGCGCGCCCATTCGTCGGAGCACGTCGACGTAGCCGAGACGCCGCGGGTTCAAGCACACGTCGTCGATCACGACCGACGAGCCAGGCGTGATGCAGGCCGCGACGGCGAACAGCGCCGCCGACGACGGGTCGCCCGGGATGTCGAGCTCGAACGGCCTCGGAGCACCAGGCGCGACACGAATCGTGTGCTCGTCCACCACGGTGACGGGCGCCTCGAGCGCTCGGAGCATGCGCTCGGTGTGGTCGCGGCTCGGTGAGGGTTCGACCACCTCGCTGGAGGAGTCGGCCTGGAGCGCGGCGAGGATGACCGCCGTCTTCACCTGCGCGCTGACGACGTCGAGCTCGACCCGCCGACCGGTGAGCCCGCCACCGCGGACCGCGAGGGGCGCGAGCTCGCCTTCGGCGCGTCCGTCGATGCGCGCCCCGAGCATTCGCAGGGGACGGATCACGCGTCCCATCGGCCGCGCCTGGAGCGACGCGTCGCCTGTCAGCACGCTCAGGAACGGACGCCCTGCCAGCAGTCCGGCCAGCGTGCGCATCGTCGTGCCGGAGTTGCCGCAATCGATCACGGCGTCCGGCTCGCGCAAGCCGTCGGCTCCCCCGCCGGTCACGGTCACGGTCGACGGGTCGGGGTCCTTCATCCGCACCGCGAGGAGCTCGAGGGCGCGTCGCGTTCGTTGTACGTCGTCGCCGTCAGCGAGACCGCGAATGGTGCTCCGACCGGACGCGAGCGCAGCCGAAAGCAGCGCCCGATGCGAGATGCCCTTGTCGCCCGGGACGCGCAGCGCGCCGCGGAGTGGGCGCGGCCCCGCGATCGTGACCTCGGTGCCGGCTACCACCGTCTACCTCTACTCCGGGAGGTCGTCACGGAGCGTGCGCGCGCCCTCGAGGTAGACGTGATGCAGCTGGTCGAGCGGGCGGTCCGTGTAGCAGTGGACAAGGACGCGGATGCACAGGGGCTTGCCCCCGTCGATGGCGAGCTCGCGGGCGCACAGCAACGGCACGTCGCCCAGGCCGACGGCGCGGGCGGCGGTGGCCGGGAACTCTGCCGTCAGGTCGTCCGTGGCCGTGAAGACGACGCTGACGAGATCGTCGTGCTCGAGCTCGTTGCGGGCGAGGAGCTCCTTGACGAGACGCTGGGTCTTGTCCTCGATCTCCTGCTTGGTGTTCTCGTTGCACGTGATCGCGCCGCGCAGCGCTCGGACTCTCACACGTGCGGAGGTTAGTCGGGGTCGGAATCGTCGCCCCGGGGCATCGGCGACGCGGTCGCGGCGGCGTACAAGGCCCGCACCTCGCGCGGGCGCAGCGCCCGCCACTCCCCCGGGGCGAGACGCCGATCCGTGATCGGGCCGACGCGTGTCCGTACCAGGCGCCGGACGGGATGGCCCACCGCCTCGCACATGCGCCGCACGATGCGATTCCGGCCCTCGTGCACGACGATCTCGAGGGCGGCGTTCTCGCCCCGACGTTGCACCTCATGGACGCGCGCAGGTGCTGTCGGTCCGTCGTCGAGCGTGACGCCTTCCCGGAGCGCGCGGAGCGCGGCTCGGCTCGGGACACCGCCGACCTCGGCGAGGTACGCCTTCTCGATGCCGTGACGGGGATGCGTGACGAGTTGGGCGAGCTCTCCGTCGTTGGTGAGGACGAGGAGCCCCTCGGTGTCGTAGTCGAGCCGGCCGACGGGGAAGACCCGCGGCTCGCTCGGAACGAGATCGACGGCCGTGGCACGCCCTTCTGGGTCTCGAGCGGTCGTCACGACGCGCCGCGGCTTGTTCAACAGGTAGTAGACGACGTCGTCGCGCACGCTGACCGGCACGCCGTCCACCTCGACACGTTGCTGTCCGGGACCGATGCGCTGACCGAGTCGTGCGACCGAGCCGTCGATCGTGACCCGTCCGTCGGCGATCAGTGCCTCGGCGGCACGCCGCGACCCGAACCCCGCTCGGGCCAGGACCTTCTGGAGCCGCTCCCCTTCGCCGGGGCCGTCGGAAGGCCCGGACGGCGCCCGGGGCGGCATCTACGGGTTGGGCGCGGGGTCGTCGGAGACGCGCAGTCCCCGCTCGAGCGCGTCGACGACTTCCGGGGCGGGAACGAAATCGCCGAGCGGCGGCAGATCCGCGAGTGAGTCCAGCCCGAGCCGCTCCAGGAACTCGCGCGTCGTGCCGTACATCACCGCTTGTCCCGGTCCGGCGTCGCGCCCGACCTCGGCGATGTACCCGCGTCGCAGCAAGGTCGTCAGGACCGACTCGACGTCGACGCCCCGGATGGCGGAGATCTGTCCGCGCGAGATCGGCTGCTTGTAGGCGATGATCGCGAGCGTCTCGAACGCCGGCGCGGACAGCCGCGCGTGCTGGCCTTCGAGGACGAACCGCTCGACATACGCCGACAGGTCGGGATGGGTCTGGTACCGGTATCCGCCCGCCACCTTGACCAGCACGAAGCCGCGGCCACCCGCCTCGTACTCGTCGGCGAGCTCGCGGCAGAGCTCTTCGATGCGCGCGACCGGGAGCTCGACGAGCTGCGCGAGGAAGCCGGCCTCCACCGGATCCGTCGCCGCCATGACGACGGCTTCGACGATGCGACGCGCTTCGTGCTCGCGCAGACCCTGGGTGGCCTCTTCGAGCGGATCGTCGTACACGGCTACTCGGGCTCCGAGGTCACCGACTGGCGTTCGTCACGCGCAGCGTCGGGCTGCTCCCCGACGGGCTCGTCCCACTCGGCCAGGCTGGCGGCGTCGAGAGCGGTCTCGCCCTCGCGCAGGCGGCGGATGCGCAGGTCGCCGAACGTGTCGAACTGCTCCAAGTCGACGACGCCCTGCTTGTAGAGCTCGAGGACGGCGAGGAAGCGCACGATCGCCTCGATCTGCGTCGGCGCGCCGGCGACGAGCCGGCGGAAGCTGATCGCGTCGCGTTCGGGGAGCACCGAGAGCACGACCTCCACGGCGTCGCGCACGCTCGCGCGGATGGGCGCGATGTGCTCGACCTGGACGACCGGGGCCGGTTTCGGTGCGAGCCCCCGCAACGCCGCCGCCAGCAGCGTCGACGGCGCCACGCGGTCGAGCGGGTCGGGCTTCAGCGACGCGAACGGCTCCTCGACGCCGAGGCGGCGTGCCAGGCTGCGGTCGGCCCGCCGCACGAGCGTCGCCATCTCGGTGGCGGCGTCCTTGAAGGTCTTGCACTCGAGCAGCCGGGCGAGCAGCAGGTCGCGCTCCTCGAAGCGCAACAGCTCCTCGTCGAGCTCGACCTCCTCGAGCGACGGGAGCAAGCGTCGCGCTTTCAGGTCGACGAGCGTGGCCGCGATGAGCAGGAACTCGGTCGTCACGTCGAGGTCGAGGCTCTCCATCCGATCCAGCTCGGCGAGGTACTCGTCGACGATTCGTGACAGCGAGACCTCCCAGAGGTCGACCTCCTGCTTGAGGATCAGGTGCAGGAGCAGGTCGAACGGGCCCTCGAAGACGGACGTCGAAACCTCATACGACATCGGGTTCAGGGTATCGAGACCACTTCGCCCGGGGTGGGCAATCGCTGAGGGTCTTGCGCAGGGCCGCAGGTAGGGTGCTGCCGATGCCACGCGTGTTCTCTGGGATCAAACCGACCGGCGAGATGCACATCGGCAACTACGTCGGTGCGGTGAAGCGCTGGGTCGATGATCAGGACCGGTACGACGCCATCTATTGCGTCGTCGACCTCCACGCGATGACGGTGCCGTATGAAGTGGCGGAATTCACCCGGCTCACCCGACGGCTGGCTATCGAGCTCCTCGCCGCAGGCCTCGACCCGGAGCGGTGCACCCTGTTCCTCCAGAGCCAGGTTCCGGCGCACACCGACCTCACCTGGCTCCTCAACTGCGTGGCGACCTTCGGCGAGCTCCGGCGGATGACGCAGTTCAAGGAGAAGAGCGAGGGCCAGGAGTCGGTGAGCGTCGGCCTCTTCGACTATCCCGTTCTCATGGTCGCCGACATCCTGCTGTACGACTCCGACGAGGTGCCGATCGGGGACGACCAGCGCCAGCACCTCGAACTCGCCCGGGACATTGCAACCCGGTTCAACACTCGCTTTGGCGAGACCTTCATCGTGCCGAAGGCGACGTTCCCGCCCGTGGGTGGGCGCGTCATGGATCTCCAGGATCCAACGTCCAAGATGTCCGCGACAGCAGGATCGCCACAGGGGCGGGTTCTGGTACTCGACCCGCCTGAGGTCATCGCGAAGAAGATCAAGTCGGCGGTCACGGATTCCGGAACCGAGGTCCGCTACGACCCGGCGAACAAGCCCGGCGTCTCCAACCTGATCGAGATCTACGCCAGCGTGACCGGGAGTGACATCCCCGACGTCGAGCGCGAGTTCGACGGATCGGGCTACGGCGCCTTCAAGAGCGCCGTCGCCGACGCCGTGGTCGAGGCGCTCCAGCCGCTGCAGGAGGCGTACACGAAGCTCGACGCCGACCCGACCGAGGTCGACCGGCAGCTGGCGGTCGGCGCCCAGAAGGCGCGCGCCATGGCCGAGCCGGTGCTCGAACGCGCCCGCAAGGCCGCGGGCCTGTTGCCGCCGTCCCGGTAGGCGCCGCCGTCAGGCGTTGTCGGCCGCCTCGAGGGCCTCGGCGACCGGAACGGGGATGTCGCTCTCGGCCCAGCGGTCGCGGTGGTGGTGCGCCCACGCCCAGCGCGCCGCCTCGTCGCGTCCGCCGGCGGCGCGGATGCGTGCGGCGCCGCGCTCGTCGTGATGCAGGTACCACGCCACCCGCCGCCGGAAGCCGGAGGAGTGGGCCCACCGGTGCACGCGGGCGTCGCCGGCGACCGCGCCCATGACCGTCGCGACGCTGCGACCCACCACGCCGAGCCCGGCGTCGAGCTTGCCCACATCGTGGAGGAGCGCGGCCGCCAGCCAGCGATGGTCACCGGCGAACGCAGTGCCGGCGAGCTGCTCGTCGACCAGCCGGGCGACGCGGATCGTGTAGCGCCGGTCGTGGTTCGGCAACGAGCTCCACAGCTCGAGCTCGTCGGGATCGAGGATCCCTGCCACCCAGGCCGCGTCCTCGGCGCCCGGCGCACCGGGCCGGAGCGCTCGGACGAAGCGACGTGCGAGGTGCACCGGTCGCATCCGGCTCATCGGACGATGAAGTCGAACAAGGCGTCGATGAAGGGCGAGATCAGCCGTCCGAACAGGTTCGTCGACAAGCCGACGAGCAGCAGCACGATGATTCCGTACGGGCGGAACCGGTACCACGCGGGGAGCCAATCGCGCGGAAGCACGCGCTCGATGAGCGACGAGCCGTCGAGCGGCGGGATCGGCAGCAGGTTGAACAGGCCGAGGATCAGGTTCGCGAGCGCGAAGAAGAGCAGCACCTGGATCGCTAGTGGCAGGTCCGCGACCCGGAACGCGCCGCCGGTATAGGCGCCGAAAGCGGCGCGTGCCCCCACCGCCGCCAGCACCATCAACGCGAAGTTCGAGAACGGTCCCGCGAGCCCGACGAAGAGCATCTCGCGGCGCGGATGACGGAGGTTCGCCGGGTTGACGGGCACGGGCTTCGCCCACCCGAAGGCGCCGAAGCCGGTGATGGTGAGCATCGCGGGCAGGATGATCGAGCCGAACGGGTCGATGTGCGGGATCGGGTTGAGGGTGAGGCGGCCGGCGCGTTTGGCGGTGTCGTCGCCGAAGAACAGCGCGACGACCCCGTGGCTGATCTCGTGCAGGATGATTGCCAGGAACAGGCAGGCGAAGAAGACGAGGCGCTCTTCGACCTCGGCGCTCAAGCCGAAAGGGTCGAGCTCAGCGCCGGCGCGACGCGCAGTTGATGCACAGCCGGGCCGCGGGCATGGCCTCCAGCC
>DATFXK010000137.1:0-5035 GCA_035316005.1 Acidimicrobiia bacterium | reverse complement strand
CGTCGCTCGCGCCGGAAATCGGGCCGACTTATCCTCGTTTCAGTGATGCGACGCGGCCCTGTCCGGAAGTGGTGGCGGGTTCCGGGCTGGTTGCGGCAGTTGGCTGCGCTCGGCACGGCGCCTTCGGACTCAGAGGAGCTTCGACTTCGTAAGGCGGTCCTGACGCTGTCGTCAACGATGATGGCGAGCCTGGCGTGCGTTTGGGTTGCGACCTACGCCGTGCTCGGTCTGTGGGTGTCGGCCGCGATTCCGTTCGCCTATCAGCTCGCCACCGCGCTCAGCATCTGGACGTTTGCTCGGAGTCGGCGCTATCAGCTGTACCGCGGGAGCCAGCTGTGGATGAGCCTGGTGTTGCCCTTTGCTTTGCAGTGGAGTCTCGGTGGCTTCCGCACGGCATCGGCGGTGTGCCTGTGGGGCTTTACAGCTCCGGTCGGCGCGTTGTTGTTCGTGGGCCCGCGTCCGGCGGTGCGATGGTTCGTTGCCTTTGGGGCCCTCGTGGTGGTGTCGGGCGCGATCGATCCGGCCTTGGCGGCGAGCGCGCCCGACATCCCCAACGCGGTGGTGGTCAGCTTCTTTGTCCTCAACCTCATCGGGCCCACGACCGTGGCGTATGTGCTCTTGCAGTATTTCGTGCGGGCCCGGGAACAGGCGCTGGTGGACCTCGCCAGTCAGCACCGCGCCCTAGAGCTCGAGCAGGCCAAGTCGGAGCGCCTGCTGCTCAACGTGCTGCCGGAGCCGGTGGCGAGGCGTCTCAAAGACCACGGAGGCATCATCGCCGACGAGACTTTGGATGCCACGGTGCTGTTCGCCGACATTGTCGGCTTCACCCCACTCTCCGAGCGGCTCTCGCCCTCCGAGGTGGTCGCGTTGTTGGACGGCGTCTTCGCCGGCTGGGACGCACTGGCCGCTCGCCACGGGGTGGAGAAGATCAAGACGATCGGGGACGCCTACATGGTGGCGGGCGGCATTCCGCTTCCACGGGACGATCACGCCGACGCGATCGCAGACATGGCACTGGCCATGGGCCCCGAGATCGAGCGCTGCGCGGCCCACAACGGCATGCCGCTTCGGGTGCGCATCGGCATCGACACCGGGCCGGTCGTCGCCGGCGTGATCGGCCGGGCCAAGTTCATCTACGACCTCTGGGGCGACACGGTCAACACCGCCAGCCGCATGGAATCCCACGCCCAGCCCGGCACCATTCAGGTCACCGAGCGCGCCTATCAGCGCCTTCGAGACCGCTACGAATTCCGCCGGCGCGACACCGTGGACATCAAGGGCAAAGGACCAATGACCACCTACCTGCTCCTCGGAGCGCATCCAGCTGAACGCGCAGCGCGTCATGATCGCGACCGCGCCGCGCCCTGACATCCGACGCTCGCCCATGACCGCGCAGCGAACCTCACGATCCGGCGCTTCGGACGCGCAAGGAACGGGCAGTCGGTATGCGCTGCGAAGCGCGGGGTCGACCGGCATCTGAGCGTCTGACGACCAGTCAGATCGGCGGCACCGAGGCAGCTAGCCTGATCCGCCGTGCCCTCCTCACCTGCGCCGACGGCGGAGGCGGTCGCGCTCGACGGCCGGCCGCTCGGCAAGCGGGGCGCCGCCACCCGTCGCCGCCTGCTCGACGCGACCGCACGGCTGCTCGAGAGCGACGGCGTGCGGGACCTGCGCGTCGTCGACATCGCCCGCGAGGTCGGCACCTCCCCGGCGACGTTCTATCAATATTTTCGTGACGTCGAGGAGGCGGTGCTGGCGCTCACGGCCGAGGTGGGGGAGGAGCTCGCCCCCGTCGACCAGCTGCTGAACCGCCCGTGGACGGGCCCGTCCGGCCTCGCCACCGCCCGCGAGATGGTCGACGCCTTCATCCGCTACTGGGACGCCCACCGGGCCGTGCTCCGCACCCGCAACCTCGCGGCCCAGGAGGGCGACCCCCGCTTCCGCCAGGTGCGGAACAACTCGTTGCGGCCCATCACCGACCACCTCGCCACGACGGTCACCGAGTCACAGGCCGAGGGTCGGGTGAGCGCCGAGATCTCCCCGATGGCGGCGGCTGCCGCCCTGGTCGCGCTGCTCGAGCGCATGGCCGCCTTCCACGGCGACCTCGAATCCCTCGGGATCACCCGCGACGACGTGGTCGAGACGACGGCCCGCATCGTCCACCAGACCGTCACCGGCGCGGCGGCGTGACGATCGCGCAGCCGCTCAACGTCGTGTTCCTCTGCACCGGCAACGCGGCCCGGTCCGTCATGGCGGGCGCGCTGCTCGAGGACCGCGCGCCTGATCTCGGGGTCGTGACGGCCGGCACGCACGTCGTCGAGGGCATGCCGATGAGCTGGCGCACGCGCGATGCCATCGCCGAGCTCGGCGTCGAACGGTCGATGCACCGCAGCCACCAGCTCACCGACTTCGACGTCGACGCCGCCGACGTCGTGGTCTGCCTCGCCGCCGAGCACGTCGCCTACATGCGACGCACACATCGCGGCGCCGCCAGCAAGACGGTCACGTTGCAACGACTCGTCCGCGACCTCCCGGGCGCGTCCGGCGCGTCGTTCGCGGAGCGCCTGGCGACGCTCGATCTCGCCGAGGTCGAGCTCGAGTCGTGGGAGGACGTCGACGATCCGGCCGGCGGCGACCTCCCGGTCTTCCGCGCCTGCGCGCGCGAGATCCGCGACCTCATCGACCGGCTCGTCCCCGAGCTGCAAGCGGGCGCGATCGCCGGCGAAGAGATCGCGTAGGCGCAACGCGGCTACGAAGCCGCTAGCGCCGCGCGCGAGCCGGACGGGTGCGCGGTGATCTCGAGCTCGCGCCGGAAGAGCTTCTCGAACAGATCGCGCTTGCGGCGGGCGCCCCACTGCTCGAGCTCGGTGTCGCGCTCGCTCTGGAGCCGGATCATGACGAGCGACGGGCCGACGCGGACGTCGATGTCGTCGACCGCCTGACTGCGGCTGCGGTCGAGGCCGTCGGCGATGCGCAGGATCGCGGCGAGCTTGCGCAGACGCTCCCCGCCGCCCGGGCCGAGCGGCCCGAGCTCGTCGGTCGACCGGGGCTCACCCCGGCGGTGCCACCGGGCGAGCGCGGCGAGTAGCGCGACCTCCTCGGGGGCGAAGCCGCGCAAGCCGCCGTGCTGTACGAGGTACGCGGCGTGGCGGTGATGCCCGTCGTGGGCGACGTGCTCGCCGATGTCGTGCAGGAGCGCGGCGTACTCGAGCAGCTCGCGGTCGTGGGCGTCGAGCTCGTGCAGCTCCGTGGTCTGGTCGAACATTTCGAGCGCGAGGCGCGCGACCTGCCGGGAATGATCCTCGGGGGCGCTGCACCGCCGGGCGAGGCCCTGCACCGACGCCCGCCGGATCGCGCGCGGGTCCTCGCTCCAGTCGGCGGGGTCGTGGTGGCCGATGACGTCGAGCAGGATGCCTTCGCGTAGCGACCATTCGCTGATGGTCATCTCGTCGAACTCGAAGACGTCGAACGCGGTGGCGAGGAATGTCGACCCCGCGACGATCAGGTCGACGCGGCGAGGCTCCAGCCCCTCCATCCGGCGCCGTTCGGACGCCTTCGACGAGACGATCTCGTCGTGGAGTGGAAGGAACTCGTCGCGTGTGAACGTGAGCTGGTTCAGCGAGACGGGCACCTGGGCGTCACGTCGCGCCGCGACCATGGCGGCGAGATCCTCGAGGGTGCCGCTGCTACCGACCACGAGCTTCGGCTCGTACGGGGCGGTCTCGCGCGCGATGCGGCGCAGTGTCGTGGTCAAGTGCGCTCGGAGTGTGCGCCGGTCCGTCTTGGAGATCGGGTCCGATTGCACGAAGTCGGCGGTGAGGCGGGCGACGCCGAGGTTCTCGCTGGCCGCCCACAGCAGACCGGATGCCGCCCCCACCATCACCTCCAGGCTGCCGCCGCCGAGGTCGAAGCACAGCGCCGGCGCCGGCTCGAGGAGGACGCTCGCCCTGATCGCGCCGAAGATCAGGCGCGCCTCGGTAAGGCCGTTGATCACGTCGACCGCCACGCCTGTCTCGCGCTCGATGCGGTCGACGAGCTCGTCGCCGTTGGCCGCGAGCCGGATGGCGCTGGTCGCGCAGGCCACGATCTCGGTCGCGTCGGCCGCCTCGGCCAGCATCTTCATCCGCCGCACCGTGGCCACGGCCAGGTCGGCGGCCTCGGACGGCACGAAGCCCTCGCGGCTCACGCTGTCCCCGAGGCGGAGCATCTCCTTCTCGCGGGCGAGGGGCGTGAAGCTGCCGTCGGGATGCACGTCGGCGATCAGCAGATGAAACGAGTTCGTTCCCAGATCGAGCGCCGCGATGCGCATCGCGCCCGACTGTAACGGTGCCGCCGTTCCGTGCGGCGCACCTGGCAACGCGGCGCTCTGCCTGACGCCGCCGTCAGCCTGACGGGGCCTCAGGTACGATCAGCCGCAGTTCCGCACGACGAGGGAGGAGCGGCGCATGAGCGAGCTGGCAGCCGAGCCGCGGATGCTGATCGACGGCAAGCTCGTCGACGCGGCGTCGGGGGCGACGTACGGGAACGTCAACCCGGCTACCGAGGAGGTCGCGGGCGAGGTCGCCGACGCCGGCCCTGCGGACATGGACCGGGCGATCGAAGCCGCCCGGCGTGGGTTCGACGACACCGACTGGTCCACGAACCCCGCGTTCCGAAAGCGGTGTCTGCAGCAGCTCAAGGACGCGCTCGACAAGGAGAAGGAGACGCTGCGGCCCCAGATCGTGACCGAGGTCGGCGCCCCGATCAGCCTGACGTACGCAGTGCAGCAGGACTCGTGCATCGAGGACATGCAGTTCGAGATCGACCTCATCGACGGGTACGAATGGGAGTACGAGCTGCCGGCCCACGAGTTCATGGGGATGCGCAGCGTCCGGAAGGTCGTGCGTGAACCGGTCGGCGTCGTCGGCGCGATCACGCCGTGGAACTTCCCGTTCATGCTGAATCTCTCGAAGATCACCCCGGCGCTGGCGGCGGGCAACACCGTCGTGCTCAAGCCCGCGCCCGACACGCCGTGGAGCGCGACGTTCATCGGCCG
>DATFXK010000136.1:0-3008 GCA_035316005.1 Acidimicrobiia bacterium | reverse complement strand
TGACGCGTTACCCCTCGCGCTCGTCCTCGATCGCCGCGGGATCGAGGCCGAGGAGCTCGACCGTCGTCATGCCGGTGCGTAGCGCGTCGAACAGGCCGCGCTCCCGTTCGGCGCGGGCCCGACCGGCAGCGAGCACCTCGTCGAGCCGTGCCGCCCCGATGACGGCGACGCCGTCGACGTCGCCGACGAGCCAATCCCCGGTGGCCACCGGCGCGTCCCCGACGGCGACCGTCCCACCCGTCGCCCCGGGAAGCTTCTTCGTTGCGCCCGGGAGCGCGATCCCGGTGCTGAAGACGGGGAACCCGTGCGCCTCGAGGGCGGCGACGTCGCGCACGCACCCGTCGATCACGAGGCCGCTGATGCCGCGCGCCATCGCCGCCGTCGTGAGCACCTCGCCCCAGTAGCCGAGCTCGGGCTCGATGCCGACGTCGACGGCGAGGGCGCTGCCGGCCGGGGCGCGGGCGACCGCGGCGTGGAGAGCGAGGTTGTCGCCGGGCGTGCAGCGCACGCCGAACGCCGGCGCCGCCAGGCGGGCGCCCGGCCACACCGGCCGGACACGCGCCGCCAATGGCGTGCCGCCCGCCTCGCCGAGCGTGGCCGCACCCAGAGCCAGGAGCTGGTAGGCGGGGTCGGGCATCGGAGTCCTCGGACCTTGGCGGAGGGAGAGGGATTTGAACCCTCGAGGGCGTGAGCCCCACTCGCTTAGCAGGCGAGCACCTTCGGCCGCTCGGTCATCCCTCCGGGGGCGTCAATGGTACCGGTGGGCCCGCGTCGGGCGGTCCGGCGATGCGGCGATCAATCGCCGCCGGTCACGTGCGCGTCGAGTCGCTCGAGGGTCTGCGTCATGGCCTCCTCGGCGCGCTTGGGCCATCCGGACACCGCGATGTACAGGCGAGTGGGCGGGATGGCGGTCGACCAGTCGTACGTCTCGCGCACGCGCGTGCCGTCGCCGGCGGGCTCGAGCTCGTAGCGCCAGCGGTGCCCGCCGAAGTGCCGCCATGCGATCAGCCGGTTGTCCTCGAACTCGACCACCGTGTTGGTGATCGCGTACGGGATCCCGAGCCGCATCGACATGCCGAACTTGGCACCGAGCGACAGCCGCTGCGGCTCCTCGCCCCGCGTGTGCTTGACCGTCCCGGACCCGTCGATCACCGGATGCTGGGAGGGATCGGCGAGCACGTCGAAGATCTTCTCGGGCGGCGCCGCGATCACCCGTTCGACCGAGACCTTCCTCTCGTTCTCTGTCATGGCCGCGGAGGGTACCGTCACGGCCATGGACCCGGTCGAGGCGCTCGACGAGGTGGCGACGCTGCTCGAGCGGGGGCGGGGCGCGACGTACAAGGTGCAGGCGTTCCGGCGCGCGTCGGCGACCGTCCGAGAGGTCCCCACCGACAAGCTCCGCGCCCTCGCCGAGCAGGGACGCCTGCAAGATCTCCCGGGTGTCGGGAGCAGCACCGCGGGCGTCATCGAGCAGGCGCTGGCGGGCGAAGTCCCCGAGTACCTCGCCCGCCTCCGCGCCGAGGAAGCGCCCGACGCCGGGCCCGGCGCGCCGATCCGGGCCGCCCTGCGCGGTGATCTGCACCTCCACTCCGACTGGTCCGACGGCGGGTCCCCGATCGACCGGATGGCGCGCCACGCAGCCGAGCTCGGCCACGAGTACATGGCACTCACCGACCACTCGCCCAGCCTGAAGGTCGCCAACGGGCTCACCGCCGACCGGCTGCGCCGCCAGCTCGAGATCGTCGCCGAGCTCAACGAGGAGCTGGCGCCGTTCCGCATCCTCACCGGGATCGAGGTCGACATCCTCGAGGACGGCACCCTCGACCAGGACGAGGACCTCCTCGGCGAGCTCGACGTCGTGGTGGCGAGCGTGCACTCGAAGCTGCGCATGCCCGCGCAGCCGATGACCGACCGCATGGTCGCCGCACTCGCCAACCCGCACGCGGACATCCTCGGTCACTGCACCGGACGCATGGTGCTCGGGCGCGGCCGGCCCGAGTCGCAGTTCGACTCGCAGCTCGTGTTCGCCGCCGCCGCGCACTTCGACAAGGCGGTCGAGATCAACTGCCGGCCCGAGCGCCTCGATCCGCCCATGCGGCTGTTGGAGCAGGTCGTCGACACGGGCTGCAAGGTGTCGATCGACAGCGACGCTCACGCGCCGGGTCAGCTGGAGTGGCAACCCTACGGCTGCGCCCGCGCCGCCGAGGCTACGATCCCCCTCGAGCGCATCGTGAACACGTGGGAGCGCGACGACCTGCTCGCGTGGACGGCGTCGCACGAGGCGGCCTGATCGTCGTGGCCGGCGCGGCCGCCACCCCGAGGCCCGACGGCCAGCCGCACCTCCCGCCGATCACCGCCAAGGCCATCCTGTTCGGGAGCGGCCCCCGTTTCGCGCGCGACGCGTTCGGCCCCGTCCTGGCGTTCTACGTGCTGTGGAAGCTCTGGGGCCTCGTCCCGGGCGTCGTGGCGGCGACCGCGGTCGCGCTGCTCGTGTACCGCTACGAGCGGCAGCAGGACCGACCGGCACTGGTCGTCCGCGTCGCGCTCGTGTTCGTGCTGATCCAGGCGGTGGTCGGCCTGTGGACCGGCAGCGCCGAGATCTACCTCGCCATCCCAGTGTTCGTGAACGCGGGATACGGGCTTGCCTTCATCGGCTCGATCGCGATCGGCCGTCCGCTCGCCGGCGTCTTCGCCGAGGAGATGCTCACGCTCCCGGACGAGGTCAAGGCGTCGCGGACGCACCGGCGGACGTTCGGCCTGATCTCGCTGGCGTGGGGCACGTACATGGTGGCCCGCTCGGCCTTGCGGCTGCTCGTGCTCGTGACGTTGGGCGTCGACGTCTTCGTCGCCGTCGGCTTCGTCACCGGCTTCCCCGTGACGATGGCCCTGATGTCGTGGTCGATCTGGTACGGCGTGCGCAGCTTCCGGCGCAGCGAGGAGTGGGGGCCGGCGATCGCGGCACTGGAAGCGGCGGCGCTCGAAGCCGAGTTCGACGCCGACGAGGAAGC
>DATFXK010000135.1:0-4187 GCA_035316005.1 Acidimicrobiia bacterium | reverse complement strand
CTTCGATGGCGGCGATCAGCCGCCGGCGGAAGTCGTCCCACTCCAGCCCGCGCTCCTCGACGACGGCCAGCGCCATGGCGAGCACGCGTCCCTGCCACGGCGCGTCGAACACGAGCTCCCCGTTGTCGCGCGGCAACGCGGCCGTCCCGGCCATCTGCTGCACCTCGAGTCGGACGATCTCCGTCACGGTCGCGCCACGCCGATCATTGCGTCGCGGCTGACGAGAGCAGCCAACTCTTCTTCGCTCGCGCCGTCGGTGCCGGCGGGCCGCTCCGGCAGCACGAGGTAGCGCGCTTCGGCGCTGGAGTCCCAGACCCGGATCTCGGCGCCCTCCGGCACGTCGCAGCCCATCTCCGCCAGCAGGGCCCGAGGCTCGCGCACCATGCGCGACCGGTACGGCGGGCTCTTGTACCAAGTCGGCGGCAGACCGAGCACCGGCCACGGGTAGCACGAGCACAGCGTGCACACGACGACGTTGTGCACGTCGGGCGTGTTCTCCACCGCCACGATGTGACCGCCCTCCGGGCCGCCGAAGCCGACCTCGGCGATCGCGGCGCTGCCGTCGGCGAGCAGCCGTTCCTTGTACGCCGGGTCCACCCATGCCCGGGCCACGACCTTCGCTCCGTTCATCGGGCCGACGTCCTCCGCGTACGCCTCGACGACCCGGTCGATGAACTCGCGACTCACGACGCCCTTCTCCGTCAGCAACTCCTCGAGCGCGCGGGCGCGCCGCTCCACGTCGCTGAGGGGTCGCGGGTGGTGCCCGTGGTCGTCGCTCATGTCGTCAGACCGGCTCGAGGTAGCGCTCGGTGAGGTCGACGTGCACGAAGGCATTCGGCTCGGACGCCTCGCTCCAGAGCTCGGCGGCGTCGAAGCGCACGGAGTAGCTCGGGTCCAGCACGCGCTCACGGCGATGTGCCTCGACCTCCGGGATCGGCGCCGCCGGGTCGACGCGCACGACGACGCCCCGACGACCACGCACGTAACGAGGGCAGCGTGTGTGACCGGGGAACTGAACATCACGCACGCGAACGTCGTCGCGCACGGCGAATCGCGGTGTCTCGCGCGGCGCGACTGCGTCGACGTCGCCGGCGCCGACGGCAGCCGGGTGCGACAACGGGAACCCGCCGGCGCGGGCGTCGAGCTCCGTGGGGGCGATCGTGCCCGCCTCGACGAGGAGGGTCGCGACGGCCGTGAGCCAGTGCTCGTAGTACGAGGACGTCAGGTAGTGGCCCGGGTCCATGCGCTCGATGGCGTGACGGAACATCGGCGTGTTGAACCCGCCGGCCGCGAGCGCACCGCCCGCGACCGCGAACGTCCGCGCCTCCCACGGCTCCCGGAACGTCGGTTCCTCCGGGTCGACCTCGACGGCGCCGAAGCCCTCCATGCCCCCGAGGTCGTGCACCCCATCCACGCCGGCATCTTGGCATCCGAAGGCCCCCGAGATGCGGGGACGATTGATGCCGATTACGCTCCGTCTGCACCATTTTTCAGGTCTGGGGGGTGACGGGGCGTGGTCCGCTTCGCTCGGCCGGTGATCGCCGTGTCGGTGGTCGCCGCGCTCGCATTCGTCGTGGCGCCGGGTGCCGCGGGGGCGCGGACGCCCCCGCCGAGCTACGTGGCGTTGGGCGACTCGTACACCGCCGGGCCGCTCATCCCGCTCCAGGAGACCGACCCGCTCGGGTGCCTGCGGTCGGACCACAACTACCCGCACCTCGTCGCGGGGGCGCTGGGCGTGAGCGACTTCAAGGATCCGAGCTGCAGCGGCGCCGAGACGGGCGACATGACGAACCCCGGACGTGGACCCGGGGCCGAACCCACCGCAGTTCGACAGCCTCGACCGGGGCACGCAGCTCCTGACGCTCGGCATCGGCGGCAACGACATCGGCTTCACGGAGATCGCCGAGAGCTGCGCGTCGCCGACGCCGACCGGCCATCCCTGCCAGGACCGCTACGTCGTGAACGGCCACGACGAGCTCGCCGAACGAATCGACGCGACGGCGCCGAAGGTCGCCGCCGTGCTCGACGGCATCCACCGGCGCGCCCCGAGGGCGCGGGTCTTCGTCGTCGCCTACCTCGCCATCCTCCCCGAGACGGGACCGGGCTGCTGGCCGCAGCTGCCGATGACCCCGGAGGACGTGCCCTACCTCCGGGGCGTCGAGAAGAAGCTCAACGCCATGCTCGCCGAGCAGGCGGCCGCGAACCACGCCACGTACGTCGACGCGTACACGGCGAGCATCGGGCACGACGCGTGCCAGCTTCCCGGGGTCCGCTGGGTCGAGCCCGTCGTCCCGGCGTCGCCGGCGGCGCCTGTCCATCCCAACCTGTTCGGCATGCAGGGCTACGCCGCGGCCGTGCTGGCGCGGATCAACGAGCGAGGCTGACGGGCCGACGGCCGATCGGTGCTTGAGCCTGCACCATTTTTCGCCGACACTCGCTTTGTCCCGCCACAAGGTGTGGCGCGGTCATGACACGGGAGGGTGGCGTAGTGCTTGCAGTCGAGGTGCTGAGTCAAGGTTGGCAGGCGATTCTGTTCCTGATCGCAATCATTCTGTTCTTGGCCGGATTTTTCGGCTTCAAGGTCACCGCGCAACGGGTACGCCTCGAGGCTCTCGGCCTCGCCGTGTTCGTGTTCGTGTTCTTCTGGAACGCCTGGGCGCGGGCCTAGTACCGACGAGACGTCACGAGTCGGCGTCGAGGCGCTCCCGGTAGCTCATCGGCAACAGCTCCAGGAGCTGGCCGTCGGGATCACGGACAAAGATCCCGGCGCCGATGTTGGTGTCGGCGAGCACCTCGCCGCCGTACTCGGGCACCCGTGAGCACACGGCGTCGACGTCGTCGACGGAGACGGAGACGTGCGTGAGCCCGGGCTCGTTCATCACCCGTTCCCGAGCCGGGACGGCGCCGGCCTCGAAGTGCAGGAGCTCGAGGACCAGGCCGTCGCGCCGGAGATAGAGGGCGGTCATCCCGAGCGGCGCCGGCAGCCGCAGGAGCTTGCCCGACGGGTCGTCGGGAGGGCGCACCTCGCGCTCGACCTCGAAATCGAGCAGCTCCTCGTAGAAGCGGCGCGAGCGCGCCAGATCCGTCACGCACTGCCCGACATGGTTGAAGGCGACGCCGCCGGCCACGGAGCCGGAGGCTAGCGACCCGCGGGCTGCAGCACCGTCCGATCCAGGTCGGTGACGCGGGCCCGGCCGAGCAGCGTCATCGCGGTGACGAGCTCGTGACGGAGGATCTCGAGCACCCGGCGGACACCCGCCGTGCCCGCCGCGGCCAGGCCGTAGCAAGCAGGACGGCCGACGAGCACGGCGCGGGCACCGAGGGCCAGCGCCTTCACGACGTCCCCGCCGCTGCGGACGCCGCCGTCGACGGCGACCTCGGCGTCGACGCCCACCGCGTCGACGACCTCCCCGAGCTGGTCGAGGGTCGCCGGCGCACCGTCGAGCTGACGCCCGCCGTGGTTCGAGACGTACACCGCGCTCGCGCCGGCGTCGACGGAGGCGCGGGCGTCCTCGGCGGTCAGCACGCCCTTCACCGCGAAGGGTGCGTCCGTCGTCGCCATGACGTCGGCGAGGCGCGCCCACGTCCAGGGCTGCTCGCGCTCGCCGGTGTCGTCCATGAACCCGGTCGAGCGCGACCGGAAGTTGGCGATCTCGAGGCGGGCGCCGGGGTTGCGGAGCTCGCGCCGGCGCACGCCCACCACGGGCACGTCGACCGTCACGCAGAACGCCGCGTAGCCGGCGTCGGCGGCGCGCCGAAGGAGATCGACGAGCACCGCACGCGGATGACGGAGGCTCAGCTGGAAGACGCGCGCCGCGTCCGGTACCGCGCCGGCCAGCGCCTCGAGCGTCTCGCCCGTCACCTCGGGCACGACGGCGAGGGTTCCCACCGCGGCGGCCGCCTCGAGCACGCCGCGGTAGCCGTCGCGGTGGAACAGCGTGTCGCCCGCGAACGGCGCCACGAGGATCGGCATGGCGACCGGGAGCCCGAGGAACTTCGTCGACGGATCGGCGGCGGGCGCGCCCGTGAGCATGCGCGGCCGGAGCTGCCAGCGGGCGAAGGCGCGCCGGTTCTCGGCCAGCGTGTACTCGTCCTCGGCGCCGCCTTCGAGATACGCGAGCACGTCCGGTGGGAGCGACGCGCGCGCGGCGTCGACCGCTTCGTCGAGGACGACGAACGGCGGCGGG
>DATFXK010000134.1:0-9233 GCA_035316005.1 Acidimicrobiia bacterium | reverse complement strand
TCGAGCTCGTTGTTGGGGTAGAGGAACGGCTGTCCGATCGACTTCTTGTAGGCGTACGAGGCGATGGTGGGGAGCTTGGCGATGAGACGGACGATCGAGAGGTGCACCTGCTCCTCGTCGTGGATGTCGTCACTGTCCTGATAGAAGGTCGACAGCGCGCTCACGACCGACGAGAGGATGGCCATCGGGTGCGCATCTTTCGGGAAGCCGTCGTAGAACCGCTTGACGTCCTCCTTGATCAGCGTGTGGCGACGGATCTCGTACCGGAACTCGTCGAGCTGCTGCTGCGACGGGAGGTCGCCCCAGATGAGCATGAAGCACGTCTCGAGGAACGACGGATGCTCCCGCTCGACGAGCTGCTCGATCGGGATCCCGCGATACCGGAGGATGCCGGCATCGCCGTCGATGTAGGTGATCGCCGACTGGCACGCGCCGGTGTTCACGAAGCCGTAGTCGAGCGTGATGAAGCCGGTCTGGGACCGCAGCTTCGAGATGTCGACCGCAGGCTCGTTCTCGGTGCCGCGGACGGTGGGGAGCTCGATCTCCTTCTCGTCGTAGCGCAGGACGGCGGGGGGTTCGCTCATGTCCGACTCCTTCACCTCGTCATCTTCTTCGTCAGCTCCGCGGGACCTCGCTCCATGGGAGCTCCTTGTCGACGCGGGGCTCGCCAGGCAGGCCGAGCACCCGCTCACCCAGGACGTTGCGCAGGATCTCCGACGTCCCGCCCTCGATCGAGTACGCCCGTGACCGGAGGAACATCTTGCGGGGGTCGCCGCCGCCGGTGAGGCTCGCCTCGTCGGGGCGCACCATCTCGTAGCTCGGGTAGAGCAGCCCGTCGGCGCCGAGAACGTCCATGCACAGCTCGTAGATGCGCCGGTTGGTCTCCGCGAACGCGAGCTTCGCTACCGAGCCTTCGGGGCCGGGCGTCCCGGCCTTGCGATTGGCGGCCGCCCGCGCGTTCGTGAGCCGCAGGACTTCGGCGTCGATCCACAGACGGGCGAGCCGGTCGCGCCGCACCCGATCGTGACGCTCCGGGTTCTCGCGCCAGACCTTCAGCGCGTCGCCGATCGGTCCCGAGTCGCGGCCGGCGACCGCGCCACCGATCGTGACGCGCTCGTTCATCAGGGTGGTGAGCGAGACGCGCCACCCGTCGCCGAGGCCCCCGATGCGGTCGGCGTCGGGGACGCGCACACCGGTGAGATAGACCTCGTTGAACTCGGCTTCGCCCGTGATCTGTCGCAGCGGGCGGACGTCGACGCCCGGGGCGTGCATGTCGAGCGCGAAGTAGGTGAGACCGCGGTGCTTGGGCGCGTCGGGGTTCGTACGGGCGACGAGCATCCCGCGGTCGGCCCCGTGCGCCAGCGTGTTCCACACCTTCTGGCCGTCGACGACCCATTCGTCGCCGTCGCGCACGGCTCGTGTCGACAAGCCGGCGAGATCGGAACCGGCGCCCGGCTCGCTGAACAGCTGGCACCACAGCTCCTCGCCCGTGAACAGCGGGCGCAACAGGCGCGCCTTCAGCGCGTCGTCGGCGTGGGCGGCGATCGTCGGGGCGGCGAGGAAGATGCCGAAGCCGTTGCGCTCGAGGGCGTCGGCGCGCACCCCCGCCGACCGGATGCGCTCGTCGACACTGCGTTGCAGCTCAGGCGCCACGCCGAGACCGCCGAACCCGACGGGGAACCAGACCCACGCCAGGCCGAGGTCGTACTGCGCGCCGCGGAACGCGATCGCGTCAGCCGGGTCGTGCTGGGCGAGGAGGCGGTCGACGAGCGCATCGACCTGCCCGGCGCCGGTGACCGAGGCAGTGGTCGTCGTCATCCCTTCGAGCGTACCGACCGGCCGGGAACGATGGGACCGTCCGGTAGCCTCCGCTGCGCATGGACTTCGAGCTGTCCGACGACCAGCTTGCGCTACGTGACGGCGCGCGCGAGCTGCTCGACGGCCTGGCCGACCCGACACGCGTCCGCACCGTCGTCGACGCGGGCGGCGGCGTCGACCACGGGCTCTGGAAGGCGATGGTCGAGCAGGGCTGGACCGCAGTCGACGTGCCCGAGGAGCGGGGCGGCCTCGGGCTCGGCGCCGTCGAGGTCGCCGTGCTGGTCGAGGAGATCGGGCGCCACGTCGCGCCGGCGCCGTTCCTGTCGACGCTGCTGGCGCTCGGCGCCCTCACGCGCGCGGGACGTGAGGAGTGGGCCGCGCGGCTGGCGGGTGGTGACGCGATCGGCTGCGTGGCCTGGACGCGAACCGGGCACGGGGGCGTGCGGGCCGAGCGTGACCGGCTCACGGGGCGCAGCGATCCGGTGCCGTTCGCGCCGAGCGCGGACGTCGCCGTCGTAACTGCCGACACCGGCGAGGGGCCGGCGCTGTTCTTGGTCGAGCTGGGGGAGGGCGAGCAGCCGCGACGCGAGCCGGCGATGGACCTGACGCGCGAGCTCGCCTGGCTGCGCTTCGACGAGACCCCAGCGGAACGAGTCGGTGGCAGTGAGGACGTGGAGGCGCTCCTCGACTGCGGCGCGGCCTTCACCTCGGCCGAGATGCTCGGGGGCGCGGCGCGCGCGATGGAGATGGCCGTCGACTACGCGAAGGACCGGGTGCAGTTCGGCCGCCCGATCGGCAGCTTCCAGGCGGTGAAGCACCGTTGCGCCGACATGCTCGTCGACGTCGAGGGCATGCGCTCGAGTGCCTACTGGGCGGCATGGTGCATCGGCGCCGGCCACGAGGACGCGTCCGTCGCGGCGTCGACGGCGAAGATCTGGTGCTCGGACGCGTCGAAGCGCGTGATGGCGTCGGCGCTCCAAGTGCACGGGGGAATCGGCTTCACCTGGGAGCACGACCTGCACCTCTTTCTCAAGCGCGCCCAGCTCGACCAGGTCAGCTTCGGCGACGCCGCCTACCACCGGCAGCGGCTCGCCGACCTGCTCCGTCCGCGCGTCGAGACTGGTCGCAGCGTCATCTGACATGATCGCCGTGTGCGACGGGGGAAGCGCACGGCCCTCGGCGCGATCGCGGTCGTCTCCGTGATCGCGACGGTCGGGTCGGTGACGACGGCGAGTGCGAACCGCCTCGACGGCACGTTGCGCACGAATCAGGTACAGGTCCTGGCGACGCACAACAGCTATCACATCGAACAGGACGCTCCGATCCAGTCGCCGCCGAACATGCAATACACGCACCCGCCGCTCGACCAGCAGCTCGACCTGGGCGTGCGGGGCTTCGAGCTCGACGTCGCCAACGCGCCCGACGGCCAGTTCCCGGTGCTGCACACGCCCGTCATCGACGCCACGAGCAACTGCACGCCGATCGCACAGTGCCTTCAGGTGGTCCGGACCTGGTCGACCGCACATCCCGGCCACGTCCCGATCTTCATCCTGATCGAACCGAAGAACGATGACATCGACTTCACGATCGACCCGTCGTTGCGGCGGTTCGACGCCGCCGGGCTCGATCAGCTCGACGCGGTCGTCCGCTCGTCGCTGGGCCGGCAGCTGATCACGCCCGACAGCGTGCGCGGCAAGGCGAAGACACTGCGGGCCGCCGTGACGGGGAAGGGCTGGCCAAGCTCGCCAAGACCCGCGGCAAGGTGCTGGTCGCCCTCAACACAAGCGGCGCGATCCGTGACGCCTTCCTGCAGGGGCACCCGTCGCTCGAGAAGCGGGCCATGTTCGTGACGGCCGCGGAGCAGTCACCGGCGGCGGCGGTCATCAAGATGGACGACCCCGACGAGGCAAGGATCCAGCAGCTGGTGAGGCAGGGCTTCATCGTCCGCACCCGCGCCGACGCCGACCTCGTCGAGGCGCGGAATCACGACGTCGCCCGCCGCGATCTCGCGCTCCGAAGCGGCGCCCAGATCGTCAGCACCGACTTCGAGGTCCCGGTTCCCGCCATCGGCGGCGACTACGTCGTGCAGATCCCCGGCGGCACGCCGGCCGGGTGCGACCCGGTGAACGCACCCAAGAACTGCCGTCCCTCCGATGTCGAGAACCCGCGGCAGCTGACGCGCCGATGATTTTGGCGTCGCAGGACCCGGATCATTGGGCTTCTGCGACGCCAAAACGCTGGGCCCGCTTCATCAGCGCGGCGCGGTCCGGTTTGCCGGCGGCGAGGAGGGGGAGCGCGTCGACCTGCACGACGCGCTCGGGCGTCTTGAACACCGCCACGCCCTGCTCGGCGAACCAGGCCCGGCACGCGGCGAGGTCGAACGGCCCCGACGCCACGACGAACGCGCAGACCCGCTCGCCGAGCCGGGCGTCCGGCTCGCCGACGACGGCCGCCTGCCGCACGGCGGGGTGCGCTTCGAGGATGCCTTCCACCTCGCCGGCGGAGATGTTCTCACCGCCCCGGATGATCACGTCCTTCATGCGACCGGCGATCGTGAGCCACCCGTCGGCGTCGACCGTTGCCAGATCGCCGGTGCAGAACCAGCCCCGGTGGATCGCAGCGCGCGTCTGCCGGGCGTCGGCGTAGCCCACGAACAGCTCCGGGCCGCGCAGCCACAGCTCGCCGAGCTCACCGGGAAGCCGCGCTCGCCCCGTGTCGGGATCGCTCACGCGCAGCTCGACCGCGCCCGTCGCGTGCCCGTCCGTCTCCCGCGCCCGTTCGACCGAGTCTCGCGGCGTGCTCGTCGTCACCGTCGGCGCCTCGGTCGAGCCGTACGTGCGCTTCACCCGCGCGCCGAACGCGTTACTCGCCTGCTCCACGAACGCGGGCGTCACCCCGGCACCCCCGCTCGAGATCAGTCGAAGGCTCTCGACCCGGCTCGACGCGAAGCCGGGCGTCCCCATGAGACCGACGAAGAACGTCGGCGGCCCGATCATGAACGTGATGCGCTCGCGTTCGATCGTCGCCAGCGCGTCCTCCGGGCTCCACTTGGCCATCAACGTCGCCCGCATCGGCAGGACGCCCGGGATCAACACCGCGTTGAGCAGCCCGGAGACGTGCGCCAGCGGCGCCGGCATGAGGATCGAGTCGCCGGGCACGAGCTCGTGGGCCCGGATCATGATGCGCGCCTTGTACGCCAGCCCACGCTGGGTGTGCAGCGCCGCTTTCGGCACCCCGCTCGACCCGGACGTGAACAGCACGACGGCCAGGTCGCTCGGACGCGCCGCCGACCGCGTGACGGGCGTTCCCGCGTCGAGCAGCTTCGGCAGGCGCGCGCTCGGCCCGCGCACCTCGTCGCCCGGGAGCCAAACGCGCGCATCCAGCGCGCCGAGCATGCGGTCGACGTCGGCCGGCCCCGCCTGGTGGTGGATCGGTGCCGCGATCGCGCCCAGCCGCCAGCACGCCCGGTACAGCAGGACGGCCTCGTGCCAGTTCGGCGACTGCCACGCGACCACGTCACCCCGGCGAACGCCGGCGCCCCGCAGGCCTCCGGCGAGCGCGGCCACCCGCGCCTCGAGCCCGGCGCCGTCGAGGCGAGCGCCGGCCGAGTCGTCGACGACGAGGCCGCCGCGCGCGCCCCGCGCCGCCGCCGACACGGTGGCGTCGAGCGACGGGATGTCCCACGAGCCTCCCGGGCCCAGGTAGTCGCGCGCTCGAGGGTGGCGGTAGGTGGGCCGGAGCGTCACGCGCTCACGACCGGGTGGGCCGGCGGCCCGCTGGGAATGTTAGACATCTCACCGCGACGCTACCGGGGCAGCCGACACTGACCGAGGAGCGGAGGTGACAGCGCGTGGGCGCTTTCGTGATGGGCGGCTGCTCGTGGTGTTCGGTTTCGCGGTGATGCAAGGGATCGAGCTGTTGCGAAACCATCAGACGCGACGGCAGAGCGCGGCAAGGACACGCCAGGAGACCTACGCCCGGTTCCTGAACGAGCTGTCGGAGATCCCGTACTCGTGCAACAAGGCCTTCGCGGGGGCACCCGACCAGCTGTTGGACGCGGCCGACGAGCTGGGACGGCGCCTCGGGAAGCTTCGGGTCGCGGTCACGCTCGTCGGCTCCAGCGCCGTCGCGCGCGTTGCCGACGAGTTCCCCGCTCACTTCCAGCAGTTCACGATCCGGCGGCTCGAGCTGGACGGCGACGACTCGGAGCGACGCCGGGGCGCGCGCGACGGCGTGCGTGCGAACACCTTCGCCGCGTACCACGAGATCCTCGAGCCCTACGTCGCGCGGCTCTCGACCGCGATGCGAAAGGACTGGAACTCAGTGCTCCCCGTCGGAGCGCCGAAGCCCCGACTACACAAGCGGGTTCCGCCACCCCGCACTGACGGTCGTCGCGCCGCGCACCACCTGTGACCCGATGAAGTTGCGCTGGATCTCGACCGTGCCGGCGCCGATGCAGAGCCCGCGGATGTCGCGGTAGGCGCGCTCGACGGGGTACTCGCGGCTGTAGCCGTAGCCGCCCAGGAGCTGGATCGCCTCGTCACACACGTACTTGGCGGCGAGGTTCGCGGCCGCCTTCGCCATCGCCGTCTCGAGTGCGGGCGGCGTGCCGGCCGGGCCGGCGAGGTGCAGCGCGCGCAGGAGCAGCAGCCGGGCGCCGTCGAGCTGCGTCGCCATGTCGGCCGCCTTCCATTGTAGGCCCTGCAAATCCGCCAACGGCCGGCCACCGACGACGCGCTCGTTGATGTACCCCACCGCGTACTCGAACGCGCCCTGGGCGGCGCCGAGGCACATGGCCGCGTTGCCGCAGCGCTCGTGGTTGAGGTGCGAGATCAGCGTCTTGAACGCGTCGCTGGTCGACGGGTCGCCTTCGAGCAGCACGTCCTCGGGTGCGACGTACACGTCGTCGAAGGCGAGCTCGGCTTCGCTCGTGCCGCGCAGCCCCATCTTCACGTGCGTGCCGGCGCAGCTGACCCCGTCCGACTGCAGGTCGACGACCACGGCGCCGATGCCCTTCGACCCCTCGCTGCGGGGGAAGCGGCACCACACCAGGCACGCCCCCGCCTTGTGCCCACCGGTGACGTAGTTCTTGTACGCGTTGAGCCGGTAGCCGTCGCCGTCGGGGGTGAGGCGGGCGCGCATGTGGTTGACGGCGGAGCCGGCCTCGCTCTCGCTGATGCCGATGCAGAACAGCGTCTCGCCTGTGGCCGCCAGCGGGAGCCACCGCTCCTTGAGCGCGTCGTTGCCGAGGTGCTCGATCGCGCGCGGCGGGCCGTTGTAGATGAGCTGGGCCAGGATGGCGCTCGAGACGTCGGCGCGGGCGAGCTCCTCCAAGGCGATGGCGGCCTCGACGTCGCCCATGCCCATACCGCCGTACTGCTCGCCGACGGTGATGCCGAACAGGTCGGCCTTGCGCAGCGCGTCCCACGAAGCGTCCGGGAACTCCTCGGTCTCGTCCCAGTGGCGGGCGTTCGGCGCCAGCTCGCGCTCGGCGACGTCGCGGGCAAGCTTGCGCAGCGCCTGCTGGTCCTCGTCCTCGGCGAACGGATCGACGCCCGCGGCGCTCGTCGACATCCCTGACAGGGTAGTCAGGGTTCTCCTGCGCTCACGTGAGCGCGCCCGGCGGCGCGGCCCGGGCGTCGAGCGTTTTGCGTCGCAACTCGTCGATCTCCGCCTTCGTGAGCCGCGTCCGCAGGTCGCGCGCCCACGGTCGGAGGTCGTAGAAGAGCAGCCGGCCGTTCGGGCTGACCCGCGGCTGCTGCCCGAGAGTGCTCGTGTACTCCGCTTCGATGCCGGCGCCGTGGTCCTCGTACCCGGCGCGGTCGATCATCAGCCCGGTGAACCCGACCGCGGTGAGCGCGTCGAGCGCCTCCGGCGCGGGGAGCCGCACGAGCGCGCCCTGCCAGTCGCCTTCGCGGCCGCGCACCGACCCCCAGCTCCAACGGAGCGAGTCGGCGTGCAACCAGCCCCGTACCTGGTCGTAGGGGCCGGTGCCGACGATCATCCCCGCCTCGGGGAAGAAGACGTACGGCATCTGGAACACCGCCGCGCCCGCCCCGAGGTCGCGTTCGATGCCGTGCATGAAGAGGTCGTCGCTGTTCCAGGCGTGCTCGAGCGCCTTGTAGTCGGGGACGTCCGCCGACGACGTCTGGTCGAAGATCCCGACCGCGAGCACGGCGATGCACACCGCGCCCGCCAGGACGGCACGACCGTGCCAGCGCGGCACGCGAGCGATGATCCAGTCGAGCCCGAACGCGACCGCGATGAGGGCGAAGAACGCGATGAACACCGAGATCCGGTTGTACGACCGGATGTACCGGATCCCGGCCGCCGAGATGAGGAGCGAGATCCCGCTCACGGCGGCGACGATCACGGCGACCACGGTGAGCAGGCCCAGGCGCTTCCCGATCTCGCGGCGCGTGCCGAGCGCCGGCGGATCGCGCGAGCCGGCATCTTCCCGTCGGCGCAGCAGGCGGCTGAGCGTGAAGACGATGAGTCCGACGAAACCGATCGCGCCGACGAGCCCGAGCTGCTGGCCGCGCTCTGAAGTCGCCACCGGGCTGAACCGGTCGCTCTTGCGTTGCGCATCGGCGAGGGCGTCGATGCGGTGGTCGACCCGCGGGAGCACGAGCTCGGCGACCCGGAGCCCGTTCACCTCCGTCTCCGAGATCCCGCGGGGGATGGCCTGGTCGTTCTGTCCGTGCTTCGCCCAGTACAGCAACGACGGCGAGAGGTTGAGCAACAGCACCAGGACCACGAGGCCGGCGGCCACCGCACCGGACGCCACGCGCCGCCAGCTCCGACGGGCCACGAAGTCCGCGATCACGGCCGCGGCGAGCAGCAGCACGGCGAAGAAGGCGTAGTACGGACCGGTGGAGCCCAACGCCGCGCACGCCAGCAGCCACGGCACCGCCGGGCGGCCCCACAGCGCCAGCCGCCACCGCGGCTCGGGTGACTCGCGGCGGGCCGTGAACGGCGGATCGTCCGACAGCACCTGCAGGATCAGCAGGGTCGCGATCGGGACCATGAAGTAGCCCGACAGCAGCAGGTGCGCCTCGCCCCGGGCGAAGTGGTACGGGAGGAAGGAGTACAGGATGGCGACGACGCCCGCGACGAGACGCGACACACCAAGGCGCCGGAGCACGAACCACGCGGCGAGGGAGACGGCGACGAAGGTGAGGATGTAATAGACGTTGACGGTCAGCACCGCGTCGCGCAGGAAGAAGCCGAGCCCCCGCAGCAACGCGAGCTGGAGGTTGTCGCCGGTCTCGGGGTTGTCGTAGAGCTGCAGGCTGAAGGGCCAACCGAGGTTCGGGATCCGCAGGTAGGCGCCGTGCTCGACGAGCCCCTTCGTGAGCATCAGGTAGTACGGCGCGTCGGGCGCGTACGCGAGGGGCGGCCGGTCCGTCGCGTTG
>DATFXK010000133.1:0-3114 GCA_035316005.1 Acidimicrobiia bacterium | reverse complement strand
CGACCCGGAGGCGAAGCGGGCCGCGTACGCAGCCGACATCACGTACGGCACGAACAACGAGTTCGGTTTCGACTACCTGCGCGACAACATGGCCCTGTCGAAGGAGGAACAGACCCAGCGGGGTCACTTCTTCGCGATCGTGGACGAGGTCGACTCGATCCTCGTCGACGAGGCGAGGACCCCGCTGATCATCTCGGGCCGGGCCGACGACGCCCAGGAGCTGTACTACCAATTCGCACGCGTCGTGAAGGGACTGCAGCGCGACCTCGACTACGAGGTCGACGAAGCGAAGCGTACGGTCGTCCCGACCGAAGAAGGCATCGGTCGCGTCGAGCAGGCGCTCTCGGTCGACAACCTGTACGAGCATGTCAACCAGAACTTCGTGCACCAGCTCCAAGCGGCGCTGCGCGCCAAGGAGCTGTTCAAGCGGGACGTCGACTACGTCATTCAGAACGGCGAGGCGAAGATCGTCGACGAGTTCACCGGCCGCATCCTCGAGGGCCGGCGCTGGAGCGAAGGGCTCCACCAGGCCGTCGAGGCGAAGGAAGGCGTGCGCGTCAAGTCCGAGAACCAGACGTTGGCGACGGTCACGCTCCAGAACTACTTCCGCATGTACGAGAAGCTCTCCGGCATGACGGGAACTGCGCTGACCGAGGCGGGCGAGTTCGCGCACACGTACGCGCTCGAGGTCGTCGGGATCCCGACGAACGAGCCCATGATCCGGGACGACGACGCCGACCTGATCTACAAGACCGAGGACGCCAAGTTCAACGCCGTCGCCGAGGACATCGAAGAGCGCCACGAGACCGGCCAGCCGGTCCTCGTCGGCACGATCTCGGTGGAGAAGTCCGAGAAGCTCTCGCGGCTGCTCGAGAAGCGCGGCATCCCGCACTCGGTGCTGAACGCCAAGCAGCACGAGAAGGAAGCGATCATCGTCACCCAGGCGGGACGGCCGCACACGGTCACGGTTGCCACGAACATGGCCGGGCGCGGCGTCGACATCCTGCTCGGTGGCAACCCCGAGGGCCTGGCGCGCCAGGAGCTCCTCGCCGAGGGATCCACGCCCGAAGAGGCGCCCGAGCGCTACCAGGAGCTGGTGGCGAAGTTCCGGGACGAGTGCCGTCCAGACGGCGACGTCGTCCGCGAGCTCGGGGGGCTCTACGTCCTCGGCACGGAGCGCCACGAGAGCCGCCGAATCGACAACCAGCTCCGGGGCCGGTCGGGGCGCCAGGGCGACCCGGGCGAGAGCCGCTTCTACCTCTCGCTCGAGGACGAGCTCATGCGCCTCTTCGCGACGGGGGCCATGAACTGGGTGATGGGGAAGGCCTTCCCCGACGACGTCCCGCTCGAGGCACGGATGGTGACCAAGGCGATCGAACGTGCGCAGCGCACGGTCGAGGATCGCAACTTCGAGATCCGCAAGGACGTCCTCAAGTACGACGAGGTCATGAACGAGCAGCGCAAGGTGATCTACATGCGCCGCCAGCAGATCCTCGACGGCGGTGACCTGCGCGACGAGGCGTTCGAGGCCATCGAGGGCTCCATCCGGAACGCGGTCGAGACCTGGTGTCCGACCGAGTACCCCGAGGAGTGGGACCTCGACGAGCTCTACAACCAGATCCAGACCACGTTCCCGACGCGGGTGACGCGCGACCAGCTCGACCTGCCGGACCGGGAGCAGGTCGTGGAGACGCTCACCGACGACGCGGTCGAGCTGTACGAGCAGAAGGAACAGACGATCGGGAGCGAGGCGCTCCGCGAGATCGAGCGCCGCGTGATGCTGTCGGTGATCGACCAGCACTGGCGCGAGCACCTCTACGAGATGGACTACCTGCGCGAGGGCATCAACCTGCGCGCGATGGGGCAGAAGGACCCGCTCGCCGAATGGCAGCGCGAAGGGTTCGACATGTTCTCTGCGATGATGGCGAGCATCCAGGACAACTTCGTCCGCTACGTCTCCCATCTCCAGGTCGTCGCCGAGGAGGAACCGAGGCGTCAGGCGAGCAACGTCCGGTACTCCTCCGCCGACGGTCCGGTGCAGGGCTCCGAGGCGCTGCAGGCGGCGGCGGCCGGGCAGCCGATGGAGGAGCCCGTGGGCGACGGCATGGCCGCGGCGCCGACGGCGACGGCCGTCGCCGACCGGCCGGAAGAGGTCGTGCAGCAGCCCGTGCGCGTCGAGAAGACCCCGGGCCGCAACGAGCCGTGCTACTGCGGGAGCGGCAAGAAGTTCAAGCACTGCCACGGTCGCTGAACCGCGGCGTCGAGACCCGCACCCTTCGCGATGCGCGACTTCACCGAGACGCTGGCCGACCTCCGCCGCCGCGTCGACGACGCGCGCGCGTACCTCCAGATCGAAGCGGCCCGGACGCGGCTGACCGAGCTCGAGCAGGAGGCGAGCCGCGCCGATCTCTGGGAGGACCAGGAGCAGGCCCGCAAGGTCACGACCGAGCTCGCCCGCCTGCGTGACGACCTCGAGGTGTTCGACGGCCTCGAGGAGCGGCTCTCGGAGGTCGAGACCCTGTACGAGCTGGGCCGCGAGGAGGGGGACGACTCGGTGGAGCCGGAGATCGACGCCGGCACCGGCTCCTTGGCCTCCGATCTCGACACCCTGGAGCTGCGCGCCCTGTTCACGGGGGAGCACGACGAGCGGGACGCCATCTGCGAGGTCCACTCGGGCGCGGGCGGTACGGACGCGCAGGACTGGACCGAAATGTTGCTGCGCATGTACCTGCGGTGGGCCGAGCGCCGCGGCTTCGACATCGAGCTCGACGAGGCACAAGAAGGAACCGAAGCCGGCATCACGTCGGCGACGTTCATCGTCAAGGGCCGGTACGCGTTCGGACTGCTGCAGGGCGAGAAGGGCGTGCACCGACTGATCCGCATCTCACCCTTCGACGCGAACGCCCGGCGACAGACCGCGTTCGCGTCGTTCGACGCCGTTCCCGCGCTGGAGCACTCCGAGGAACCGGAGATCGACCCGAACGACCTGCGCATCGACACGTACCGCTCGTCGGGCGCCGGGGGCCAACACGTGAACGTGACCGACTCCGCCGTGCGCATCACGCATCTTCCGACGGGGATCGTCGTGTCGTGCCAGAACGAGCGTTCGCAGAT
>DATFXK010000132.1:0-2116 GCA_035316005.1 Acidimicrobiia bacterium | reverse complement strand
TCGACGTAGTAGCGCGCCCCGTTGGTGAGCACCGTGTTCACGAGGTGCGTCTCGATCTCGGGCGGGGCGGCGCCCTCACGTGCGAACCCGCGGGCATCACGCCCCGGCGACTCGTCCTCGAAGTCCCACCCGACCTTGCGGTGCTCGACGTAGGCGTTGATGAGCATCGACGACGCGAGCACCGGGTTGGCGTCCGCCGCTCCCCGCAACGCGACGCCGTACTCGGTCTCGATACCGCAGACCTTGGGGACGGCCACCGAATCAGCCTACCCGGCGGTCCTCTGCAGCCTTGTTCCCCGGGCGGCCGCGCGCCGCCGCAGGTCAGAGGTACTGGCCGGTGGTGACGCGCTCGATCTGGCGGCCGCCGCCCGCGCCTTCGTCGTCCGTGAGCAGGGTGCGCACGAACACGATGCGCTCGCCCTTCTTGCCCGAGATCTTCGCCCAGTCATCGGGGTTCGTCGTGTTCGGCAGGTCCTCGTGCTCGCGGTACTCCTGCCGGATCGAGTCCACCAGGTCGCTGGCGGAGATGCCCTTGGCGCCGCCGCTGATCTGCCGCTTGATCGACATCTTCTTCGACCGACGCACGACGTTCTCGATCATGGCGCCCGAGGCGAAGTCCTTGAAGAACAGCACCTCCTTGTCGCCGTTCTGGTACGTCACCTCGAGGAAACGGTTCTCGTCGTCGGACGAGTACATGCGACCGACGGCGGCGGCGATCATCGCGTCGACTGCTTCTCTCCTGCTGCCCGCCTTGGCCGTCTCGTCGTCGGCGATGGGCAGCTCGTCGCTCAGGTAGCGGCTGAAGATCTGGTGAGCCGCCTCCCGATCGGGGCGCTCGATCTTGATCTTCACGTCAAGCCGGCCGGGCCGGAGGATCGCGGGGTCGATGAGGTCCTCGCGGTTCGAGGCCCCGATCACGATCACGTTCTTCAGGCTCTCGACACCGTCGATCTCGGCGAGGAGCTGCGGCACGATCGTGCTCTCGATGTCGGAGGAGATGCCCGACCCGCGGGTGCGGAACAACGAGTCCATCTCGTCGAAGAAGACGATGACGGGCACGCCTTCCTCGGACTTCTCCCGTGCGCGCTGGAAGATCAGACGGATCTGGCGTTCGGTCTCGCCCACGTACTTGTTCAGGAGCTCGGGGCCCTTGATGTTGAGGAAGTACGACCGCGTCGCGCTGTCGCCCGTCTTCTCGGCGACGCGCTTCGCGAGCGAGTTGGCGACGGCCTTGGCGATGAGCGTCTTGCCGCATCCCGGCGGGCCGTAGAGCAGGATCCCCTTCGGCGGCTGCAGCTGGTGCTCGTGGAACAGCTCGGCATACAGGTACGGCAGCTCGACGGCGTCCTGGATCTGGTCGATCTGGTCGTCGAGGCCGCCGACGTCCGCGTACGTGATGTCGGGGACCTCTTCGAGGATGAGCTCCTCGACCTCCGGGCGCGGCAGGCGCTCGACGAGCACACCCGATCGGGTCTCCATCAACAGGTGGTCGCCGGCCCGCAGCCGCTCGCCGAACAGCTCGCTGGCGAGCTCGCAGACACGCTCCTCGTCGGCGCGGCCGACCACGAGCGCGCGCCGGCCGTTGTCGAGCAGCTCCTTGAGCGTGACGACCTCGCCCGCGATCTCGTGGCCGCGCGCCAGCACGACGTTCAGCGACTCGTTGAGCACGACCTCCTGACCGCGCTGCAGCTCGCCGACGTCGAGCTCGGGATGGAGCGCGACCCGCATCTTGCGGCCGGCGGTGAACACGTCGACGGTGCCGTCGTCGTTGACCTCGAGGAACGTGCCGTAGGCCGACGGCGGCATCGTGAGCTTCTCGACCTCCTCGCGCAGCGCGCCGATGTGCTCGCGCGCCTCACGGAGGGTCGCCGAGAGCTTTTCGTTCTGCGAGACGGCCTGGGCGAGCTGACCCTTCGTCTCGAGCAGGCGTTCCTCGAGCGTGCGGACCCGCTTGGGAGCGTCCTGGAGCCGGCGCCGCAGGACGACGACCTCTTCCTCCAGCGCCTTCGCCTGCTGCTGAAGCTCGCCGACCTGGCGTTCGTACTCTCCGAGGCGTCGCTCGTGCTCGGAGGCCACGTGACCACCTCCCACTGCGGACGGGCGCTCGCCGCGCACC
>DATFXK010000131.1:0-7032 GCA_035316005.1 Acidimicrobiia bacterium | reverse complement strand
TTTCCCGGACCGCGTCCGGTAGACCGCCCTGGTAGCTCGTGGCGGCGGGCAGGAACTTGCGCTCCTTGAAGATGCGCTCGCGCAGCTCGTCCATGCCCATCGTGTCGACGAGCCACTTCATGCGCGCCCGGAGCTTGTTGTCACGGTTGCCGTAGTGGTCGAACACCCGCACGATCGCCTCGAGCGTCGGCATCAGCTGCTCGCGCGGCGTGAATTCCTCGAGCGCCTGCGCCGGATGCGGGTTGGCGCCGAGACCACCGGCGACGAACACCTTGAAGCCGGGCTCGAGCGTGCCGTCGGGCTTGGGCCGGTTCACGCCGATCACGCCGACGTCGTTGAACATGGCCTGGCCGCAATCGGTGACGCAGCCCGAGAAGTTGATCTTGAACTTTCGGGGCAGGCGCTGCGCGTACGGGTTGCGCAGGAAGAACTCGGTGGTGGCCTGCGCCCACGGGCTGATGTCGAGCACCTCGAACGGGCACGCGCCGGCGAGGTGGCAGCCGGTCACGTTGCGCACGGTGTCGCCGCACGCCTCGCGGGTCGTCAGGTCGACGGACGCCAGGTGCCGCAGCACCTCGGGCGTCTGCTCCAGCTGCACGAAGTGCATCTGCACGTTCTGGCGCGTGGTCAGGTGCGCCCACCCCCGCGAGTACTCGTCGGCGAGGTAGGCGAGCATCTCCAGCTGCTCCGGGTTGAGCGACCCGTGCGGGACCTTGACCCGCACCATCTGGTTGTGGCCGCCCTGGCGCTGGCCGTAGATGCCCTGGTTCAGCCGGAAGACGCGGAAGACGTCCTCCTCGAGCTCACCGGCAAGGTATTGGCGGACGCCCTCCTCGAACTTGTCCAGCTCCTCGTCGATGACGGGGTCGAGGGGCCGGGTCGACAGCGTGCTCACGTCGATGGCCATGTCGTCCTCCGGAGGGGTCGATCCAGGAAAGCCGAGTACGGCGGTCGCATTTAGGGTAGCGGCTCGGCCGGGCAATTACTACCGCCCAGGTCAGGAATATTTCCCCGGGTGCCCGCGGGCGGAAACAGCCCGAAGGGCGGAAGAATCGCCGGCGTGCCGGGCCGTCGCCTCACCCGCCGTGCCTTCCTCGGCGAGGGAGCCGCGGTCGGCGTCACCCTCGCCTTCGCCCGGCTGGGTTGGCCCCGCCCGGCAGCGGCGACGAAGCCCCCGCCGCTCCGGAAGCCCGGATCGCTGCCTCACCCGCGGCTCCCGGCAGGCACCGACACGCTCCCGAAGATCGAGCACATCGTCGTCGTGATGATGGAGAACCACTCGTACGACAACTACCTGGGGATGCTCCGACGTGGCGACGGTTTCCACCTCGACCACCGGCGACAGCCGACGGCCGCCAACCCCGACGATGCCGGCAACCTCGTTCACGCCTTCCGGATGCCGAGCGCGTGCCAGCTCGACCGGGAGCCCGGCCAGAACTGGAACGCGAGCCACGTGCAGTACGACCACGGCCGCAACGACGGCTTCGTGCGCGCGAGCGGGCCCGTCGCGATGGGCTACTGGACCCAGGACGAAATTCCGTTCTACTACTCGCTCGCGAACACCTTCCCGCTCTGCGACCGATGGTTCGGCTCCTGCCTCGGGCAGACCTATCCGAACCGACGGTTCTTGTTGGCCGGAACGGCGCACGGGCTCGTCAGCACCGACGTCTCGAAGATCCTGGCGCCGTCGCCGCCGAACGGTCTCATCCTCGACCAGCTGAACGCACACGGCATCAGCTGGCGCAACTACTACACGGACCTCCCGCAAACCGGCCTGTACCAGTCGCCGGTCGACAACAACCGCGGGAACCTCGTGAGCATCGATCAGTTCTACGCCGATGCTGCCGCGGGGAGTCTTCCGGGCTTCTCGCTCGTAGACCCGGGATTCGACACTGACGAGTCAGAGGAGAACGACGCCGACATCCAGCTCGGCGAATCGTTCGTGTCGCGCGTCGTCAACGCCGTCATGCACGGGCCGGCGTGGTCGAAGTCGCTGCTGATCTGGCTGTACGACGAGCACGGTGGCTACTACGACCACGTGCCGCCGCCGGCAGCCGTGAAGCCGGACGACATCCCGCCCGACATCCACGTGCCGCCCGATGAGCCCGGCGGGTACGACCGGTACGGGTTCCGTGTCCCGGCCGTGATCGTGTCGCCCTACGCGCGTCGCAACTACGTGTCGCACGTGGTCCACGACCACACGTCGATCCTGAAGCTCGTCGAGACCAAGTGGAACCTCCCCGCCCTGACGTTCCGCGACGCCAACGCCGACAATCTCCTCGACGCTCTGGACTTTTCGCGCCCTGCGTTCCGTGATCCACCGAAGCTCGCGGCGCCCGGACGCACCTCGAAGCCCTCGGCCTGCACCCCCGGCGACCCGGGCGCGATCCCGTCGCCGGGCGCGGTGCGTCCCGCCCCGACCACCACGACCACGCGGCCGTGAGGGACCTCCCCGATACCCTCTGACCCATGCGCATGTCGCAGCTGTTCCTGCGCACCCTGCGGGACGACCCCGCCGACGCCGAGGTCGACAGCCACCGGCTGCTGGTCCGGGCGGGCTTCCTCCGCCGGGTGGCGAGCGGGGTCTACTCGTGGCTGCCCCTGGGCTACCGGGTGGTGCGCAAGGTCGCTCAGATCGTCCGGGAGGAGATGGACGCCGCCGGCGCGCAGGAGCTGTGGCTGCCGATCATCCAGCCTCTCGAGCTGTGGGAGCGCAGCGGCCGCAACGCCGGCTACGGCCCCGAGCTGTTCCGCCTCCACGACCGTAGGGACACGTGGTTCTGCCTGTCGCCGACGGCCGAGGAGGTCGTCACGTCGACCGTCGCCAACGAGTACTCGAGCTACCGCGACCTGCCCGTGAACCTGTACCAGATCAACTGGAAGTACCGCGACGAGCTGCGGCCTCGTTTCGGGATCCTGCGGGGCCGGGAGTTCCTCATGAAGGACGCGTACTCCTTCGACGCCGACGAGGAAGGCCTCAAGCGGAGCTACCAGCAGATGTTCGACGCGTACACGCGCGTGTTCACGCGCTGTGGGCTCACGTTCCGTCCCGTCGAGGGCGAAGCGGGTCAGATGGGCGGCGACGTGAACCACGAGTTCATGGCCGTTGCCGCCGTGGGCGAAGACGCGTTCGTCTGGTGCAAGAGCTGCGACTATGCCGCCAACACGCAAGTGGCGACGCGCGGCGCGACCACGGACACGGGCTTCGCGCCGGCGGGCGACATCTCCGCGATGGAGAAGGTGCACACACCCGATCTCCCCGGGATCGACGGCGTGGCCGCCGAGCTCGGCGTCCCTCCGGGAGAGCTGCTCAAGTCGATTGCCTTCGACGTCGACGGCGAGATCGGGCTCGCGCTGGTACCCGGCGATCGCGAGGTCAATCCCTACCTGCTCCAGAAGGCGGTCGCGCCGCGCTCGGCGCGCCTCTTCGACGACGCCGACTTCGAACGGCACCCCGAGCTCCCGAAGGGGTACATCGGCCCCCACCTTCCCGGCGTCTCGATGGTCGTCGCCGACCGCTTCGTGCGTTCCGGCGCCGCGTGGGTCACCGGCGCGAACGAGCCCGACTACCACGTCCGCCGCGCCGTGCTCGATCGCGACTTCCACGTCGACGTGTGGGCCGACATCGCCCAGGTCGTCACGGGCGACCCGTGCCCGCGCTGTGGCGAGTCGCTCTCGGTCGACCGCGGCATCGAGGTCGGGCAGGTGTTCCAGCTCGGCACCAAGTTCTCCGAGGCACTCGATTGCCTGTACACCGACGAAGCCGGTGAGCAGCACCCGATGGTCATGGGCTGCTACGGCATCGGCGTGACGCGCACGGTCGCCGCCGTCGCCGAGGAGCACCACGACGAGCTCGGGTTCGCGTGGCCGGCGTCGGTGGCGCCGTACGACGTGCACCTGGTCGCGCTGCCGGGCAAGGGGGAGCAGTCCGCCGACGTCGTCGCGGCCGCCGATCGCCTCTACGACGAGCTCACGCAGGCCGGTGTCGACGTCCTCTACGACGACCGCGACGCGAGCCCCGGGATCAAGTTCGCCGACGCCGACCTGCTCGGCATGCCGACGCGGCTCACCGTCGGCGCGCGCGGGCTCTCGCGGGGCGTGGTCGAGCGCCGGGACCGCGCCACCGGTGAAGAGGAGGAGCTCGCCCCCGGCGACGCCGTCGCTTCCGTCCTCGTGGGTCGGCCATGACCCTCCCGGTCAGGCCGCCGGTGTCGCCGATGCTCGCCAAGCTCGTCCGCGAGCTGCCGGCGGCCGAGGGGATGCTCTACGAGCCGAAGTGGGACGGGTTCCGCTGCATCGTGTTTCGCGACGGCGACGAGATCGAGCTCGGCAGCCGCAACGAGCGCCCGTTCAACCGGTACTTCCCCGAGCTCGTCGAGAACCTGCGTGACGCGCTGCCCGAGCGCGCGGTCGTGGACGGCGAGATCGTGATCGCGACCCAACAGGGCCTCGACTTCGACCTCCTGCAGATGCGCATCCACCCTGCCGCGAGCCGGGTCGCGAAGCTGGCGGCCGAGACACCCTCGAGCTTCGTGGCCTTCGACCTCCTGGCCGACGGTGACGAGGACCTCCGGCCGCACTCGATGGCCGAGCGGCGCCGGCGCCTCGAGAAGATGCTGGGCGGCGCCGACGCGCCGATCCACGTCACGCCCGTGACGGCCGACCCGAAGATCGCGGCCGATTGGTTCGACGAGTTCGAGGGAGCCGGGCTCGATGGCGTGATCGCCAAGCCGGGAGCGGGGGAGTACCGGGAGAACGAGCGCGCCTGGTTCAAGGTCAAGCACCAGCGCACGGCCGACTGTGTCGTCGCCGGGTTCCGCACCCACAAGGACGGCGAGGGCGTCGGGTCGCTGCTGCTCGGCCTCTACGACGACGCGGGGACGCTGCACCACGTCGGCGTGGCGAGCAGCTTCGCGGCGCCACTGCGGAAGAAGCTCGCCAAGGAGCTCGAGGCGTACCGAAAGGACGCGCTCGAGGGTCATCCCTGGCGCGAGTGGGCCGACGCCGAGGCGCACGAATCGGGCGGGCGGATGCCGGGCGCCCCGAGCCGCTGGAACGCCAAGAAGGACATGCGGTGGGAGCCGCTGCGGATCGAGCTCGTCGCCGAGGTCGCCTACGAGCACCTCCAGGGCGACCGCTTCCGGCACACAGCCCGCTTCCAGCACTGGCGGCACGACCGCGACCCGGCCTCGTGCACCTACGACCAACTCGAGGTGCCCGTCCCCCACGAGCTCGCCGAGATCTTCGGCCTATAGCGCGTCTCTATTCTTCGCTCGTTCCGCCCGGCTCTACGGGCCCAAACCCGTTATACTTAAGGGGTTCGGTCGAGACTGACGACCACCCACTGGCAGGCGGGACGTGGGCGCAAGCCCACGTTTTTTGTTGGGCGGTGGGTGGCGACGGAGGGCTGATCGAGGACGTCGAGGACGGACGAGGAAGGTCCGAAAGGGCCGAAGCGAAGAGGGAGGTGAACGCCGGTGCCGGAGCGAGAGACGATCGTCGCCGCAGTCGAGCCGGTGCTCACCCCGCTCGGCCTCCAGCTCTTCGACGTCCAGTTCACCGGTTCGGGCCGTGCCCGCACCGTCCGCGTCGTCGTCGACCGTGACGGTGGCGTCGACCTCGACGCGATCGCGGCGTCGTCCGAGCGCATCCAGCCCGTCCTCGACGATCTCGACCTCGGCGACTTCGCGCTCGAGGTGAGCAGCCCCGGCCTCGAGCGCCCGCTGTCCCGGCCCGAGCACTACCGGCGCGCCGTCGGCGAGACCGTTTCGGTCAAGGTCCGCGACGCCGGCGGCGAAGCGCGCCGTGTCCGGGGCGAGCTCGTCGCCGCCGACGAGCGCGGCATCACCGTCGAGTTCGAGCACGACGCAGAGCACGTCGACTACGACCAGATCGTCCAGGCGCGCACGATCTTCGAATGGGGCGCGGCGCCGAAGAAGGACCAGCGTGCGAGGAAGCGCGCGCAGAAGAAGCAGAAGGAAGTCGCCCGATGAACTCGGAGATGATGGAGGCGCTCGAGAACATCGAGCGCGAGAAGGGCATCTCCGTCGAGGTCATGCTGGAGGCGCTCGCGAACGCCCTCGTGACCGCGTACAAGCGTCTGCCCAACGCGGCCGAGGAAGCGCTGGTCGAGATCGACGTCGAGACCGGCGACATCCGCGTCATCGCCCAGGAGCTCGACGAGGAGGGAAACGTCACGCGGGAGTGGGACGACACCCCCGAGGACTTCGGCCGCATCGCGGCCCAGACGGCCAAGCAGGTGATCCTCCAGCGGATCCGCGAGGCCGAACGCGAGATGAAGTACGAGGAGTACGCCGGGCGCGAGGGCGACATCGTCACCGGCATCATCCAGCAGACCGACGCGCGGTACACGCTCCTCGACCTCGGCAAGGTCGAGGCGCTGTTGCCGCAGGCGGAGCAGGTCCAGAACGAGCGCTACGAGCACGGCTCCCGGCTGAAGGCGTACATCGTCGAGGTGCGCAAGACGGCCAAGGGGCCGCAGATCGTTGTGTCGCGCACGCACCCCGGCCTCGTGAAGCGGTTGTTCGAGCTCGAGGTGCCGGAGATCGTCGACGGCGTCGTCGAGATCAAGGCGATCGCGCGCGAGCCGGGTCACCGCACGAAGATCGCCGTGGCGTCGAACGACGGCAACGTCGACCCGGTCGGCGCGTGCGTCGGCGCCCGAGGGTCAAGGGTGCGGATGGTCGTGAACGAGCTGCGGGGCGAGAAGGTCGACATCGTCCCCTACAGCGAGAACTCTGAGGACTTCGTGATGAAGGCGCTCGCGCCGGCGCGGGTGCGCGAGGTGCGCATCCACACCGAGACGGGCACCGCCGAGGTGATCGTCCCCGACTTCCAGCTCTCCCTCGCCATCGGCAAAGAGGGCCAGAACGCACGCCTCGCCGCCCGGCTCACCGGTTGGCGTGTCGACATCAAGAGCGAGACGCAGCTCCAGGAGGAGGAGGCGGGCGGCGGCGTCGAGTACGCCGAAGGCGAGTGGGTGAAGCGTGACGACGGCGAGCTCGTGTGGCA
>DATFXK010000130.1:0-6875 GCA_035316005.1 Acidimicrobiia bacterium | reverse complement strand
GGACTCTCCTCGGAAGGCCCAAGCGCACATAATCACGGGCCAGCTGGTCCCCGGAAGCGCGCCCGAACGGCACATCTGTGCTCTTGCCGCTCGACACGACCTCGCCGGCTGGCCCCGAGTGAAACAACCACGTCCGGGTGTTGGGAAACAGGCGCGTCACACCGCTTGTGTCCCCCGCACCCAGCGCCGCGAACAGCGCCTTGATCTGTTTGGTCGCCAACCGCTCGTCGCAGTTCGAGGACTGCGCTGGGCGGACACCGGCCGACGTAGTTGATCCCGCGAATAGACCCGCCGCAGCGGCCGCCCGATGGGCCGCACCCGCAGTACATCTGGGCGGTGGACTTGAACGTCGTCGCCGGCAGTCAGGGGCGTCAGATAGCGGAGCGCATCTGGCCGCTGTAGCTGCGACGTAGAACCCGTGACTCGGAGGTTTCGAGTGTTGGCCGGCGCTTCCAGGTCCTTCTTAAACGCCTAGTGCGGGAGCGTCCCTTGGGAGGTGTCCGAGCTTGACCGCGTGCCTGCGTGACACGGGCGTGACACAAGAGCAGCGAAACCATGGTGAGGCCGAGTGGGTCACCGTTATGTGTTTTGGCAGGTGACGCGTCACGTTTCCGTGTTGCTGCACGTCGAGGAAGGGACGCGTTTACCTTCGCAACGTAGAAGTCGTGGGTTCAAGTCCCATCACCTCCACCGACACGCTGTCTTTCAAACCCCGTCCCTTCTCGAGTGATCTGGGCCCGTTCTTCCTTGAGTTGACGAGACAAGTATTCGTCGTGCCGATCGTCTCGGAAGGGGATCAGCGGGCTGTAGTCACCCACTTGCGGGTCCTGCAGATCGGCGCCGACCGCGGCCGCGGTCATGACCGACTCTGTCATGACTCCACGACCGAAGTGCCGCTACCTCAGGGTTCGTCCCCCTCGACGAAGGCGCGCCACTCGGCCGTCGTCGCCTCGTCCGGTTCCTGGTATTCGGCGATGGGTGTGAAGACCTCGCCCCGGCCGTGCCCCCGCTTCGTGGCGATGAGGCACCGGTCGCCCTGCGCGAAGCGGAAGACGCCGACGTCCTCGCCGCCGAGCTCGGGCATGGAAGCGACGCCGACGAACTGCACGTTCTCGCCGGAGTCCGAGTGCCGGTAGAACTCGCCCCGCCGGAAGCGGTCGAGGTCACTCCAGTCAAGGGATGGCATCGTCAGTCCTCCTTCGTCATCGGGTTGTAGAGGTCGCCGGCGAGATATTTGAGCCCGCTGTCGACCTGCACGGTGACCACCCGGTGGCCCTCCCCGAGTCGGGCTGCTAGCTGCACGGCGGCCACCAGGCTCGCGCCCGTGGAGGGCCCGGAGAAGACGGCTTCGTGGGTCGTCGCGGCGCGCGCCATGGCGAACGCGTCGGCCTCGGGAACGGCAATCACCTCGTCGAAGTCTTCGTGATGCAGGAGCGGCGGCCACCGGCCGATACCGCCGCCTTCGATGTGATGGGTACCCGGCGGCCCGCCCGACAACACCGCCGACTCGGCCGGTTCGACGACGACGCGGTGCACCGCCGGCAGCTTGGCGCGCAGCGCGCGACTGACGCCGAGGAAGCAGCCGGCGGTGCCGACGTAGACGCCGAACGCGTCGACGCTCGCCGGGCCCGGGAGTTGGCGCAGCACCTCGTCGCCGAGCGCCGTGTAGCCGTCGATCATGTCGAGATTGTTGAACTGATCGGTCCAGAACGCACCGGTCTCCGCCGCGATCTCCTCCGCCCGGGCGACCATCGCCGGCACCAGCTCGGGGGTGATGCCGGCCGGGCTCGGGATCAGCTCGACTTCGGCGCCGAAGGCCTGCATGGTGCGGATCTTCTCGTGCGCGAACGCATCCGACGACACGATGCGGAGCGGGTAACCCTTCACCGCGCAGACGAGCGCGAGTGACGATCCCGTGCTCCCGCCCGTGTACTCGACGACGGGCTGGCCTGGACGCAAGCGACCGTCGCGCTCCGCGCCCTCGATCATCGCCAGCGCCATACGGTCCTTGTAGGAGCCAGTGGGGTTGGCGGCCTCGAGCTTCACCCACAGCTCGGCGCCGCCGGCCGGCCGCAGCCGATCGAGCCGCACGAGCGGTGTGTCGCCGATCGCCTCGAGCACGCCCACGATCGAGAACCTATCCGGAGGCGCATGTGCCGTCGGTAGCGTGTCGGCGTGAAGGAGGGCAAGCCGTCGGTCACGGCACGCTTCGTGGCGCGCACGCGTGCGACGCTCGACCGGCCCGAGGTGCCGACGGGCGACGCGCCGGCGGAGCGCCGCCTCTACGAATCCCTCGGGCGCACATCGCTCGGGCGGGGGAGCGGTCGGTGGCACGAGCGCATGGCGCGCCGCACGGCGTTCTTCGATCGCGTGACGCTCGCGGCGCTCGACCGCGGCGTTCCCCAGGTCGTGATCGTCGGTGCCGGTTACGACGGCCGTCCCCTCCGCTTCGCCACCCCCGGCGTCACGTGGTTCGAAGTCGACCATCCCGCCACCCAGTCGGACAAGCGCGCCCGCCTCGCCGCCGTCGGCGCGTCGACCGACGACATCGTCTTCGTGCCCATCGACCTGACGACCGGGAACGTCGTGGAATCGCTCGAGACGGCCGGGTTCGACCGCGGCGGAGTGTCGCTGTTCCTCGTCGAGGGCTTGCTCGGCTACCTCACGCGCGACACGACCGAACGACTTCTGTCCGGTCTGCGCGAGCTGGCCGCGCTCGACAGCCGTCTCGCCGTGGCGTTCCCGATCGCGTCGTCGGACCGACAAGCCGTCAAGGGGCTACGACACCGGGTGCGCGGGATGTTGGTCTCGGCCCTCGGAGAGCCGTGGCTGACGCGGTTCTCGTTGGACGACGTCGACGACGTCTTCAGTGGGACGGGGTGGCGCGTCTCCGTCGAGCTCGACACGCCTCAGCGGTACCAAGGTCACCGCGGCGTGCTCATCGTGGGCGAGCCCGCACCGGCGCGCTGAGCGGCGGTCAGCCGGTGTGCCCCGGCGGCTGCGACACCGTGACCGGCGCCGCTTCGCGCACCTCCCGCAGACGGGCCCGGCCGGCGGCGGCCGCGGCGGGGTCCAGCGGCGGGAGCGAGAACCCGCTGTACATGACGCGTCGCTCGCGCTCGACGGGTGGTTGGGCCATGTGCAGCGTGCAGCTCAGGTGCACGGTGACGTCGCCGGTGCGAGTGGGCAGATCAACGACGGGTAGGTCGCAGCCGGGCTGGTCGAGTGCCGACCACATCAGCGCGCGGTGCGATCCGGCGCGCACGCGCAGCTGGCCCGACACCTCGTCGGCGCCGGTGACGGAGATCCCGACCGTGAGGCTGCAGCACTCGTACGAATGCCGGCCGAGACTGCAGTCCTTGTGCCACGGGACGTCGGAGATGCCCTCGACGATCCCGATCGGCTTGAAGAGCGCCTCGATGCGGTTATGGCTCCGGGCGCCGAAGACGTGCCCGTCACCGGGGATCTCGGCGAGCCCGAGGAACCTGCGGTTGCCGACCAGCGCCTCCGTCGCCGGGGAACGCTCGTCGAAGCACTGCATGCGGACGAGCTTCTGCTCGCCGCCGGCGGTCCGCGCCCACCAGGAGTGGCCGTCGTCCGGCCCGTAGTCCGGCGCGGCGCGGTCCATGTCGGCCGACACGGCGTCCATCTCCTCCTCGGTGAAGAACCCCTCGATGTGCAGGAATCCCGCCTCTTCGAGGAAGTGACGCATCTCGTCGCGGTCGTCATCGGCGGAGAACGGGCGTCCGAGGTCCAGCGGGCGGCCATCGCGGTCCTGGAACGTCACCGCGCCCGGTTCGTGGATGGGACGGCCGTCGAGCGCGGCGCGGAGCACCAGCCACCAGTCGAGCGCGTCACCGAGTCGCCCGGCTGGCTGGTCGAGCCGGCCGCTCGACCACATGCCCATGAACGTCTGCTGATCGTGCACGAGATCGTCGAGCTGACCGAGCTCGAGCCGCACCCGGGCCGCGTCGGGACGGTTCCCGAGAGCGACCTCCACACGGTCCCCGTGCACGGACATCGTCCACGAGTCCCCGTAGACCTCGAACGTCATGGGTCGCAGGTCGAGCCACCGGGTGCCCGGCGCGACCTCGGCGTGCCGCGCGTCGAGGGCGGCGGGCAGGTCGTGGTCGAAGAACCGCGCTGCATCGAACGGCTCGCCGGGACCGTCGGTACGGGTGCGCAGGTCCACCGACATGCCCGAACCCTAGGCGCCGGCGATCAGACGAGCCGGCGCAGGAAGCTCCGGTAGCGGATGTTCTCGCGGCGCACCAGGTCGTTGAACGCCCGGATGCGCTCGTTCTGACGGGATCGCATCTCGGCCGCGGTGAGCTCGGCCTTGCAGAACCGCTCGTAGAGCCGCGCCAGCTCGGAGTCGAGACGGGCGGCCGCCCGCTCGAGCCTCTTCGTCGTGCTCGACCGCCGGCGGGCCGGGGGAGCTTGGCGGGGTCGACGCGGCACGGGCCCTTCCTCTCCCGCCGGTTCGGGATCGATGCCCCAGCGGGCCGGGGGGCCGTCGGGCACGACCTCGTCGGCCCGCACGTACTGGTCGGACGCCTTGTTGACGGCCACCGCCGCCAGCTCGACGCGCTCGACACACGCCTCCTGGCACTCCGGCCGGGTGCAGTAGTCGTACCCCAGCTCGACCCGCCTCGGATCGACGGGTTCCCCGCAGTTCGTGCAGTCCATCAGGAACCTCAACGTCGTGTCGGACTCACATCTTCCTCACATCCAATCGCCCGTACCGTGGAATTCGTGCGGGTCCTCGTGGTGGAAGACGAGCCGCGGATGTCGATGCTCCTGCAGCGCGGGTTCCGTGAGGAGGGCTACGCGGTCGACGTCGCCGGCGACGGCACCGACGGCCTTTGGATGGCGACCGAGCAGGACTACGACGCGATCGTCCTCGACATCATGCTGCCGGAGCTCGACGGCATCGAGGTGTGCCGCCGCCTTCGTGCCGAGAGTCGCTGGGCGCCCGTCCTCCTGCTGACGGCCCGCGACGGAGTGGACGACCGCGTCCGCGGCCTCGACGCCGGCGCCGACGACTACCTCACCAAGCCGTTCAGCTTCGCCGAGCTCGCCGCCCGCGTGCGGGCTCTCGTGCGCCGGCAGTCGGGCGCCCGGCCCGCGCTCCTCGAGGTCGGCGACTTGCGCGTCGATCCCGCGACGCACCGCGCCTGGCGGGGCGATGTCGAACTGTCACTGTCGCCGAAGGAGATGGCGCTGCTGCAGCTGCTGATGCGGCACGCCGACGAGGTGATCAGCCGCACCCAGATCCTCGACCACGTCTGGGACTTCGCGTACGACGGCGTCTCGAACGTCGTCGACCAGTACGTCGCCTACCTCCGGAAGAAGATCGACCGACCGTTCGGCCGCGACGACCTGGAGACCGTCCGCGGAGTCGGGTACCGGCTCCGGAGCGCCGCGGGACCGTAACGTGCCGATCCGTGTCCGCCTCGCGCTCGCGTTCGCGGTGGTCGCGTTGGTCCTCGTCGTCGTGGGCGGGTTGCTGTTCGAGCGGTCGTTCCGCAACGGGCTGAGGTCGTCGTTGGAGCCGGGTCTCCGCCGTCAGGCGGCGGCCACGTCGTCGCCCTTCCGGAACCAGTTCGATCAGGGAATCGCCGCACCTCAGGTCGTGAACGATGGCGACGACGTCTCGCAGCTGCTCGATTCGAACGGCCGCGTCCTCGTCACGACGAAGGAAGCGGGCCGGCGGCCGATCGTCGACGCGGACGTCGTCCGTCGGGCGCATCGCGGCGCAACGTTCGCCGATGCGGCCCTGGACGCCGAGCAGGAGCCGTTCCGTGTTCTCGCCCAGCCCGACCAGAGCGGTCGCGTCCTGGTCGTCGGGACGTCGTTGGAGCCGACGAACGCCGCCGTCGGTCGCGTCCGCAACGCGCTGCTGATCGGCGGTGCCATCGCGGTGGTCCTGGCCGGGCTCGGCGGATGGGTGCTTGCGGCGGCGGCCTTGCGCCCGGTGGAGCGCATGCGCCGGAAGGCGGCCGACATCACCGAGCACGACGTCCGCGCCCGGCTGCCCGTCCCGGCGACTCACGACGAGCTGCATGCCTTGGCGACGACGATGAACGTCCTGCTCGCCGAGCTCCAGGATGCGCTGCAACGGCAGCGGGCGTTCGTCGCCGACGCCGGGCACGAGTTGCGCACGCCGCTGTCCGTGCTCCGCACCGAGCTCGAGCTCGCCGGTCGGCCATCCCGCACGCGTGACGAGCTCCGGGACGCGGTGGGCCAAGCGGCGCGGGAGACGAACCGCCTCGAGCAGCTCGCCGAGGATCTTCTGTTCCTCGCCAAGCGGGACGAAGGCACCGAGGCCCGCTTCGAGGCGACCGCCTTGCAGCCGATGCTCGAGGCGGCGATCGACGCCGGCCAGCGGCGCGCACACGAACAGCACGTTCAGCTCGAGCTGGACACCGACGCATCCGTGACGGCGCGCGTCGCCCCGTCGCTCCTCCGTCCCGCCGTGGACAATCTGATCGGGAACGCGCTGCGCCACTCGTCGCCCCGTTCGAAGATCACCGTGCGCCTCCGCAACGGCGACGCGTCTGCGGTCATAGAGGTGCTCGACGAAGGACCGGGGTTCCCGCCCGAGTTCCTCGACCACGCGTTCGAACGGTTCAGCCGGGGCGACTCCGCGCGCAGCCGCGCCGGGGGCGCCGGCCTCGGGCTCGCCATCGTCCGAGCCGTCGCCGAGGTGCACGGCGGCAGCGCCGAGGCGGCGAATCGACCGGAAGGCGGAGCCGTCGTCACGATCCGGATCCCGCGTCTGTGAGCGATCACATCGTTGCCACACCGTCCTTGCATGGCGGAGAGCGCAAGGTGGGAGCCGGTCGGGCGACCCCTGCCCGGCATCGATCGGA
>DATFXK010000129.1:0-11910 GCA_035316005.1 Acidimicrobiia bacterium | reverse complement strand
GGCGAGATCGGCGAGAAAGGGTCGGTCGCCCACCACGGTCCGGGTGCCCTCGCCCCCCACGACGACGAGCGTGTCGAACCGGTCGCAGGACCGGGAGAGGTCCGCCAGCGACACGTCGGCGCCGACGGACACGCCACTTTCGGAGCGGACCGGCCGGCCGTCGGGCGTCGCGATCACCGTGCGGTACGGCGGCGACGCCCCGAGACGGGTGGCGGTACGGAGCACCTCCACCGGGCCGGCGAGGTCGAGGAGCTGGAGGCCGTCAAAGGCCACGACGACGACCTCGTGGTGCTCGGATGCCATGGCGGACATCATCCGCCCGTGCCGCCATGGCAGCAATGTCAATTGTCTGATTCTTTCTGTCAGCCCTCCGGAAGGGGGAGAATGGAGGAGTGATCGACCGTCCGGAGCCCGGCACCGTCCCCAGCGGGCCCGGGGCCTACCTGTTCAAGGACGCCCAGGGCCGGGTCATCTACGCGGGGAAGGCCAAGGGCCTGCGCAGCCGGCTGTCGAACTACTACGGCCCGCCGGCCTCGATGCCCGAGCGGACGCGCCAGATGGTGGCGGTGGCCGAGTCGGTCGAGTGGATCGAGGTCAGGAACGAGGTCGAGGCGTTCTTCCTCGAGTTCAACCTCATCAAGCGGCACAAGCCGCGGTTCAACGTCCGCCTCAAGGACGACAAGTCGTACCCGTTCCTCGCCGTGACGCTCGACGAGGAGTGGCCCCGGGCCATGGTCATGCGGGGCGCCAAGCGCAAGGGCGTCCGGTACTACGGGCCGTTCGCGCATGCGTACGCCATCCGGGAGACGCTCGACCTCCTACTGCGCACGTTCCCGATCCGGACGTGCACACAGCCGAAGTTCGACCGGCATCACCGCCTCGGTCGTCCGTGCCTGTACGCCCACATCGAGAAGTGCGCGGCGCCGTGTGTGGGCGCCGTCGGCCGGGAGGATTACGACCATCTCGTCGCCGACCTGCTCGAATTCCTCGACGGCGACCACTCCCCGGTGCTCGATCGGCTCGAGAAGCAGATGCACGGCGCGGCTGACGAGCTCGAGTACGAGCGCGCCGCCCGTCTGCGCGACCAGATCACGTCGGTGCGCAAGGTCATCGAGCGCCAGCAGATGGTCGGCGCGAAGGAAGAGGACTACGACTGCATCGGCATCGCCGAGGATGCGCTCGAGGCGTCGGTGCAGGTGTTCTTCGTGCGCAAGGGCCGTGTGGTCGGGCGCAAGGGGCTCGTTGTCGACAAGGTCGAAGAGCTCGCTCGCCCCGCGCTCGTCGGTCGCATCCTCGAGCAGCTGTACGGCGGCGCGCCCGCCACCGACGTGCCCCGCGAGGTGCTGGTGCCGGTCCTGCCGGACGACACCCCCCTGTACGAGGAGTTCCTGACCACGGCGCGCGGTTCGCGAGTGCGCGTGAGGGTTCCGCAGCGTGGCGCCAAGCGGCAGCTGCTCGGCACTGTGACCCACAACGCCGACGAGGCGTTCGCCCGCCACAAGCTCAAGCGGGCGTCGGACCATAACGCCCGCGCCCGCGCCCTCACCGCGCTGCAGGACGCGCTGGGGCTCCCGGAGGCACCGCTGCGCATCGAGTGCTTCGACATCTCGAACCTGCAGGGGACGGAGATCGTCGGGTCGATGGTCGTCATGGAGGACGGCCTCGCGAAGCGGTCCGACTACCGCCGCTTCAAGGTCCGCCAGCAGGAAGGCCAGGACGACTTCGCCGCGATGGAGGAGGTGCTGACGCGCCGCTTTCGCCGGTACCTCGACGAGCGCGACGAGGGCGCCCGCAAGGGCAAGCGCTTCGCGTACCCGCCCAACCTGCTGCTCGTCGACGGCGGGAGGGGACAGCTGAACGTGGCGGTGCGCGTGCTCGAAGAGCTCGGGCTCGAGGACATCTGCGCCGCCGCCCTGGCGAAGCGGTTCGAGGAGGTGTACGTGCCCGGCGAGCCGGAGCCCGTACGCATCCCACGCGACTCCGAGGCGCTCTACCTCCTGCAGCAGGTGCGGGACGAAGCGCACCGCTTCGCGATCACGTATCACCGCCAGCTGCGACAGAAGAAGATGACGAAGTCGGTGCTCGACGAGGTGCCGGGGCTGGGGCCGACGCGTCGATCGCGACTGCTCAAGGAGTTCGGCTCCGTCAAGAAGCTGAGGGAACGGAGTCTCGAAGAGCTGACCGCGCTCACGTGGCTGCCGGATCGGATCGCCCACGACCTGTACGAGCGGCTCCACGGCGGACCTGCGACCATGGATGACGGCAATGGATGAGGCGTCGACCCTCGACATCACCGTCGTGACCGGCATGTCCGGCGCCGGCCGCTCCGCCGCCGCCGACGTGCTGGAGGACCTCGGGTTCTTCGTCATCGACAACCTGCCGCCGGCGCTCATCCCGAAGGTGGCCGAGCTCGGGCAGGGGCGTGAGGGCACGAGCCGATTCGCGCTGGTCGTCGACACGCGTGCGGGTGACTTCCTGCCCGAGCTCGAATCGGCGCTGGCCGACTTGCGCGAGACCGGCGCGCGCACCCGGGTGCTGTTCCTCGACGCGTCGGACGAAGTCCTCGTACGCCGGTTCGACGCCACCCGCCGTCGCCACCCGATCGCCGAATCGGACTCGCACCGGGTGAGCGACAGCATCGTCCGCGAGCGCGAGCTGCTCGAGCGGATCAAGGAGCAGGCCGACGTCGTCGTCGACACGTCCGAGCTCAACGTGCACGAGCTGCGCGACCGGCTGCGCGAGCTGTTCGGCGATCCGGCCGGCGCCGCGCCGAGCGGGCTGCAGATCAGCGTCGTGTCGTTCGGGTACAAGCACGGCCTCCCGCTCGACGTCGACCTCGTGTTCGATTGCCGGTTCCTCCCCAACCCACACTGGGTCGAGTCGCTGCGCCCCCTCCCCGGCACCGATCCCAAGGTCCGCCGGTACGTGATGAAGCAGGAGGAGACACAGGCGTTCCTCGAGGAACTGGGCAAGATGTTCGAGCTGCTGCTGCCGGCGTACGTGCGGGAGGGCAAGTCGTACCTGTCGATCGGCGTGGGCTGTACGGGCGGCCGTCATCGCAGCGTCGTCATCGCAGCCGAGATCGCTCGGCTGCTCGAACGGCTCGGGTTCCCCGCTCGGGTCCACCACCGGGACCTCGACCGTGAGTGACGGACCTGCCGTCGTCGCCCTCGGCGGCGGGCACGGCCTGTCGGTCGTGCTCCGCGCCGCACGGCGGTACGCGGGGACGATCACCGGCATCGTGAGCGTGGCCGACGACGGCGGGTCGTCCGGCCGGCTGCGGCGCGACTTCGGCGTGCCGGCGCCGGGCGACCTCCGCCGATGCCTGGTCGCGCTCGCAGGCAGCGACACCGTGTGGCGCGACGCGTTCGAGCACCGGTTCGGAGGCGGCGAGCTCGGCGGGCACGCGCTCGGCAACCTCGTGATCGTCGGCCTCACCGAGACGCTCGGCGACTTCACGGCCGCGCTCGAGGAAGCCGGGCGGCTCCTCGACGCGGTCGGACGCGTGCTCCCGGCGACGACTGATCCCGTGGTCCTCAAGGCCGACGTCGAAGGCGAAGCCGTCGAGGGCCAGGTGGCAGTGCAGAACAGCGCCGGGCGCAAGCGGCGGGTCGAGGTGGTGCCCAGCGACGCCGCCGCGCCGGCGGAGGCGATCGCCGCCATCGCGGCTGCGGACCAGGTCGTCCTCGCGCCGGGTTCGCTGTACACCAGCCTGTTGCCCGTCCTGTGCGTCCGCGCCCTCCGCTCGGCCGTGGCAGGCGCGCCGGGCCGGGTGGTGCAGGTCTCCAACCTGCGACCACAGCCCCCCGAGACGACCGGGCTCGACGCGACCGATCACCTGCTGGCGGTCAAGGAGCACGGCGCCCGCGTCGACACCTTCCTGTACCAGCGGGCGGGCGCTCTGGCGGCCGACGACGCTGCCATCCGGGGCTGGGGTGTCGAGCCCGTCGCCGCCGATGTGGCCCGGGCCGACGGGCTGGTGCACGATCCGGGCAAACTGGCGGCGGCGCTGCAGGCTCTGGTGTAGTCCGCCGGCGCCGAGGAACCACCGCACAAGCCGAGACCACGGAGGAAGACCTGATGACCGTACGAGTCGGGATCAACGGATACGGGCGGATCGGCCGCTCCTTCCATCGGGCCCTCCTGGCTCGGGGCGCGAGCTCCGGGGTCGAGCTGGTGGCCGTCAACGACCCGTTCGGCGACAGCGAGACCATGGCCTTCCTGCTCAAGCACGACTCGGTCGGGGGAACGCTCCCCAACGAGGTGAAGGTGAGCAACGGCGGGTTCTCGGTCGACGGCAAGGAGGTCAAGAAGCTCGACGTCAAGGACCCGGCCGAGATCCCGTGGGCCGACAACGGCGTCGACGTCGTCATCGAGTCGACCGGGATCTTCACGGCCCGCGACGCCGCCGCCGGCCACCTGAAGGGCGGGGCCAAGAAGGTGATCATCTCGGCGCCGTCGGGCGACGCCGACATCACCCTCTGCATCGGCGTCAACGACGACGACTACGACCCGACGAAGCACGACGTCGTCTCGAACGCCTCGTGCACGACGAACTGTCTGGCGCCGTTGGCGAAGGTGCTGCACGACCGCTTCCGGATCGAGCAGGGCTTCATGACGACCATTCACGCGTACACGACGGAGCAGGCGTTGCAGGACGTTGCCCAGACCACCCGAAAGGGCAAGGCCGACCTGCGCCGGATGCGGGCGGCGGCGCTGTCGATCATTCCGAGCAGCACGGGCGCTGCGAAGGCGATCGGGCTGGTGCTGCCAGCCCTGGACGGCAAGCTCAACGGAATGTCGATGCGGGTGCCGACGCCGACGGGATCGATCACCGACCTGGTCGCCGTGCTGGGGGAATCCGCGACCGCCGACGACGTGAACGAGGCGTTCGCCGCCGCCGCCAACGAGGCCTCCTACAAGGGCGTGCTCACATACACCGAGGAGCCGCTGGTCTCGGCCGACATCGTCGGCAACCCGGCGTCGTGCATCTTTTCGGCCACCGACACCATGGCGAAGGGGTCGATGGTCAAGGTGCTCGGCTGGTACGACAACGAGTGGGGATTCTCGAACCGGCTCATCGATCTCTGCGCGTTCCTTGGCGAGCGCTGACGTCGGGATCCCGCGCCTCGAGGACCTACCCCTCGAGCGCGGGCAGCGCGTGCTGGTGCGCGTCGACCTCAACGTCCCGTTGGAGGACGGCGCCGTCGCCGACGACCTGCGCATCACCACCGCGCTCCCGACCCTCGAGTGGCTGCGAACGCATGATGCAGCGGTCGTCGTCGCCGGGCACCTCGGCCGGCCCAAGGGTGCACCCGACCCGCAGTACTCGATGGCGCCCGTCGCCCGACGGCTGGGCGAGTTGCTCGGGCAGGAGGTCCCGCTCGCGCCGGGCGTGGTGGGCGCGGCGGTCGAGCGCTACGTCGCGAGCCTCGAGCCCGGCGACGTCGTCATGCTGGAGAACCTGCGCTTCGAACCGGGGGAGACGGCCGACGACCCCGCGTTCGCGACGAACCTGTGCGAGCTCGCCGACGCGTACGTGAACGAGGCGTTCGGCGCGTCGCACCGTTCTCACGCGTCGATCGTGGGGCCGCCCCGGCTCTTGCCGAGCGCCGGTGGGCGGTTGCTGTTCGGGGAGGTCGAGACACTCTCGCGTCTGCTCCGCGGGGAGGAGCACCCGTTCGTCGCGGTGCTCGGCGGGGCCAAGGTGAGCGACAAGCTCGGCGTGATCGACGCACTCCTCCGACGGTGCGATGCGATCCTCGTCGGTGGGGCGATGATGTTCACGTTCCTGCTGGCGCAGGGTCATGCGGTGGGCGACTCGCTCGTTGAGGCCGAGATGGTCGACGAGTGCCGGCGCCTGCTCGACACGGGCCGGGTCCGGATCCCGACCGACGTCGTGGTGGCCCGCGAGATCACCGACGACGCCGACGCGCGCGTCGTGCCCGCGGACGCGATGCCGCCGGACATGAAGGGGCTCGACATCGGGCCGGAGACGGCTGACGCGTTCGCCGCCGAGGTCGGCGGGGCCGCGTTGCTGCTGTGGAACGGGCCGATGGGCGTGTTCGAGGTGGCGCCGTTCGCGGCCGGCACCCGCGCCGTCGCCGAGGCGGTGGCCGGCTGCCCCGGGTTCACGGTGGTGGGCGGCGGCGACAGCGCTGCCGCCGTGCGCCGTTTCGGGCTCGCCGACCGCATCGACCACGTGAGCACCGGCGGCGGCGCGTCTCTCGAGTTCATCGAACAGCGTGATCTGCCCGGGCTGCGTGCACTCCGAGAAGGAAAGAGGTCTTGATGGCGAGCGACGAGCGGCGGCCGATCATGGCCGGCAACTGGAAGATGCACTACACGCATCTGGACGCGATCCAGGTCGTCCAGAAGCTCTCGTACCGGCTCGAGGACCGTGATTACAAGGAGTGCGAGGTCGTGGTGTGCCCGCCGTTCACCGCGCTTCGCTCCGTGCAGACGGTGCTCGAGGCGGATCGCATCCCGATCCTGCTCGGTGCCCAGAACGTCTACTGGAAGGACCAGGGCGCGTTCACGGGCGAGGTGAGCCCGCCGATGCTGTCGAAGCTCAACGTCTCGTACGTCATCATCGGGCACTCCGAGCGCCGGCAGCTGTTCGGTGAGACGGACGAGGACGTGAACCAGAAGCTCAAAGCCGTCCTCAAGCACGAGATGACACCGATCGTGTGCGTGGGGGAGACGCTCGAGGAGCGCGAAGCGGGACTCACCGACGAGCGGGTCGACGGCCAGGTCCGCGCTGCGTTCGCCGGCGTGCGCGCCGCCGGCGCGAGCCTCTCGGTCGTCGCCTACGAGCCGATCTGGGCCATCGGCACCGGGCGCAACGCCACCCCCGAGGACGCCAACGCGACCATCGCCGTCATCCGCGCCGCGCTGCGGGACGTGTTCAACGAGGAGACCGCCGGCGCGATTCGCATCCTCTACGGCGGCAGTGTGAAGCCGGGCAACATCACCGACCTCATGGCGATGCCGGATATCGACGGCGCCCTCGTCGGCGGCGCCTCGCTCGATCCCGACGACTTCGCGCGTGTCGTGCGGTTCCGAGCCTGAGGGCATGTGTTAGCGTTTTCGCCGTGCTGAACGCGATCCTGCTCGTGCTCGACGTCCTATCGGCCGGGTTCCTCATCCTGTTCGTGCTGCTGCACGCAGGCCGCGGCGGTGGTCTGTCCGACATGTTCGGCGGCCAGATGGGGGGATCGATGGCCGGGTCCACGGTGGTCGAGCGCAACCTCGACCGGATCACGATCGTCACCGCGCTCGTGTTCACGTTCAGCACGGTCGTGCTCGCCCTGCGCGTCTGACGCCCCTCGGGTCGACGCGACACCTCTGAGTAGACTGTCCGTTCGCCGCGCGTCCGCGCGGTCGCACGTCGGAGTGGCGGAATCGGCAGACGCGCTAGCTTGAGGGGCTAGTGCCCGCAAGGGCGTGGGGGTTCAAGTCCCCCCTCCGACACCCTTCTTGATCTGGAATTTCGCACCTCCAATCGAGGATCGCTCTGTCGAATGCGCTGGACCTTCTAACCGATCTTCTAACGGCAGGTCCTCAGGAGCCGTCCGACGCCCGTTATGGCGTCCGACATCTTTGCGACGTGGTGCCGATCACCCTCCGGACTAACATTTCGGGCGCAGGAACTCGATCGTCGGGGCAGGCGTTGGGGCAGGCATGGACGAGACTGGCGACAGCGGTCCCCGCGAGCCCTCCAGCGCTAGAACGGATTGGAAGCCCGGCGAGGAGGCGTTGCGCCGCCAAGAGGTCGCGACGCAGCTACGCGCGTCGCGGATCCAAACGTGGACAACACTTGCCGCGCTTGTCGCTGCAGGCGTTGCGATTTTTGCAGCAGTAAATGCGGCTCGGTCGATACAAGTTGCGGCAGACGGCGTACGACGGCAAGCGGATGAGAGCCGCCTCACAACCGCAGTAAACAACTTAGGAGCCGACCTTCCTGCTCAGCGGGTTGCGGGATTCACACTTCTCCGCCGCCATGCACTGCAAAGGCTGGAAAGCGCTAACGAGGGTAGTGCCACGAAGTCCGAGCGCCGTGATGCACTCAGACTTTACCGTGGCACCATCGATGTTTTCGCGAACTATCTCGTCAAGCCAGGCGCTGATGTCCCATCCCCAGACGTCGGAGTTGGAGCCCCACAGATGCCACGGGACGCTGTCTACGCGGCGGTTGAGCTGAAAAGGTTGCTCCAGAGCAAGGCCACGTTTCTTCAGCTATGGAGAAGGGTAACGGGGATGAGTCACGACAGATCGCTGAGCGACCTGCTTTACACGTCGGTAGATACGAGGCTGAAGGACGCGAAGCGCGACGAGTCTTTCCCGGCGATTGATCTCTCGAGAACCAATCTCTACGGGTCTGACTGGCAAGACACTGATTTCGCGTGGCTTGATGGACACTTTCTCGCCTGGGCCGACCTACGCATGGCCAACCTCTCCCACGCGAACTGGAACCATTCCGATTTGGATAACGCCTACCTGAGATGTGCCAATCTCACGCGTGCACACCTTGAGAGCGTGAACTTGAAGGGCGCCGATTTGCGGAGAGCCACGCTCGCGAATACGGACTTCAGGAAAGCCGACCTTCGGGGCGCCCACTTTCAGGGCGCGAACCTTGACGGCGCACACCTCGACGGCGCCGACGTTGCCGGTGCCGATTTCACCGACGCCAACATTGGGCAGACGACTTTGGATAAGGCCAAGAATCATGAAGCAGCTATCGCCACACCTGGGCAACCGTCCCCAGACCCTGATTTGGCGGATGGGCCACCGTCCCCAGACCCTGAATCGCAAGGCGGTCTGCTCGAATGCCCGCGGGCGTACACTCCCGGCTGAGAGCGCGCTCGCCCCGGGACGACCGGCGTGGACACGGGTTGACCCCCCGTCCGGCACCCTTCCTAATCTGGTATTTCGCACCCGTACTTGCACGGCGCTCTGTAGAAGTGACGCGTCTTCTAGCGACGGGTCCGCAGGAGCCCTGCGACCCGCGTCACGGCGTCGGCCTGCATCCCAGGTGTCACGTGTTGGTAGACGTCCTCGGTGACACGCGTGGAGGAGTGGCCTAGGACCTCTGCGACGACCTTGGCTGGAATGCCATCTAACAGCGCCAGAGTCGCCCACGAGTGTCGGAGGCCGTGCAAGGTGATCTTCGGCAGCCCGGACGCCTTCACTAAGCCATCGAACCGCCTCCTCACGGTGGCCGGGTTTAGCGGGTCGCCAGCCACTCGGCAGAACACGAGATCCAGCTCGCCATACCCGGCGCCGATGGCGAGCCGCTCCTCGAGCTGGCGAGCACGGTGCGCCTTGAGCGCCTCGATCGTTTCGGATTCGAGCATTACGAGACGGCGGCTTTGCTGCGTCTTGGGTTCGTCGAGGACCGGTCGTGTTCCCACATAGGCGAGCGCCTGCCGGACCGACAACCGCCCTTCGTCCAGGTCAAGGTCGGACCAGCGGAGTCCGAGAGCTTCGGAGCGGCGAAGCCCGGTCGTCGCAAGGAGCTGCCAGAACGCGTAGAGGTGGTCGTCACGAGCGTGTTCTTCGTTGAGGCGGACGGTCGAATCGTGCTGGGCAACGAAGACATGCACCGTCGACTGGGAACCGTCGCCGCCGCGGTCGCCACGGCGGCGGTGATCACAAGCACTCTCCTTCCGACCACGTCCACGGCCGCGACCACACCGACGGTGCGGCACGTATTCACGATCGTGCTCGAGAACGAGGACTTCGCGCGGACGTTCGGGACGGGGCAAGCCGAGTCGCCCTATCTCTCTCGCACGCTCGTACGGGCCGGCGCGTTCGTGCCCAACTACTACGGCATCGGCCACTCCAGCCTCGACAACTACATCGCCATGACGAGCGGACAAGGCCCGAATCCGGACACGCAAGACGACTGCCGCGATCCGTCGACGCTCGGGAGTGACGAGACGCTCCAGCTCGACGCCGACGGCCAGGCCACCGGCACGCTCGGGTGCACGTACCCGAAGCAGGTCGACTCGGTCGGCCCGCAGCTGTCGCGCGCCGGGTTCACCTGGAAGGGATACATGCAGGACATGGACGCCTCGCCCGGCGTCCAGCGCACCATCTGCCGGGGGCCGTACACCGAGAACCGCATCGAGAAACCCGTCCCGACCGGCAACCCGAAGGTCCCGGACGACTACCGGGACAAGCACAACCCCTTCGTCTATTACCACGGCGTCTTCGACAACCTGTCGTACTGCGACCGGCACGACGTGCCCCTCACGCCGTTCGTCAACGACCTTCAACAGATCAAGACGACCCCCAATTACTCGTTCATCGTCCCCAACCAATGCGACGACGGCCACGACATGCCGAACTGCTCCGACGGGACACCCGGCGGGCCGCCGCGCTACGACGCCTTCCTGCAGAAGTACATCCCGCTCATCCAGGCGTCACCGGCATACAAGCGAGACGGGCTGATCATCATCCTCTTCGACGAGGGCGTCACCGGCTTGTCGTGCTGCAACGAGAAGGCGTCGCCGATGGTCGGCTCCGGCACCAACAGCGGGTACCCGGTTCCGGGCCCGGCGGGCGCAGGCGGCGGTCAGACCGGTGCCGTCCTGCTCTCACCCTTCATCAAAGCCGGAACTGTGAGCACCGTCGCCTACAACCACTACTCATACCTACGCACCATCGAGGACATCTTCCGCGTCCCCCACCTCGGCTACGCCGCGCAGGACGGACTCGCCGCCTTCGGACCCGACATCTTCACCGCGAGCTGACGAAATCCGCGGGGTGAGCTCACTCCTGGGACAAGCTCTCCTTCGCCTCGTCGTATCCGCTTGTCGGTGGGTTCGGGTCCGGCCCGTACACCTGCGGCACCGAGCGTCAGTGCTGTTCGACCGGTGCGTCGACGTCGTCGTAGACGCGGGCCGCGGCCAGCAGTCCGTCGGCGCCGCGCTCGTAAATGCCGATTCCGGCCTGTGGTGGCAGCTCGTGGCTGCCCCAGGGGACGCAGTTGTACTCCACCGCGCAGTGCACGCCGTCGTCCGTCACGACGCAGGGCTCCAGACGGACGCCGCCGCCGGGGCTGAAGCACGCGGTGAAGAACGCCCGGAGCCCGTCTGCGCCGCGGTGGATCGCCTGCGGGCCGATGGGCTCACGGAAGTACCCATCGGGCGAGAAGGTATTGACGACCGCGTCGGCGCCACCGGCGTTCCGTCGAAGTGGGCGTGGATCTCAGATCGGGGTGCGGTAGCGGAGATACATGACACCATTGCTGAACCGGCGCTCGTCCAGCAGCTCGAGCTCGGCGCGCGTGTCACTGGGCAGCGCGGGCTTGCCTCCACCGACGAGTACGGGCCAGATGAAGAGCTGGCACTCGTCGACCAGCCCGGCCTTGAACGCGTGCGCCGCGACGTTCGCGCCGCCCACGGTCAGATCACTCGTGACCGAGGCTTTCATGTCGCGGACTGAGTCGGGGTCGAAGCTGCGCTCGAGCCGAGTCTTGGCGGTCGATACAGCCTCCAGGGTCGTTGAGTAGACGACCTTGTCCGCCGCTTGCCAGACGTTCGCGAAGTCGGCCATGAGCTCCGATTGGGCAGCCAGGGCGGGATCAGTCTCCCAGACGGCCATCGTCTCGTACAGGCGGCGTCCGTAGAGGTAGGTGCCGACGGAGCGCACGAGGTCAGTGATGAACGCAAAGACCTCGTCGTCGGGCGCGGTCCAGTCCAAGCTGCCGTGCTCGTCCTCGATGTAGCCGTCGAGGGACACGTTCGAGATGTAGATCAGCTTGGCCATGTCACTACGCTCCGCCGTCGCAATACACCTGGGTCTCGACGAGCTTGCCCACGCGCACGTTGATCAACTCGACGTTGCGGTGACGCTCGCCAGTGTTCAGCTCGGACCTGCACATGCTGAGCACGCCATCGTCGC
>DATFXK010000128.1:0-2995 GCA_035316005.1 Acidimicrobiia bacterium | reverse complement strand
GGCCGGTGAACGTCCACCGATCGCAGCGGCTGTACGCCCGGGTGAGGTACTGCGCCACGAACGTCGGCCGCGCGGTCGGCTGTGTGGGCGCGCCCATCTCCGTGCCCCACACCTGCTCTGCCTGTCGCCGTGCTTGGCCATCTCGTCGTGCAGCTTCGGCGTCGTGGTGACGAACGGGCCGTCGCCCGGGTCATCCGTCAGCATGGCCGGGTATGTGTACGGGTGGTACCCGAGGGCGTCGAACTTCCCGCCGCCGGCCCGGTACACGGCTCGAACGTGCAACAGCGGGTTCATCGCCTGGCTCCGCGGCTGGTTCTCCGCCGGCGCTAGCCCGCCCGTGATCACGGCCGACGTCGGGTCTGCGGCCTTGATCGCGTCGTGCGCCGCACCGAGGAACGCCGCGTACGCGGCCGGGTCGGGCGCGGGCATCCCGTAGAAGGTCAGGTTGGGCTCGTTCCAGATCTCCAAGGCCTTCACACCGCGCGGCGCGTACGGCTCGACCGCGGCGCGTGCGAACGCTGCGAACGGCGCCGGGCTCGTCGGAGGCGAGTGCTCGGTGGTTCCGGGGGCGCGTCGCGGTGCTGGCCGCGGTGCTGTTGGTCGTGCTGTACGTCGGGCGCCTGACCGTGCCCCCGGCGTTTTTCCTGCTGTTCGCGCGCTCGTTGCTCCAGACGGCTCCCACCGGCGCTCGCGCGCCCGCGTAGCCTCCTACGCCGTGATCCGCGGCGAGCCGGTCTGGCGCGATACCGCCGGGTCCGGCGTACTCGCCGCGCTCGATCCCGGGGTTCCCGAGGACTTCGACGACCACCCCGACGTGCTCGTGGTAGGTGGAGGCGCCGTCGGCCTCGCCACCGCCGCCCTCTGCTCCCGCGCCGGACTCGGCACGGTCGCGGTGATCGAGCGCGATCGCCTCGCGTCCGGTGCGTCGGGCGGCGCGGCCGCGTTGCTGACCCCCGAGGCGCACGTGTGGACGGATCCGGCTCCGTTCGTCGCGCTCGCCCGCCGCAGCCTCGAGCTGCTCCGGGCCCTCGACGACGACTGGGACGGCGCCGTCGGCGTCGAGCCGCTCGAGTGGCTCGTCGCGCTGCCGCAGGCGCTGCCTCTCGAGACCGACCTCGGTCCCCTCGTCGAGGTGCTCGACCCCGCCGGCGCGCACGCGATCGAGCCCGAGCTCGGCGACGTCCCCGGCGCGCTGCGGATCCGCGGGCAGGCGCGGGTGCATCCCCTCCGGCTCGCCGCCGCGTTGGCTGCGCACACCGGATGCGTGACCACCGGCGTCGAGATGCTGGGTGTGACGACCGAGCGGGGCCGGGTCACGACTGTGCGTACCTCGCACGGCGACCTGCATCCCGGCGCCGTCGTCTTCGCCGCCGGGCGCGCGCCCGAGCTGCCGGACGTCCCGGCGCTCGCCGTGCCGCAGCGGTGGGTGAAGGGGCATCTCCTGGCGACCGTCCCGGCATCCTTCCGCCTGCGCACAGCGCTGGCCGCGCTCGAAGGTCTCGTGCTCCAGCTCCCGGGCGGGGAGATCGTGGCCGGGGGCACGCTCGACGAGGGGGACCACGACCCAGACGTGCGCGACGACGTGATCGAAAGGATCCGCGCCGGCCTCACCACGCTGCTGCCGCGCACGGCCGCCATCCCGGCCGGTCACGTCTGGTGCTGCTTCCGCCCGGCGACGGCGGACGAGCAGCCGGTTATCGACCGCGTGCAGGGGCTGGAGAACGCGTGGGTGACCTGTGGCCACTTCCGCACCGGGATCCTCATGGCGGCGGGGACCGGTGACGTCCTGGCCCGCTGGATCCGGGCCGGCGAACGCCCGGAGGGCGTGGCCCCGTTCGGGCTCGGGCGATTCGCCGGCTGACGCGGCACCGTGGCCGGAGTCACGTTGACTGTCCTGCCCTCCCGTGTTCACATACCGGCAGCCTGTATGCGACCAGGAGGTGCTTCATGACCACCCTCGACCGCACCGAGATCTCCACCGGCTTCCTCGCCGAGCTCGACAACTTCGGCGAGCTGCTCCGGTCGCTTCCGCCCGCCGATCTGGACGCCCCCACGCGATGCGCCGGCTGGACGGTCCGGGACGTCGCCGGTCACATGGTCGGCCAGGTCACCGACGTCGTGAACGGGCGGCTCGAGGGGCTGGGCACGCCGAAGGTGACCGAGCGCGAGGCGAAGGAGCGCGCCGGCCGTTCCGCCGAGCAGCTCGCCGGCGAGCTCGTCGAGGGCCGGGCCGGCGTCGCGGCGCTGGCGGACGCACTCGACGACGCGGCGTGGAACACGCCCGTGGCGAGCGACTTCGAGGGCACGCTCGGCGAGGGTGTCCTGGCGCTGTGGTTCGACGGATATCTCCACGCCGACGACATCCGCGACGCCGTCGGCGCTCCCTCCGTGCGCGGCGACGGGCTCCGAGGCTCGATCCACTGGGTCGCAGTCGACCTCAACCGTCGCGGATGGGGCCCGGCGACGCTCGCACTCGACGGCGTCGACGTGATCGAGGTCGGCGGCGGGGGCGAGAAGATTACCGGGGACCCGTACGAGTTCCTGCTCGTGGCATCAGGGCGAGCGGACCCGTCCCCACTCGGCCTCGACAACAGCGTCAACATCTTTGGGTGACGCCGAGCAAGGCTGAGCAGGCCGATGCCACCCGGAGCGCGCTGCTGGCCGCGGCGCGGGAGCTCTTCACCGATCGCGGCTACGCAGCCACGTCGACGACAGAGATCGTGGCGCGCGCCGGCGTGACCCGCGGCGCGCTCTATCACCACTTCTCGGCCAAGCACGACCTGTTCCGCGCCGTCTTCGAGCAGCTCGAGGCGGAGGTGACCGACCACGTGGCACAGGAGGCGCTCGCCGGCGTCGACCCGCTCGAGCAGCTGCGGGTCGGCAGCCGCGCGTACCTCGACGTCTGCCTCGACCCCGCGGTCCAGCGCGTCGTCCTCGTCGAGGGCCCGTCGGTGCTCGGTTGGGAGACCTGGCAGGAGATCGAGAGCCGCTACGG
>DATFXK010000127.1:0-2728 GCA_035316005.1 Acidimicrobiia bacterium | reverse complement strand
CTCGCCCTCGGCGACGTCGCCGACGTAGAGGACGACGACGCCCACGACGGGTTGCCCGCGCACCGGCTCGGGCACGAACTCCTCGGGCGGTGCGGTGATGAACGCAACGCCGCCGCACACCTCGTCGGGCGCCGAGAGGATGAAGTCGCGATAGAACCGCAACAGGTCGCCTGCCATTGGTGCCGGATACATCAGCTGCCCGCCGAGGACCGTCGGTCCCACGGGGTGAAGACGGAGGTGGAACGCGGTCACGACGCCGAAGTTGCCGCCCCCACCCCGCAGGCCCCAGAAAAGGTCGGGGTTCTCGTCCTCCGACGCGACGACCTGCCCGCCGTCGGCCGTCACCACCTCGGCCTTGAAGAGGTTGTCGCACGTGAAGCCGAACTTGCGCTCGAGCCAGCCGCTCCCGCTCCCGAGGAGGAGCCCGCCGATTCCGGTGTCGGACACACGGCCGCCGGTCACGGCGAGACCGTGCTCCTGGGTCGCGGCATCGATCGCCCCCCACCTCGCTCCGCCCTCGACCCGGGCGGTGCGCTGCTCCGGATCGACGTCGATCCGATTCAGCATGCGCAGATCGGCGACGACGCCGGCGTCGACGACGGCGGATCCGGTCACCCCGTGGCCACCGCCGTAGATCGAGAGCGGGATGTCCTGCTCCCGGGCGACGTTCACGGCGGCGACGACGTCGTCCGCGCTCGTGCACCGCGCGATCAGCGCGGGCCGGCGATCGATCATCGCGTTGAAGACGCTCCGCAATTCGTCGTACGCGGTGTCTTCGGGGTGGACGAGCTCGCCGGCGAAGCCGGGGAGCTCGAAGTCTGTCGTGCGTACGTCGGCCATGCCCTGCCCTCCTGCTCGTACGACGGCACACTATTTCACGTCGCCCGCGGGACGGGGTCTCGGGCGTCGATCCGGGCGACATTCATCCGATCTCGGGTGGGTGACCGAGTCGGCAAGGGATGGGTGGCGGGCGGGAATTTTCGGGACCCCTTCAGCGCTCCCACAGGGGGTTCAAAGCTTTCCCCGCGACAATGCCCTTCATGTCCCGCACCCGGTCCCCCCGCCCCCGCACTGCCCCGTCACACTGGCTGCGAAGCCTCGCCGTCCTCAGCGCGTCCGTCATCAGCGCCGGCACCATCGGCTTCGCCGCCACCGCGGCCGGCGCCCAGGGCTCGGGCGGACCCGGCGGCCTGAACGTCGACAAGATCGAGTCGTCCGTCGACCCGGCCGTGGCCGTCGTCAACACGACACTCGCCGGAGGTCGCGGTGAGGCCGCCGGCACCGGCATGGTGATCTCCTCGTCGGGAGAGATCCTGACGAACAACCACGTGATCGAGAGCTCGAGCAGCGTCCGGGTCCAGATCGGCGGCAAAGGTCGCAACTACCCGGCGGACGTGCTCGGCTACAACGTCGCCGAGGACGTCGCGTTGCTCAAGGTGAACGGCGTGTCCGGTCTCGACACGATCAAGACCGACGACACCGTCACTGTCGGCGAGCCCATCGTCGCCCTCGGGAACGCCGGCGGGCGCGGTGGCAGCCCCGACGCCAGCCCCGGCGCGGTGCGCGGGATGGGCCAGACCATCCAGGTCGGCGACGCCGGCGGCTCGCAGACGTTGCGGAACCTGATCCGCATCGACGCCACCCTTCAGCCCGGCGACTCGGGTGGTCCGCTCGTGGATGCCGATGGCCAGGTCGTCGGCATGAACACCGCGGCGAGCAGCGGGGGCGGGTTCCGGCTGCGGACCTCGTCGAGCGAGGGCTACGCCGTCCCGATCAAGACGGCGATCACCGTCGCGAACCAGATCCGCTCGGGCCAGGGCAACGGCGACACCCACGTCGGCGATCGCGCCTTCCTCGGCGTGTCGATCAGGAGCCTTGGCCAGAGCGGATCGCGTAGCGGTCGGAGCTCACGCTCGAGCGCGCTCGTCGAGGACGTGCAATCGAACTCGCCGGCCGACGACGCCGGCCTCCAGCAGGGCGACACCATCGTCGCGCTGGCCGGGAAGAGCATCACCTCGCTCGACGACCTGACGTCTGCGCTGGCGCCCCACCACCCCCGCGACAAGGTCGACGTCGGCTGGGTCGACGAGAACGGCGACCACCACAACGCCCAGGTCACCCTGACCTCGGGCCCGCCGGCGTAAGCGTCGCCACTACGCTCCCGGCGATGCCGGGTGGGTTCGATCCGTTCGATCCGGGGCAGGCCCAGCGCGCCTGGCCGCTGCTGCAGGAGCTGCGGCGGCAGGGGCCGGTTGCGCCGATCGCCGGTGGGATGCACTACGTCACCCGCCATGCCGAGTGCCGGGAGGCATTGCGCGACACGGAGGGGCTCTCGAACGCCTCCGGGATGAAGGCGCCCGGCGTCGAGGTGCCGTTCGAGGACCGGATCCTCGGCGAGCTCGACCCGCCCCAGCACACGGCCGTGCGACGCGTGATGGTCACCGCGCTCACGCCCAAGGTCGTGCACGCCGCCGAGCCGTTCATCCGGGGAACGGCCGAGGGGCTGCTCGACGCGGTGACAGTGCCGGGCCGGGCTGATCTCGTCCCGGCGTTCACCGTCCCACTCCCGAACCGCGTCACGGTGCACCTCCTGGGCTTCCCGGCGGCGGACGCCGACCAGATCGCGGGCTGGGCCGGCGCGCTCATGGTGAGCGAGTTCCCGCGCACGAACCGAACCGACCGCGGTGAGGGCTTCGCGGGGGCGTTCCCCGAGTTCGCCCGCTACATC
>DATFXK010000126.1:0-3431 GCA_035316005.1 Acidimicrobiia bacterium | reverse complement strand
TTCGCCGGACGCACGTCCCACTGCGTGTATGCCGAATCGAGCGGCCCGGCCCCCGCCGGCACGGCGAACGGCATTCGCTCCAGGTCGAGCCCGGTGAGGCCCATGCTGCGCACCAGCACCCGCGTGGCGATGTTCGGCACCTGCGCGTCGTTGATCGACTCCATGACGAGGATGCGCTTGGCCGGCGTGTCGGCGAACGGGTTGGCGAGGGTGTGCGGCGCGAACGCGGCCGGGTCGGCGAAGTCCCACTCCGACTGCGACATCCCGACGAGGAGCTGGCGGTCGAGCGCGTCGGGGTAGTACTGGTTCAAGAACGGATAGAGCTGGTTGTAGTTCGTCGAGCGGAAGATCATGAAGCTCCACACGCTGCCGGGCACGGCGAGGACTCCCTTCACGATGTCCTTCTGCAGCGCCATGAACGTCCCGCCCTGGATCCCGCCCAGCGACGCGCCGAGATAGTACCCCGCCGCCGGGTCGACGACGACCTTGCCGTTCACCTTGAGCGCCTCGTCCTGAAAGATCTTCGTCTTGAACAGTCGGGTCATGGTGAGCGTGTTCACGTGCCCCTGCTGCAGGCGGTCGGTGATGATGTAAATATTGTTCAGGTCGTTGAGGATCGAGACGACGTCGCCGATGTCGTTGCTCGACAGGCCGAGCCAATCGGTGGCGACGACGACCATGCACAGGCGGTTGAGGGCGTGGAGGATCCCGGTGTTCTGGAGATAGTCGCGGCCGTTGCCGAATAGCCCGTGGCCGAAGACGAGGTAGGGGATGGGCGCGGTCGCCGTGTCGGCGCACCTGGGGATCGCGACGGTCACGGGCGCGTCGATCGTGCCGTTCAGCGCCGGCTGCCCCGCCGCATCCACATTCATGAGCTTGTGGTTGGCGTCGAGGAACGACGGCGCCTTCAGGGTGATGTTGACCTGCTTGATGATGTCGGCGGTGTCCGCGGGGGTCGGCGTGGCGTCGACGGTGTAGGCCACCATGTCCCGGCTCACGAGGTCGAGGGCCGTGTCGCGCATCGCGAGGAGGTGTCCGGTCGCGGCGGCGTCGCTCGCGGTCACGACGTCCCAGGCGAGCGTCACCTGGCCGCGCGCGATGCCGGCGGCGCCCAGTTTGGCGAAGATCTCCTCGAAGCGGTCCCCGTAGGGCGCGAGCGCCGCGGGGGGCGTGGTGCGGTCCCTGAGCGCATTGAACGGAACGGCCGCGAGCGGCGCGCCGTTCTTGTCGCGCAGCCCGACGAGCGCGACGACATAGCGCGCGGCCGGCTTGAGCCGGACCATCGGGTAGATGAGGAGCGACTTGCGGTCGGTCGGCGCCTGCGCCCACCAGTCGAGCTCGGCGAATACCGGGACGCGCGTCCCGGTCGCGTACTCGATGAGCTGGATGGGCGAGCTGGCCTGCATCGTCGTGCCGATGGTGTCGATCGTGGGGAGCTGCGTGGCGTCGAAGCCGGCCGTGAAGTAGACGAGGAACGGCGCGGAGCCGGAGAAGCCGTCCTTCCGGTTCAAGCGATCGGGGCGAATCGCGACACCGAGCGTCGACTTCGGCATGAGCTCGGCGGCAAGGTCGACCCGGAACCCCGTCGCCGTGGTCGCGTCGATCTTCTCGAAGAAGATCGACGGAAACGGGGTGAAGCAGTCGTCGCCGACGAGGGGGTTGCAGGATCCCGTCACGGGGCCGGCATCGGGCTCGCCGGTGGACAAGTTGTCGCCGCAGGCCGCTAGAGAGAGCGGCAGGGCCAGGAGGCTAGGCCAGCGCTTCATGGCACCGAAAATCTCAAAGTCGGACCGGAAAGTCCACGCCACCCCCCGGTTGTGACATGATTTAGATGTAATTTAATTATCAATTTATCTTGCGAATGGACGACCTCTCGAGATGTGAAGGTCGTCGCCGCCCTGCTTCTCGTCGCCGCGCTCGCCGTCCCCGCCCGCGCTGAAGATGTCCGTCGTTTCGGGCTGATGCTCGATGCCGGGGTCCCCGACGGCGCGAACGCTTCGCTGGTGTTCCGACCGGCGGGCTGGTTCCGGGTGCACGCGGGTGGGGGAACCAACCTCATCGCCCCCGGGGTGCGCGCGGGTGTGAGCCTGATGCCGCTGCCCGGCATGTCGCTCAATGCCGAGGGCGGGCACTACTTCCGCGGCGACGCGAACGGGCTGGCGCGGATGTTATCGGGCGACGGCACGGTGGACGTCCCGGCGCTCCGCGACGTCGGCTACGACTACGCGAACTTTCACCTCGGGCTCGAGCTCACGTTCAGCTGGCTGACGCTCTACGTCCACGGCGGCATGAGCTACCTCCACGGACAGGTGCGCAACATCGGCCCCACCCTCAACCAGTCGATCGGCGGCGACGGCATGGTGACGGTCAGCGAGGACCCGACGGTCCACGCGTGGGCCGCGTCGGCGCGCGTCGGTCTCATCGTCTACGTGCTGCCCTAAGGAGAACGAATGCATCGCGCCGCGCTCATCGCCCTGTGTCTGTCCGGCTGCACCCTCCTCGACGCGGGGATCGACATCCCCGAGGCCTGCGTGACGTTTCACGACGAGGAGGTCCCGGGCATGCCGGGCGGCACGAGCTGGACGAAGACGTTCGTCTCCGACGACCTGAAGATCGTCGACGGGTTCGTGAAGGTCGACGCCGTCATCACCGACGCGCGCGCGCGCCTGACGCTGCGGAGCGGCGCGCCCGACTTCACTTTCCTCGACGACGTCACCGTCACGGTCAAGGACTCGACCGGCGCGCTGCCGCCGGCGACGATCGTGGCCTGCGAGCACGGCGCGTGCATGTCGATGTCGCAGGTCACCGAGATCGTCGCGACCGTGCCGGACAACGTCGTCGACTACGCGCGCCACGGCGCGCCGCGGTTCACCGTGACGCTGGCGGGAAACCTGCCCGCGCAAGCGTGGCGCACCGACGTCGAGGTGTGCATCTCCGGCCGCGCCAGCGTGAAGATCAGCCCGTGACCCAGGTGACGTAGGCCGCCAGCGGCTCGTCCGGCGCGAGCCACGGCCCGCCGCGGAGCTCGATGCGCACGTCCCTTCCGCCGGCCATCTCGATCGCGCCGACCACCCAGCCCGCGATGATGAGCCCGTGCCAGCGCGGCATGTCCGGATAGCCCGCCAGGCGGAACATCGCCGCGGTCGGCTCGATCTCCGTCCACACGCGACCGAAATCGTAATGCGCGCGCCAGATGCGCTCGAGCGCCGCGAGCGTGCGCACCGGATCGCCGTCCGCCACGTACGGCGCCTGCAGCCCGGCGAGCGTTTCCTTTGCGCCGATGCGCCCGATCTCGAGCGCGCCGCGATCGTTGCCGTCGAACCACTGGCGGTGGACGACGCCGAGCAGCTCGCGAAACGTCTCCATGGGGTACCAGCTCGCGGGGAGGATGCGCTGGGCGACGAGCGCCGCCGCGTCAGCCGAAAGCGCGG
>DATFXK010000125.1:0-3310 GCA_035316005.1 Acidimicrobiia bacterium | reverse complement strand
GTCTACGACCCGCCGCTCCCAGGTATGCGGGATCAGCTCACGCAACGGCTGCCCGCCGGGTCGGTGATCAAGTGCCACGCCGTCTACGACACGCCGTTCTGGCGCGACGCTGGGCTCACGGGTCAGGCCGCCGGCGACCACGGCCCGGTCAAGATCGTGTTCGACAACTCGCCTCCCGAGGGCACGCCGGGGGTCCTGCTGGCGTTCCTCGAGGCCGCCGCCGCCCGTCACCTCCACCGCGCCGACCCGGACGACCGCCGCGCCGCGGTGCTCGGGTCGCTCGTCGACTTCTTCGGCCCCCGTGCCGCCCAGCCCGTGGAGTACATCGACCTCGACTGGTCGGACGAGGAGTGGACGCGCGGCTGCTACGGCGCGTTCTTCCCGCCCGGCGTGTGGACCCGGTACGGCCGGGCGTTGCGAGCGCCGATCGGGCGCTTGCACTGGGCCGGAGCCGAGACGGCGACGGTCTGGGCCGGCTATATGGACGGCGCGGTGCAGTCGGGCGAGCGGGCGGCGGCCGAGGTGCTGTCGAGATCCGAGACCTCGTAGACGCGGATCACGGGGCCGTCCCGGTACGAGCTGGGGCGGAAGACGTGCAGGAGACACCCGTCCTGCCGAAGCTCGCGGTAGAAGCGCGCCTGCGTCGGGTAACGACGGGGCTGGGTCGAGTACGTGCCGCTGATGCCAGGGTTGGTGACGAAGTAGTGGAACCCGTTGTCGACGTAACGATCGAGCGTCCACCCGTCGCGCGTGAGCGTGTTCCGTTCCATCCAGTGAAGGTCGGTGTCGTCCAGAGGAGCGGTCTTGAGCTCCTTCACGAGGTCGCTTCCCGGCGGGACGTTCGCTTGGATCCAGCGTCGAGCGACGACACGCGTGCTCGGTCGTGATTCGCGCAGGTTCAACTGGATCACGTCCTTGGCGGGCCAGAGCGCGACCAGTAGGACGCCCGCCACCGCGAGCGCGGGGGAGAGCGCAGGCCTCGCGAGGAACGCGCTCGACTTCGACACGAGCCATGCGATCCCGTCGACCGCGAACAGCACGACGACTGGGAGGATCGGCAGCGGCCAGCGCTGCCAGTGCAACTCGGACATGCTGATCGCCACGACGAACGTCGTGACACCGACGAGCAACACGAGCCGGCGCGAGTCACGCCGGTGACGGAGCGCGACGGCGATGCCGACTACGGCCAGAAACGCCAATGGCCACGTGAGCGATTTGGGGATCGCGTTGCCCAGGTACCAACGGAGGTTCCCGACCGGCGACAAGCCGTCATGGCCGAGGTTGGAAGTGTTCTCGTTGGCGAGGCTGGCGCGGGCGGTGGACCAGTCGAGGAGGAAGTACGGCGTCGTGATCAGGAACGTGCCGATGGCGGCGCCTACACCTGCCGCAATGCGGCGGATCGACGCGCCGGGCACGCCCCGCCGGATCGCGACGATGCCGGTGACGACGAGCGCGGCGAGGAGTGTTACGAGGAAGTACCGCGACGAAATGCCGAGGCCGAGCACCACCCCGGCGAGGACGTAGTCGCGAACCGAGGCGCGATCGAGCAGCCGCACGATCAGCAACAGCGCCAGGAGCGCGAAGAACACGCCGGCGCTGTCGGTCCGCACGAGGCGTCCGTAGGAAACTGCCAACGGGAGCACGGCCCACACCGCGGCCGCAGCCAGACCGACGGCCGTGGAGAAGCATCGCCTTCCCAGGAGGAAAAGGAGCGGGATCGCGGCCACGGCATAGGCGATCGCCCAGAGCCGGCCGAGCAGGTAGAAGGGGCCGGGCGACGTCAAGAACCGGTCCGCCAACCGGGCGTCGGGTGAGAAGACCGGGCCGCCGTGGGCGACCGTGTTCCACACGTGGTAGATGCCGGCCAGCGGGTAGATGGTCGTCGAGCCCGGGTGCCCGAACCAGTGCGGGTCGAGGTCGCCGGTGGCCGCCATGTGGACCGCAGGCCGGACGAAGGTCGGCTCGTCCACGCCCGGGTACGGCAGGTCGTGGGACACCGCCCAGACCTCGAGCCCAAGCGACAGGACCATGAGGCCGACAACGGCCCACCACACCGGCGCGAAGGTCCGGCGCGCGCGAGGTGGGGTGGACACCTCGCGGCACGCCGGGGTCGTCGAGACACGCAGAGCCGTGCTCTCCGACACGCGTGCACGATGGCAACCCGATCATGAAGCGACGATGAACGCCGGGACCCCTCCGGCGGTCGCTAGCCTCGCTCGCGTCCGTCCTGGGATGAGAGAGGAGCCTCATGGCCGGCGGCCCCCGGATCCGACACCTCGACGACTTCCCCTGGCAGGAGATCCGCCGTCAGCAGCACGGCGAGCGGACCGTGTCGGTACGCGAGAAGTGGCTCGATTTCTCACCCCGCTTCCTCTCCCTTTATGCGCGGTGGGACCCGGGGATGATCGTCCAGCCCCACGGTCACAACAGCAACCACGTCGTGTTCGTGCTGGACGGCGAGATGACGTGCGGTGACGTCCACTGCCCGGCGGGCACCCACATCGCCCTCGACCAGGGCGACATCTTCGGGCCCTTCGTGGCCGGCCCCGACGGCGTGACGCTGCTCGAGGTGATGATGGGGGATCCGCGCTCGTTCCCCGCCGACCTCGAGGGCTACGAACGCTTCCTCGCCGAGCGCGGCGTGCGCCAACTGCCGAACCCGCCGATCGAGATGCCGGAGTGGCTCGAGGACACTCGAACCTGACGCCCGTCAGGTCGAGGGGGCGTCCTGCGAAGCGGGATGCTCCACGACGGCCACGACCCGACTGGACATGAACCGGGCCGAGCGAACGACCTGGCCGCCGCGCGTCACCTCGGCGACCTCCACGGTCCCCCGCGCGATGAGCACGTCGACGCGTCGCCCCTCGCGGGTGGCAACCACCTCGAAGCCCCGGACCTCGTTCCCGGTGTCGACCAGGATCTCGACTCGGTCGCCTTTCACAACCTCACAAGGGTAGGACGATCAGCGGGCGGGGACGAGGCCGCCGTCGGCGATCAAGACCTGGCCGGTCACGAAGCTGGCGGCGTCGCTCGCCAGGAACAGCGCCGGCCCCGCGATCTCGTCAGGGCGAGCCATGCGGCCCTGAAAGCTCGCCTGCGCCATCTGCTCCTGCGCCTCGGGCGTGTTCTTGCGCATCATCTCGGTGTCGACGGCGCCGGGCGCGAGCGCGTTCACGCGGATGCCGAGCGGCGCGAACTCCTCCGCCATCGAGCGGGTGAAGGACAACAGTGCTGCCTTCGTCGCCCCGTACGTCGCGATGAACGGCGAAGGAAGGAACGCCCCGGCCGAGATCACGTTGATGACCGCCGC
>DATFXK010000124.1:0-12701 GCA_035316005.1 Acidimicrobiia bacterium | reverse complement strand
CGTGGAGAATCCCTCGCGGTCGAGCGTGCTGCCGAGCAGCACTGCGCCGAACCCGTAGGCGAAGGCGCGCACCGCTTGTGCCCACAGGATGCGATGCGCGTCCGGAGTGAGCCGGGCCGTCGTCACACCGATGTCACCACGTCCCGAGTCTGGCACGACCTGCATAGAGTGCAGTCATGGCGGACACGGCGACCAGCATCAGTGGACTACTGCACGAAGTAAGCGAGACCCATCACAGCGTGTACCGGATCGTCGACGGCGCCGACGACGACTGGGCGTCCTGGTACGCGGACTGGCTGATTCGTCTGAGCGAGCTCCCTGATCTGCTCGGTGTCACGCCGGTGCGCAGCGAGCTCGTCTACATGCTGGTCCGTCTCGACAAGGAGTACACCGAGCAGCAGCGGTCGGAGCCGTGGGAGCAGTACTACGCCTCGCAGCTGGTCGATCACTTCACGCCCTCCTGATCTGTCGCTGACCCTTCACTCACCGGGCCGGGCGAGAGTGCACGTGTGAGAGCACTCCTTCGGCCGCGGTGCCTGCTCGTCGTGTTCGCAACTCTCGGCGTCGTCCTCGGTGCCGTTCCTGCGGCGGGCGCGGCGACGGCGACGTCGGTGCCCCAGGCCGCGCCGGGCAAGAAGCCCAACATCGTCTTCATCCTCACCGACGACCTCGATCTCACGTCCTACCTGGACCCGTCGCGCTTCCCGAAGGTCAACTCGCTCCTCGTCGACAAGGGCACGACGCTCTCGAACTACTTCGTGACGGACTCGCTCTGTTGCCCGTCGCGGTCGTCGACGCTGCGCGGCCAATACGTCCACGAGCACGGCGTGCTCGGCAACGTCGGTCCCCACGGCGGCTATCAGCAGTTCCACGGCAACGGGGACGAGAAGTCGACGGTCGCCACATGGTTGCACGACGCCGGCTACCGAACCGGGCTGCTCGGGAAGTACCTGAACGGGTACCCGCAGACCGTGGACCCGGCGTTCGTCCCACCGGGTTGGGACGAGTGGGACAGCCCGACGAGCGGGGGAAACCCGTACTCGGAGTACAACTACCGGCTCAACGAGAACGGCAAGCTCGTCCGTTACGGATCGAGCCCCGACGACTACCTCGTCGACGCCCTGTCCCGGAAGTCGAGCGAGTTCATCCAGCAGAAGTCTGACAAGCCGTCCTTCCTGTACGTCGCCCCGTACGTCCCGCACCTGCCCGCGACGCCGGCCCCCCGCTACGCCGACGCGTTCCCCGGCGTCCAGGCGCCCCGCACCCCGTCGTTCAACCAGGCGGACATGAGCGCCGAACCGCAGTGGCTCCAGAACCGTCCGTTGCTCGGCAACCAGCAGATCAGCACCATCGATCAGGTCTACCGGCGCCGCCTGCAGAGCATGCTCGGCGTCGAGGACATGGTGCAGAACGTGGTCGACGCTCTGCAGAAGACGGGCCAGCTCGACAACACGTACATCGTCTTCACCTCGGACAACGGCTTCCACCTCGGGCAGCACCGCCTCCCGCCGGGGAAGCAGACCGCCTTCGAGGAGGACATCCACGTTCCCCTCATCGTGCGCGGGCCCGGCGTGCCGCAAGGGAAGATGGTCGACGACTTCGCGATGAACATCGACTTCGCGCCGACCTTCGCCGCCCTCGCCGGGGCGAAGACGCCGGGCTTCGTGAACGGCCAATCGCTCGTGCCCGAACTGCACGGCAAGAAGCCCGAGCACGAGCGCAAGGACGTGCTCGTCGAGCATTACGCGGAAGGCGGCAAGAAGCAGAAGCGTCAAGGACAAGCTCGCCAGACCGCCGCACTCACGGCGAAGGACCCTGACAACGACACGAATCCGCCCGACGCCGGGACACCCGCGACCGGCCCCAGCGCGCCCGTCGTTCGCCGCGGGCAGTTCCCGGGCGTAGCCATCCCCGAGTACGCCGCCCTCCGCACCGAGCGATACACCTACGTCGAGTACGTCACGGGGGAGCGTCAGCTCTACGACCTGCGCGCCGACCCGGACGAGCTCCACAACATCGTGAGCACCGCCGATCCCAAGCTCGCTCAGGACCTGGCCAAGCAGCTCTCCGCTCTCAAGACCTGCAAGGGCGGCGGTTGCCGCGCCGCCGATCGGGGGTAGGACGCCCCTACGCTGGGGGTTCGCACCACCCCCGCCGCGACGACCAAGCTGGAGCGCGCATGGGCCCCGTCCTGACCCCGGCACCTCCGCAAGCGGCTCCGACCCGCCTGCGCCGCAACATCGCCGCCGCCGTCATCGGTGGGCTCGTGGCGCTGGCGCTGATCCTCGGCGTGCTGCGGTCGGTGCAGAGCCCGGCCGTGATCGATCGGGTGACGATCAACAACCCCACGCCGTACCCGGTGGAGGTCTCGGTCGCCGGCGCCCCGGGCGCCGAGCGCATCGACCTCGGCCCCGTGTCAGCGAGCGATCGTCACGCGTTCGAGTCGGTCGTCGACCAGGGCAGCCGGTGGGTGGTGCACGTCACCAGCGCTGCCAGCGACGGCGGCGACTTCGTCGTGCGCCGCTCCGACCTCGAGCGCTCCAACTGGGTGATCACGATCCCGGACGCCGTCGGCGCCAGGCTGGCCGACCGCGGCGCGTCGGCGGGCGCGCAGAGCGACTAGCTCGGGCTCGCCGCGCCGCTCACGAGAACGGGGTCCTGGGCCGCTCCTGGCGTTCGCCGTCGACGATGATGTCCGCCCGCTCGTTGTAGAAGGCGACGAGGCCGGCGACCTTGGTCGCCTCCGCGAACGGTGTCCTGTACGACCAGGCCAGGTCCTCGACGGTCTCGCCGCCCGCCTCCACGGACCAGTACCGCGCGAAGCCCTTGTAGGCGCAGCCGGTCGTCGTGTCCGTCGGCGTCAGCGCATCGAGACGCACGTCCAGCTTCGGGATGTAGTAGCGGGTTGGAAGTCCCGTCTCGAACAAGAGCGTCGGACGGTGGGTGTCGGCGACGACGACGCCGTTCACCTCCACCTGGACATGGCGCGAGCTGTGCAGGACGTCGATGCGCTTGTACGGGTCGTGGGGATGGACGAAGACTTCCTCGCCCTCCTCGAACCAGCCGTCCATCGCGTCCCAGTCGAAGCGGACGAGGCCCCGCAGCTCCTCGACCGGCGACTCCGGGTAGTGCCACGCCGCGTCCTCGACCTCTCGGGTTCCTCCCTTGACCGTGAAGTTGTGGGCGTCGCCGCGGCTCGCCGAATGGCGCGTCTTCCCGTTCGGCGTCAGGAGCTCCATCCGGACGTCCTCGCGAGGGAAGTAGTACGCCGGGTAGTAGGGGATCTCCCACACGAGCCGGGGGTGGCGGGTGTCGGCGATGAGCTCACCGCCCAGGTAGGTCCGGACCCGCTTGGGCCCCTCCTCGATGCGGACTCGATCTCGGGAGTCGGACATCGGCGCCTCCGTCGGCAGCTGGCTCACGGGTCGCGACGCGGGTAACGCGCCCGGCATCGTCGGTGTTCCCGGGACGGGCGGCCGCTATGCAAGCGGCGGTCCGGGCGGGGTCTCGCCGGCCGGTCGCCACGTGCGGAGGTACGACTCCGCGATCGCGCACGCTCCGGGGAAGGGTCCCTCGGGGTGATCGCTCGACGCGAGGACGAGGTCGACGATCGTGCGCTCGACCGCGTCCAGGACCTGCGCCCGGGAGGCGTGCGCCGGCGACGTGTACCCGACGACGGCGGCGGCGTTGCACACGAAGTCGGCGTGGGCGGCGATGCCGCGCTGCTCGAGTGACTGGAGCCCGGCGGCGGTGTAGGGCACGTTGGCGGCGGGAACGACCGCGGACGCCGCGACGCGCGCCGCCCGAACACCGTCGACGGCGCCGACGCGCGCTCCCGGTACGAGCACGTCGCTCTCGGTCTCGAACAACGCGTCGCGGGGGAGGACGGGGCGACCGAGCTCGGCGACGAGGTCGTCTCCGTACTCGGCGCGCGCCTCCCAAAGGTCGTCGACGTCGAGGCCGGCCGGATCGGCGACACTGCCGGACAGCGTCGACACCGCGACGACGCGGCCGCCCCGGCGGGCGAACTCCCGGGCCACGCCGGCGCCGACCTTACCGAAGCCCTCCACCGCGACGGCGCGCCCGTCGAGCCCGCCCACCGCGGCGTCGGCGGCCGCCGCAACGCCGAAACCGGTGAGCACATCCTCGAACGCGACGCCGTCGACGACCGAGTTGAGGACGTGTGCTTCCCACTCGGACGTCCGGAGCGGCGCGAAGTCAGCTTCGTACGTACCCAGGTCCGGCCCCGTCAGGAAGCGACGCGACGCGACGAGCGGACGGATCTCCTGACAGAAGCGAGCCATGGCCACCGCGCGCTCGTTCGCGTGAGCGCGCACGAGCCCTTTCGCCCCTCCGATCGGGCGGCCGAGCACGGCGAACTTGTACGTCATTGCGCGCGCGAGCAGCGCACCCTCGCGCTCGGAGACGTCCGGCGCGAGGCGCGTGCCCCCGGCGGCGTGCGGCACGCCGTCGAGGTCGAACACGACGAACGCGTCGACCGTCTCCAGGCGCAGCAACTCCACGGCCGCTCAGCCGTGCTTCGGCGGCAGGTGGTCGAGGAACCAGCGCGCCGCGAGGTCGGCGACGGCCTCGAGCGCGCCCTGCTCCTCGAAGAGGTGGGTCGCGCCGGGAACGACCTCGATGCGGTGCTCGACGTTCAGGTGGCGCGCCGCGTCCCGGTTCATCTCGAGCACCGCCTCGTCGCGACCGCCCACGATCAGGAGCGTGGGGGCGCGCACGGCCTCGAGCCGGCCGCGGGCCAGGTCGGGGCGGCCGCCTCGCGACACGATCGCCCGGACAGGAGAGCCGGGCTCGGCCGCCGCCCACAAGGCGGCGCCGGCGCCGGTGCTGGCGCCGAAGAAGGCGATCGGCAGGCCGGCAGCATGTTCGTCGTCCGACGACCACGCGGCGGCGGCGCCGAGTCGGGTCGCCAGCAGCGGGATGTCGAAGACGTTGGCGCGGTCGGCTTCCTCCGCCGGCGTGAGCAGGTCGAACAGCAGGGTGCCGAGGCCGGCGTCGTTGAGAGCCCGGGCGACGGCCTGGTTCCGCGGGCTGTGTCGGCCGCTGCCGCTGCCGTGCGCGAAGACGACGAGCCCGGTCGCGCCGGTCGGGATGGTCAGGCGACCCGGCAGCGACGCCCGCCCCGCCGGGATCTCGATCTCCTCGTCGACGCCCTCGTCGACCCCGGGGCCGTCCTCGTGACCGCGTGTCGCACGAAGCAGCTCGACCACCTCGGTGTCGGAGGTGGGAGAGAAGTCGGCGTACCAGCCGCCGATGGCGAAGAACGGCTCCGGCGTCTCCACCACCACGACGTCGTCGGCGTCGGTGCGCAGCGCCGCGACCGTCTCGGGCGGCGCGACCGGCACCGCCAGCACCACCCGTTCGGCGCCCCGGGCGCGTGCGACGCGCACTGCGGCCCGGGCCGTGCCTCCGGTGGCGAGCCCGTCGTCGACGATCACGACCGTCCGGCCCGCGAGCGGAACGGCCGGCCGTCCCCGGCGCAACCGCGTCGCCCGCTCCTCGACCTCGGCCCGCTCGCGCGCCTCGACCTCCGCCAGCTGCGCCTCGGTCACCCGGGCCTGGCGCAGCACGTCGGGGTTGAGGACGCGCACGCCGCCCTCACCGACTGCGCCCATGCCGAGCTCCGGCTGGAAGGGAACGCCCAGCTTGCGGACGACGAGGACGTCCAGCGGTGCGTCGAGCGCCTTGGCGACCTCGAACGCGACCGGGACGCCGCCCCGCGGCAGGCCGAGGACGAGCGGCGACGCGGCCCGCACACCCGAGAGCCGCTCGGCCAGCCGTCGACCTGCCTCACGCCGGTGGCGGAAGGACATCGGACCTCCATCATGACCTGCAGGGCCACGGTGCGGGACCGTCCGGTCCCGGACAGTCCCAAACCGTGACCTTCGGCCCTGTTCGGTCCCGCAGGCCATCCTTACCTTCGCCGCATGCCGCTCGTGCAGGACTTCGTTCCCGTCGCCGAGCGCTTCGAGCAGGCCGGCATGGTGCTGGTCGCGGGACGGGTGTCGTGGCTGGGTGATGTCGCCGCGGCCGCCGTGGCGCCCGCCGAGCTCTGCGAAGCCGAGTTCGGGGCGCCGCGCTCGGTCGAGCACGCGCTGATCGTCCCGCTCCACTGGGAGAGCGAGAGCGGCCCCTTCAGGACGCTGGACGCCGACCTGCGGCTGGAGCCGGTGCCGCCCGCCCGATCGCACCTGGGCTTCAGCGGGACCTACGAACTGCCGTCTCCGGGCACGAGCAGCCGTGACGCCGTCACCCGGCAGCATCTCGTCGAGGCGTGCGTCCGCCGGTTCATCGGCGCGGTGGCGGCGAAACTCGAACGGGGTGGCGCCGACGTCCACGCCATGACCATGCCCGGGGCCTGACCACGCCGGAGACCGGCAAGGTCAGCGGAGCGGCACCCACCAGTCGACGACCGTTCCGCCGCCCTCCCCACGCCGCACCGACGCGTTGCCGCCCAGCTCGAGTGCCCGCCGTTCCATGTTGCGCAGCCCGGTACCCGTTTCGACCTGGTCGGGCACACCGACACCGTTGTCGACCACCTGAAGCCGGAGCTCGTCGCCGGCCTCCACGCTCACGTCCGCCGACGACGCGTTCGCGTGCTGGGCGACGTTCGACAGTGCCTCGTGCAGGGTCGAAAGGAGGTGATCGGCCGTCGCGTCCGGCACGACCGAGTCGATCGGGCCCTCGAGGCGTAGCTCCGGCGTGAACCCGAGCAGGTCGCGTGCCGCATCCACCCGCGCGAACACGTCGACCCGCACGCCGCGGCGTGAACGGGCCTCGAGCGCGAAGATCGTGCGCCGGATGTCGCGGATCGTCTCGTCGATCTCCTCGACAGCCTGGTTGATGCGATCCGACACCTCGGGCCGCGTCGTGAGGGGCAGCGTCGTCTGTAACGCCATGCCGGCGGCGAACAGCCGTTGGATGACCTTGTCGTGGAGCTCTCGGGCGATCCGCTCCCGATCCTCGAGGACGGCCACGTGCTCGAGGCTTGCCTGGAGGCGGACGTTGTCGATGGCGACGCCGGACGCCGACGCCAGCATCACGGCCAACTGCTCGTCCTCCTCGTTGAACTCGGCGCCGCCCTGCTTGTCGGCCAGATAGAGGCTGCCGATGGCCTCCCGGCCCCGGATCGGGACGCCGAGGAACGAGGTCATCTGCGGGTGCCCGGCCGGGAACCCCGACGCCGCCGGGTGCTCGCTCACGTCCTGGAGCCGCACCGGCTTCGGGTTGGTCACGAGGACGCCGAGGAGGCCCGTGAGCTCCGGCAGCTGTCCGACGGCCTCGTGCGTCGACTCGTCGACGCCGTTCGTGACCAACTCGCTCAGCTGGCCGTCGTCGCCCACGACGCCGAGAGCGCCGTACCTCGCGTCTACCAGCTTGCAAGCCGAATCGACGATCCTCTGCAGGACCGTCGGCAGGCTCAGATCGGAACCGATGCTGAGCATCGCGTCGAGCAATTGCTGGAGGCGCGCGTCAGACCGTTGCACGCTTGCCACCGTTGACCATTTTGACCCCGAAAACACGGTTTGGGAAGTCTCCTTTGGCGACGGTCGGCGAAGAGACGGGCGCCGGCCTGCTACCGGCGCCCATGGCTCTCTACGACGACCGTCCGCGAAAGGCTTCAGCCCCGGGCGTAGAGCATCCCGAAGCGGTTCGTGAGCGCACGGTTGGTGCCCATGCGCTTGGTGAACTCGTCGTTCACCCGCTTGAACTGGCCGGCCTGGAGGCCCTGCTGCTGGGCCCACTGGTCGACGTCGGCCTCGTCCTTCAGCCCGGCGCCCGCCACCGCCTTGCAGAGCGTGGCGTACTGCTCGAGGGTGACACCCTCCACCGGCTCGAAGCCGGGGTCGTTCGGGTCGTAGGAGCCCTCGGTCATGCCGGCCTGCATCGCCGTGGCCTGCGCCTCGGCCGCCTGCTTCGCCGCCGGGGCGTTCTTGGCCGCCTCGGTGGCGCTGCCGAGCGTGCTCTTGATGTCCTTGAAGAATCCCATGATCGTTTCCTCCTGGTCCGGAGCTCGGGTCGGATCGGTCCTGCGGGACCGCTTCTCTACATCGATGCCTGGGACATGAGCGTCCCGATGCGGTTGGCGACGTGCGGGTACTGCTGCATCCGCTGCGTCCAACCGATCGAGATGTCGCCCCAGCGGCCCGGCGGAACGCCGTTTCCGGTCACGTACTGCTCGACGTTCTCGGGGCCCATGATCTGGTTCTTGCCCAGCCCGCCCATGATCCGGGCGTAGGTGTCGCAGTCGATGCCCTCGATCGGCGCGAAGGCAGGGTCGTTCGGGTCCCAGCCGACCTCGCCGGACTGGATGCCCTGCATCTCGGCCTGCATCTGCTTACCGGCCTTGGCGGCCTCGGTGGCGCTGCCGAGCGTGCTCTTGATGTCCTTGAAGAATCCCACGGGGTGTGCCTCCTGGTCGTCGTCGGGGTCCCGACCCCGCCGTCGATCCCAGGGTGCTCGCTCGGGGTCGGCGTCACCTGAGTAGGCGGTACTCATTTCCCCGGGGACGGTTTTGAGTACCGGCTACTCAGGCACCGGCGGGGGAGTCGCGGTTCGATGCCGGGGACAGGTCGCCGACACGCAGCACAGGGAGCAGCGGTGGGACTCTTCAAGAAGGACAAGAAGAAGAACCAGGCGGCGGACGGCAGCGACAAGTCCTGGGGCCAGATCATCCGGGACATGCCGAGGATGCCGACCACGCGCGACATGGCGCAGGGCACCGCCAACGCCGCCGCATACATGAAGAACCTGGCCAACCAGGGCGACGTGGGACGGCTCCGGTCCACCGGTCTCAAGGGCACGGCCACGCTCCACCAGTTCCGTGACACCGGCAGTCGCGTAGGGATGAACCCGGTGGTCGAGATGGAGCTCATGGTCCACGTCGACGGGCGGCCGGACTGGCCGGTGACGCATCAGGAGTCGATGGCGCCGTTCGTGTTCAACGCGCTCAAGCCGGGCAAGCAGATGGTCTGCTTCGTGGACCCCGAGGACCCCACCGCGATGACCCTCAACCTGTAGCGACGTCCTCCCGCACGACCTCGTGGGGATCGCGGTCCTCGACGAGGCCCAGGTAGGCGGGGGCGCGGACCACGCCGGCGCTCGTCCATTCCGTGAACCGCACCTCGGCGACGAGGTACGGCTCGACGTACGTCGCGTCCTTCACCCGCGGCTTGGGAGTGAACGGGCTGGTGTCGCGGCGCAGGGGTTCGAGCAGCTCGACCAGCCGGCGGAGCTCGGTCTCGGTGAGCCCGGTGCCGACCCGCCCTGCGTACCGCAACGGCGCGTCGGCCTCGGTCGACTCGTAGTAGCCGATGAGGAGCGCCCCCAGGCTGCTGCTCCGTGCTCCCTTCCCCGGCAGCCATCCGCCGATCACGAGCTCCTGGCTGTTCTGGTTCTTCACCTTCAGCCAGGCGCGTGAGCGGCGACCGGGCTCGTACAGGCTGTCGAGGCGCTTCGCCACGACGCCTTCGAGGCCGAGGCGCTTCGTCGCGTCGAGCAGCGCGGTTCCGTCCCCTTCACGCGCCGCCGGCGTCTGCCACGACTGACCCTGGGGCGTGAGCTCGTCGAGCAGCTTGCGCCGATCGCGGTACGGGAGCTCCATCGTCGAGTGCCCCTCGAGCCAGAGGAGGTCGAAGATCACGTACACCACCGGGACCTCGCTCATCAGCCGGCGGACGGCGCGCTCGTTGCCCACGTGCATCCGGCGCTGCAAGCGCTCGAAGCTCGGGTGCTCACCCTCGAACGCAACGATCTCGCCGTCGAGCACGGCCGCGGTCGAACCGAGCGCGGGACCCAACCCGCGCAGCTCCGGATACCTCGAAGTGATGTCGCCGCCCCGCCGGCTCTCGAAGCGAGCCCGACCGCCGTCCACGTAGGCGATGGCGCGTACGCCGTCCCACTTGACCTCGAACGCGTACTCGTCCTCGTCGGGCGGGAGATCCTTCGACAGCGTCGCGAGCATCGGCTCGACGTGCGCGGGCATCGGCTCGCGCTCGGGATCCTGGGGCGGGTCCATGCGGTGGATCATCCAGTTGTCGCCGTCGGTCTGGAACAGCGCGTAGCGGCCCCGGACGCGCTCGCCGCGCAGCGTGATGATCAGCTCGTCGTCGCGCATCTTCTCGGCCTCGTAGCGGCCGCGGTCCCAGATGTGCATCGACCCGCCGCCGTACTCGCCCTTCGGGATGTCGCCCTCGAAGTCGAGGTACTCGAGCGGATGGTCCTCGGTGTGGACGGCGAGGTTGTTGCGCTTCGGGTCGGGCGGGAGGCCGCGGGGGACGGCGAAAGACAGCAGCACGCCGTCGTGCTCCAGCCGGAGGTCCCAGTGCATGCTCCGGGCGTGGTGCTCGTGGACGACGAACCGTCCGCCGGGCTCGCCGTCGCCGGCGTCGCCCGCCGGCTCCGGCGTCGCCTCGAAGTCCCGCTTGGACCGGTACCGATCGAGACGCTTGCTCACCCCACCATGGTGGCCCGCCCCGAGGGCGCGTGGGTCACCGGTGGCCGACCCGGCGCCGCAACGTCACCCGGGTGCCCGATCCGTCCTCCACGGCGGTGATCGTCACGTCGTCCATGAGCCCGTGCATCAGCGCCAGCCCCCGCCCGCGCTGGTCGGTCCGGCTCGGCGCCCGCCACTCGCCCTCGTCCTCGACGACCACCGTGACCTGGCCGTCGTCGGCCCGGGCCCGCAGGACGACCTCGCCAGCGTGACCGCGGTACGCATGTTCGACGACGTTGGCCGCCGCCTCGTGGGCGGCGAGCGCGATCTCGGCTCCCACCTCGGGCGCAGTGCCGTGCCCGTCCAGCCACGACTCCAGTGCTTGGCGCACGTGCTGCAGCTGCTCCGCTTCGGCGCGGATCCGCAGCTCGAAGTCGGGGCCCTGATCCTGCCGCGGGGCCACCCAACCAGGGTAAACGCATGTGCCGGCGGGATCCGGGCACTCGATCGAGCCGGGATGGCCGCTCGCTCGCGCCTCCCTCACAGTCCGTTCATGGTCCGGGTGTTTCCTGAGCGGGTTCGCACACGAAGGGATCCAGCATGAAGAAGCTCGTCGCCGCCGCCGTCGTCGGTTGTCTGCTGGTCGCCGGAGGCGCCTCGGTCGCGGCCGCCGCCGGGCCAGGCCAGGGCGGCCGGGGCCACGGGGCGATCCGTGCCGCCGGCCAGACCGCCGCCTCGACGATCGGCATCTCGCCCGAGGAGTTGCGCAGCCAGATCCAGGGCGGGAAGACGGTGGCGCAGATCGCCACCGAGCACGGCGTCGACCCGAACACGGTCGTGACCGCGATCGTCACCGCGCTGACACAGAAGATCGACGAGAAAGCAGCCGCGGGCACGGTGGACGCCAACCGCGCCGCGCAGGCCAAGCAGAAGCTGCCCGACGTCGCGAACCGGTTCGTCAACGAGACGAAGCCGCGCCGCGGGTACCGGGTCCTGAAGGACGCAGTGCAGGCCGCGGCGAAGGAGATCGGCATCTCGACGAGCGACCTGAGGGACGCGCACAAGAACGGCAAGTCGATCGCCCAGGTCGCCCAGGACCACGGCAAGTCGGTCGACGACGTCGTGAACGCGGTCGTGAAGGCGGCGACGAGCGATGTCGACCAGGCGGTGAAGGACGGCAAGCTCGATTCGCAGAAGGCCGACCAGATCAAGAAGAACCTGCCCAACCGGGCGAAGCAGCTCGTGAACCGCGAGCCCAAGCAGGGGAGCGCGTCTACGCCGGGTACACAGTGATCTCCGTCGCCTTGATCGACGCCCACACCGGCGTGCCCGGCGTGAGCTCGAGTTCGTCGACCGCCGCCGGCGTCACCTCCGCGGTCACCGGCACCGGCCCCGCGACGATCACCCGCACCCGATCGCCCTCGACGTCGAGGTGCTCGACCGTGCCGGCCAGGACGTTGCGGGGCGTGCCCTCGGGCTCGCGCCGGTGCAGCGCGACCGCGCGCGGCGGCACGACCGCGAACACATCGCCGGCGTCCTCAGCGGCGGCGACGAGCTCACCGTGGTCCGGGATGCGGATCGTGCCGCGGCCGTCGGCGGAGCCACGGTAGAGATTCACGCCGACGAGATCGGCGACGTAGCGGGATCGCGGTCGTTCGCGCAACTCGGGGAGCGGTCCCGACTGCACCATGCGTCCCTCCTCGATGACGACGACATGATCACCGAGCGTCATCGCGTCGACGGGGTCGTGGGTGACGACCACTCGGACGCCGTCATGGCCGTCGAGGTGGCGGCGCAGCTCACGCCGCGTGTCGACGCGGGCGGTGGCGTCGAGCGCGGCGAGCGGCTCGTCGAGGAGCAGGACGCGGGGCTCGGGTGCCAACGCCCGGGCGAGAGCCACCCGCTGGGCCTGACCTCCACTCAGCGCTCGCGGCCGCGCCGTTGCGTGCGGGGCCACGCCGACGCGCTCGAGCCACGCCTGCGCGCGCCCGCGAGCGTCGGGTCGCCGGATGCCACGTGCCCGTAACCCGAACGCGACGTTCTCGAGCGCGCTGAGGTGCGGGAACAGCGCATGGTCCTGGAACACGTAGCCGACCGACCGGCGCTCCGGTGGCGTCCATACTCCGGTGCGCGGATCGTCGAGCACCTCCCCGTCGAGCACCACGTGTCCCGAGTCGAGCGGGATCAATCCCGCGATCACACGCAGAACCGTCGTCTTGCCGGCGCCGTTCGGACCGAGGAGCAC
>DATFXK010000123.1:0-8958 GCA_035316005.1 Acidimicrobiia bacterium | reverse complement strand
GGGCCGATCGGGTTCTACTCCAAGGCGGGCGCGACCGTTAGCCGCGTGTTCCGCAACGCCAGGCTGTCGCTTTGATCCGGCTACCGCGGATCAGTACTCGGTGACCTCGCGGATCTGCTCCTGCAGCTCCTTGTACTCGGGCGAGTTGGTGAGCGGCATGAGCTGCATCAGCTTGCCCATGTTGCCCGTCACCTTCATCCGGCCCTGCATGAAGGCGGCGTTGGCGTCGAGCTCGCCCTTCTGGACCTTCACCGAGTCGTCGTAGGTCAGCGTGAGCGTGAAGTCGGCGTCGGCGATCTCACCGATCTTGTTCTCCTGGAGCTTGCCGTTCTCGAGGACCCAGTAGTACTTGACGTCACCGTCGGGGCCGCCGGTGACGACGTACTGCATCCGGGCCGACGCCCCCGGGCGCTCGGGCTGGCCCTCGGCCAGCTTCGTCGCCTCGTCGAGCCACTCCTGGGTGAGGTACTTGGGCATCGCGCGGTCCCCCTTCTGGTCCTGGTGCGCGGATCATAGAACCGCTTCGTCGTCATTGCCGTGGGACCTGCGCGCCGCTGGCGCGCCCACTGTCTCGCCCTCGCGGCCGTCGCGGCCCTGGTGGCCCGGCGGCGCGACGCGGCCTCCGAACACGTCGACGCTCGTCCCTTCGGGCGGGACCCCGAAGGCGGCGTCGACGGTCGCCGTGTACCACCGGCGAATCGGCTTGGGCCTCGGCTCGTCGCCGCGACCGGCAACGGCCAGCCACGCACGCCTGAGGCCGGCCCGGCAGAGCCGGAACGTCCAGGCCAGGACGCGGGCCACGACCGTCCACACCACCCTGAGGACGACCCCGGTGCGGCTCGCCGCCCACCGGGCCGCGCGGCCCAGCGTCGACCAGAGCCACTGCATCGCGGCGCGGTACCGCACGAGCCCTCGCTCGCTGCTGCGCACCGCCCATGCCCACGCCACCGTCAGACCCCGGCCCGTGCGAACCGCAGTCCACGCCGACCCGTGACCGACCGACATCCACAACCGGTGCATCACGGTGCGGTGGATGACCAGCGCGCGCACACCACCGCGCAGCGCCCACACCCACGCCGCGGTGATGCCCGCGCCCGAGCGCGCGAGCGCCCACGCGCCGCGGCGTGCGATCCACGACCAGAACACCGTGAGACCGTGACCGACGATCGCGAGCACCGCTCCTACGGCGCGCACCACCCACAACCAGAACTGCGTCAGCCCACGCGTCGAACACGCGATCACGAAGCCCAGCGCCGCGCCGACTCTCGACCAGAACCAGGTCATCGGAGCCCCGACGACCGCCAGTGCCCCTGCACCGACGCGACGAACTCGTATCGCCGCGCGGCCGACGGACCGTCGCACCACGCCTTTGGGCACAGGTGGAAGCGTCTCGGTCCACCGGTCGAAGTCGGTGACAACGACCGCGAACAAGACGATCGACGAGACTCCGAACGCGAGGAACAGGGCGGCTTGACCGATTCCGAAACGCGCGGCGTCGTTGTCAGTGAGGAGTCGGGCGGCCACGACGGACGCGATGACAACTGCAGTTGCCGAGATCTTGACGATCAGCCGTGTTCGGCGTCCCACGGTGTTCCGGAGCCACCCCATTCCGCTCTTGCTGCTCGGCGTCAGGCTATCCGCGCAGGACGCGCGGCGTCACCCGGCACCGACGATCACTCCTGGCGCTTGAGCGTGAGTTGGGGCCCGTCGTCAGTCGGCTCCGCGTCGAGCACGGCTTCCGCGAGCGGCGTTGCAACCTCCGGCGCCACGAAGTAGCGAGTCTGCTCCGTCTCGCCGACCTCGTCGCCGTCCTGGGGATCCTCGACGAAGTCGAAGGCAAAGGCGGACCTGCCGTCGGTCTGGCCGCGGTAGATGCGCAAGCCGAAGTGATCTGGGATCCCGATTCGTGATCGGGTGTCGGCCAGCGTGGCCGCTGCGCTCTCGGTGACCTGGAGCATGGCGCCTCCTCGGAGCCGGACGTGAGCCGGTGTTGTACCCGAATCGGCTCGTGGCTATGCGCGGCCCCGGTCGGAGGACAGGCGCTCCGTCCCGACGCCGCCACGGACTCCGGCGAACAGGTCGGTCTCCGGCTCGGCCGGCTCGCCCGCGGGCACGCCGCCGGCGACGAGCGAGCGCGCCAGCACGTACTCCTCCCACGGGAACGTGTCGCGGACGACCTCGTCGGGCAGCTTCATCCAGAACCCGTCCGGGTCGACTTGCGTGCGGTGGGCGAGCAGCGCGGCGCGGCGCCGGTCGAGGTACTCGCCGACGTCGACGTGGGTCGTGAACCGGTCGTCGTGATCGGGGAAGCCGGCCTCGAACCAGCGCTCGAACGGGCTCTCGTGGCCGTGGCGAACGTACGCGTCATGCAGCGCGAGCACGCGGCGCTTCGACCAACCCATGTAGTAGAGCTTCGACGCCTGCCACGGCTCGCCCGTCCCGGGGTAGCGGTCGGGATCGGCGGCGGCGTCGAAGGCGGGGCCCGAGATCTCGTGCACGCGGATGTGGTCGGGGTGCGGATAGAACTCCCGGTCGTCGGCGTAGGTGACGATGACCTGCGGTCGTTCCTCGCGGATGACCGCGACGAGGCGACCCACCGCCTCGTCGAGCGGCGCGTTGGCGAAGTTGTCGGGGCGGGCGTTCGTCTCGGTGTCGGGCATGCCCGAGTCGTGGTACCCGAGCAGATGCAGGGACGAGTAACCGATCGCCTCGACGCTGGCGCGCAGCTCGGCCATGCGCACCTCGGGCAGGTTGTCCCGCACCTCCGGGGTGTCGGCGCCCGGGTTCAGGATGTCCCCCGCCTCGCCGCCGGTGCAGCAGACCAGCACGCAGCGGATGCCCTCGTCGGTGTACTTCGCTACGGTCCCCGCGCCCTTCGAGGCCTCGTCGTCGGGGTGTGCGTGCACGCTGAGCAGGCACAGCGGGTTGCCGGCGTGGTCGCGGGGGGTGGCGTCCATGCGCAGACGAGTCTACGGCCGCCGTCGTACCGGCGGCCGGGCTACGCCTCGGCGACCGTCTGCTCGGCCCGCTCGAGCAACCAGACCTCGACCCGCCCGATGTCACGGACGCGGCGGCTGCGGAGGCGTTGCCACTGGAAGGCGGGGTCGTCGCCCAACGCGTCGCGGAAGTCGCTCGACGCGAGCACACTGCCCGGGCGGGCGAGCTCCACGAGCCGGCTCGCGAGATTGACGACGGGGCCGTAGTAGTCGCCTTCCTGCGCGATCACCGATCCCGCCGACAAGCCGGCGCGGGCGTCGGGCAGCTGGTCGTCCTCGGACCGCTCGGTCAGCCGCAGCGCGATCCGGGCGGCGTCGGCGGCGACGGGCGCCACGAACATGACCTCGTCGCCGATCGTCTTCACGACCCGCCCCGCGTGCTGCGCCACGGTGTCGTACGCGAGCTCCTCGAACCGGCTGACAAGCATGGCGAGGTCGTCCTGATCGAGCTCCTGGCTCAACGCGGTGTACCCGACGAGATCGACGAAGCCCACGGCGAAGATCTCGGTGCCGAGCGTGTTCGGATCGGCGGTCGCGAGCTTCCGGCGCGCCGTGGTGCGTAGCTGCAGCCGCAGCGCGTAGTCGAGGAGACGCGACAACCGGTTCCAATCGAGGCGGTCCGGCAGATCGGCGGCGATCTCCTCGTCCGACCGGCCGGCGGCGAGCTCGGAGCGGATCGCCTCGACCATCGAGTCGCTCTGCACCTCGGCGATGCGGGCGAGCGCGCCGCCGATGACCCGGACGTTCTGCACCAGCTCCGCGTAGTCCTCGCCGCGGGGGACCGTCGTGCTCTCGATGAGCCTTCGCAGCGTGATGATCGCCTCGACGTCCTCGTCGCGGAACAGCCGCGCGTCCTCCGGCGGATCCGGGAAGCCGAGCGCCCGCCACAGGCGCTTGGCGATGCGCTCGTCGAAGCTCGCGCGCCGGCACGCTTCACCGAAGGTGTACCGGGCCGGCCCGGGCATGAGCATCCGGTCGAACGTGAGCAGCGACAACCGCTGCTCACGCTCGGCCCGTTCGAGCTCGTCCGGTGTCGCGCCCCGACGGCGCAGGAACGACCGCAACCGACGGTTCATCGCAGCCCCCCACGGCGACCGTCGCCGTCTAGGTGGAGCGGAGGACGTCCTTCCACGCCACGTCACGCGAGACGTCCGGGTCCTTGGGCAGGCCGAGGACCCGCTCGCCCAGGATGTTCCGCATGATGTCGGACGTTCCGCCCTCGATCGTGTTGGCCTGGGCGCGCAGGAAGCCGCGGGCCAGCGCGCCGTGGTCGGTTCCGTCGGCGAGCCACGTGGGACGGCTGCGCTGGCCGCGCTCGGCGTGCTCGCCCTCCCAGGCCACCCCGGAGATGCCTTCGAGGTCGATCGCCAGGTCCTGGAGCCGCTGGTTGAACTCGGCCGACATGAGCTTGGTGATCGAGCCCTCCGGGCCGACCTCGCCCCCGCTCTTGCGCTTCGCGGCCGCCCGCTCGTTGTTCAGACGGATGAGTCGGCTCTCGATGTACGCCTGCGAGAGGCGCTGGCGGACGATCGGGTCGGTCGCCCCGCGATGGCGCTCGAGCAGGCGGGAGAACGGGCTCCCCCCGACCGTGTCGCCGCTGACCGAGCCGGCGCCGGACAGCGAGACGCGCTCGTTCATGAGCGTCGTGATCGCCACGCGCCACCCGTCGCCTTCGGGCCCGACCCGCATCGAGTCGGGGATGCGCACGTCGTCGAAGAACACCTCGTTGAACTCGGCGTCGCCGGTGATCTGCACCAGTGGCCGTACGGTGACGCCCGGCGCCTGCATGTCGACGACGAAGTACGACAAGCCCCGGTGCTTCGGCACGTCGGGGTTCGTGCGCGCCAGCAGCATCCCCCATTTCGACAGGTGGGCGAGGCTCGTCCACACCTTCTGACCGTTCACGACCCACTCGTCACCGTCGCGGACCGCGCGCGTCGACAAGCCGGCGACGTCGGACCCGGCGCCGGGCTCGCTGAACAACTGGCACCAGATCTCCTGGTTGGTGGCCAGCGGTCGCAGCAGTCGCTGCTTCTGCTCGTCGGAGCCGCAGGCGATGATCGTCGGCCCGCCCATCCCGATGCCGATGATGTTGAAGGGTCGTGGCACGCGATAGCGGCCGAGCACCTCGTTGACGACCTTCGCCTGCCCGGGCGCCAGCGACAGGCCGGCGCCGTACTCCTTGGGCCACGTCGGCGTGGCGTAGCCGGCTTCACCCAAGCGGACACACCACTCGGCGTAGTCGAGGTCGCGGCGCAACGCGGCGACCTTCTCGTCGTCGCCGGCGTCGACGGCCTCCGTCCAACCCGGGGGCAGGTTCTCGCGCAGCCACGCGAGCGTCTGCTCGCGCAGGTCCTCGGACGTCATCGCGGGCGCATCGACTGCCATGCGGGCATCGTACCGACGTCTTGACCGGACGGTCAGGTTCCGTGGCCGGCCGCGAACCGGCCTCTACGCTGGCCCGGTGATTCGGGCCTGGTTTCTTCGCGACGGCGTCGAGGGGCACGAGGACGTGCCGCTCGACAGGCTCGACGAGGCGATCGATCCGAAGCTGGGGCTCGTCTGGGTCGACTGCGTGGAGCCGGCGCCCCAGGAGCTCGACTCGCTGACGACCGAGCTCCAGATCAGTCACATCGCCGCCGAGGACCTGCACCATGGCGGCCAGCGCACCAAGCTCGAGCGCTACCGCGATCACTTCCACGTCGCGGTGCACGACTGCCGGCTCGACGCCTCCGACCGGCTCGTGACCCGCGAGATCGACATCGTCTTCGGAGACGGCTGGCTGCTGTCGGTCCGCCAGCCGAGCGACTCGGCCGAGTACCCCACGCCATTCGGGGTGGAGACGGTGACGCGGCGCTTCGAGCTGGAGCGCACCTCCGAGAACGACAAGGACGAAGGGTTCCTCGTGTGGGCGTTCCTCGACGTGATCGTCGACCGCTACTTCGAGGTGAACGAGCGCTTCGACGACCGCCTCGACGAGGTCGAGGAGATCGTCTTCTCGACGACCCGCGGCGACGACATCCCCCGGGAGGTCTTCGACCTGCGCCGGAGCATGGTCCAGTTCCGGCGCGCGGTCGCGCCGCTGCGGGAGGTCCTGGCGGCGATGTTGCGGCGCGAGGCCGAGTGCCTCGGCGAGGCGGCGATCGTGCACCTCCAGGACGTGTACGACCACGTGCTGCGGGTCACGGACTGGATCGAGAGCCAGCGCGACCTGCTCACCGGGCTGCTCGAGGCCGACCTCGCCGTGGTCTCGAACCGCATGAACCAGGTGATGAAGCGCATGACCTCGTGGGGCGCGATCCTGCTCGGCTCGACGCTCATCGCCGGCATCTACGGCATGAACTTCAAGAGCATGCCCGAGCTCGGCTGGTCGTTCGGCTACCCGCTCGCGATCGGCTCGATGCTCGTGCTCACGATCGTGCTGTACACGTGGTTCAAGCGGCGCGACTGGTTGTGACCGAGCCCGCTTGCACCGCCGCGGCCGGGCCGCGCCCGAGACGGCGGGACAGCTCCCAGCCCCCCGCCAGCACCACGACCCCGAGCGAGCCGATCAGCAGGGTCTCGACGAGGACGTCGCGCGGCAGGCGCAGGCCGTAGAACTCCCGCACGTATTCGATCGGGAACAGCAGCACGAACCCGGCGATCATCAGCACGACGAGCAGGACCCGGCGCGACGTCAACGGCTGGGCGAGGATCACCAACACGGTCAAGCTCACCATGAGCATGACGATCGTGGCCGCCGTGCGTTGCTGCGTGAGTGGAAGATCGTCGAAGCGGGCGACCGCGAAGGCCGCGAACGCCGCCACCGCGGCGACGATCCCGGCGGGAATCGTGAACCGCAACACACGGTCGACGAAGCCGGGCACGTACCGCCGGGTGTTCGGCGCCAGCGCGAGGAAGAACGACGGGATGCCGATGGTGAGCGTGTCGATGATCGTGAGGTGACGGGGCAGGAACGGGTACGGCCAGAACGCGAGGCTCACCGCGACGGCGAGCAGCGTCGCCCACACCGTCTTGGTGACGAACAGGTTCGCCACCCGCTCGATGTTCGCGGTCACGCGCCGCCCCTCGGCCACGACGCCGGGCATCGTGGAGAACTTGCCGTCGAGGAGCACGAGCTGAGCGACGGCGCGGGTGGCGGGGGCGCCCGAGCCCATGGCCACGCCGATGTCGGCGAGCTTCAACGCCAGCGCGTCGTTGACGCCGTCGCCGGTCATGGCCACCGTGTGCCCGCGTCCTTGCAACGCCCGCACCATGTCCTGCTTCTGGTGCGGTGTGACGCGGCCGAACACCGATCGCTCCTCGAGCGTGTCGCCGAGCGCGTCGAGATCCTCCGGCAGCTCGCGGGCGTCGAACGGCTGGTCGGCGTGCGGCATGCCGACGCGGGCGGCGACGGCACCGACGGTCTGCGGACTGTCGCCCGAGATCACCTTCAGCTCCACGCCCTGCTGGGCGAAGTACGCCAGCGCATCGGCGGCGTCCGGCCGGACCTGCTCCTCGAACAGCACGAGGGCGACGGCATCCAGCGCATCCGGCAGCGCCTCCCCGTCGAGCGGCGCGTCGGTCCGGGCCAGCAGCAGGACACGCTGGCCGGTGGCGGCGAGACGCTCCGCCTTCGTCGACACGTCGCCGTCCCGGCCGGCCCACACCAGCTCGGGCGCGCCGAGCACCCACGTGCCGTGGTCGCCGAACGTCGCCGCGCTCCACTTGCGCGCCGACGAGAACGGCACGAAGCCGGTGCGCTGCCAGCCGTCGGCGGCGGGGAAGGCGGCCGCGATGGCGTTCAAGGTCGCGTTGCGATCCTCCTCGGCGGCCAGCGCGCCGAGCGCATCCTCGACCGGGGCCCGGTCGTCGAGCCGCTCGACGCGATCGAACACGATGTTCCCGTCGGTGAGCGTGCCCGTCTTGTCGAAGCAGACGACGTCGACCCGGGCGAGGCCCTCGACCGCGGGCAGCTCCTGGACGAGCACCTGGCGCCGTGCGAGCGTCACGGCGGCGACGCCGAAGGCGACGCTGGTGAGCAGCACGAGACCCTGCGGCACCATCCCGACGACGCCCGCCACCGCGCCGCTCACGGCGTCGGTCCACTCGCTCACGGCGTAGTACTGGCTGACGACGAGCAGCGCCCCGGTCGGGAAGATCGCCCAGGTGACGTAGCGCAGGATCCGGTTGATGCCGTCCATGAGCTCGGAGCGTGCGAGCGCGAAGCGCCGGGCCTCGGTGGCGAGCTTGCGGGCGTAGGCGTCGTCGCCCACCGCCGTCGCCTGGAACCGGCCCGATCCCGCGACCACGAAGCTGCCCGACAGCACCTGGTCGCCGGCCTTCTTGTCGACGGGGTCCGATTCGCCCGTCAGCAGCGACTCGTCCACCTGGAGCGCCGTCGTCGCCCGCACGATGCCGTCCGCCGCGATCTGGTCGCCGGAACGGAGCTCGACGAGGTCGTCGAGCACGACGTCGTCCACCTCGACCTCGGCTCTCGCGCCGTCGCGCACCACCCGCACGCGCGGCGCGCTGAGCACCGCGAGCTTGTCGAGCGTGCGCTTGGCGCGCATCTCCTGGAAGATCCCGATGAACGCATTCAAGAAGAGGACGATGCCGAACAGGGCGTCCTGGGGATGCCCGACGGCAAGGATCACGACGAGCAGCACGCCGAGAATCGCGTTGAAGCGCGTGAAGATGTTCGCCCGCAGGATCTCGCCGAACGTGCGGCTGCTGCGCTCGGTGCTGGCGTTCGTCTCGCCCCGCGCGACGCGCTCGCCGACCTCGGCGGCGGTGAGCCCGGTCGGCGGCGTTTCCTTCGCCCGCTCGGGCGCAACGGGCTGGCCCGAACGCGGCGGCGCGGTCACGGTGGCGGCTAGCCCGCGTCGGGCGCGCGGACGAGCTCGATCTCGCCGGTGCTGTCGTCCTCGACGACTTGGAAGCCGGCGAGCTCGGCCAGGCGGTCGCGGCCGTCGTCGGGGCC
>DATFXK010000122.1:0-3387 GCA_035316005.1 Acidimicrobiia bacterium | reverse complement strand
CCGAAGACGAAGACGAGAAGGCCGTGACGCATCCCCGCGCGTCGCGACATCCGCCCGGCCGTGTACCCCCCGAGGGCGAAGCAGCCGAAGAACGCGACCGCCGACAACACACCCACTCCGAATCCGGCACGCGTCCACTCGGTGTCGGTCAGCGTGTCCGTCGTGAGGTTCAGGGCATGGAGTACGGCGGCGATCGCGCCGGCGCACACCGCGATGACGCCGATCACGGTGAGCACACCCGCGGCGACGCTCCACCACGACACCGGGCCCCACCCCGCTTCACGGGCCAGCTCGAGCCGGTCGCCCCTCCCCTCGATCGATGCCCGCCGCTCGTCGGGATCCTCGATGTGGACGCGACTGCTCACCTTGGGCCTCCTCCGCCGCTGGTCCGGAACGGAGGATTCCCCCGCCCGGGCGGAGGAAAACCTGGTCAGGCGGGTGCGGGGGCCGGCATCGGCTCCACCTTCACCGGGATGCCGTTGAGGACGGCGTTCCCCGAGAGGGGGTCGAACAGGTCGCCGTCGGCCAGGAGGTTGCTGTTGACGCCGGGCCGCCCCGCCGCGACCGACAGGCCGGCGCCATCCACGCCGTGACCCCACCCGTGCGGGATGCTCACGACGCCCGGCATGATCCCGTCGGTCACCTCGACGGTCACCGCGACCTCGCCCCGGCGCGACCGCACGCATGCGGTGCCGCCGCTCACCAGTCCCAGGCGCGCCGCGTCCTCGGGATGGACCTGCAGCGTGCAGCGCTCCTTCCCCTTCACGAGCACGTCGAGGTTGTGCATCCACGAGTTGTTCGAGCGCAGGTCCCGCCGCCCGACGAGCACCAGGTAGCCGTTCCGGCCTCGAGAGAGTGACGCGCGCAGGCGCGCCACGTCGTCGACCACGGGCTCGGGCGCCAGCTCGATCTTCCCGCTGGGCGTGCGCAGCACCTCGGGGACGCGCGGCTGCAAGGGGCCGAGGTCGACGCCGTGCGGCGCCGCCTCGAGGACCGCCAGCGACAGGCCTGACGGATCGGCGCCGAACCCGTCGCCGTACGGGCCCGTCCGCAGCATCAGGTCGAGAATGCGCTCGGGGCCCCGGCGCGACGAGAGCGCCCCGAGGAGCTCGTCGGGGTCGCGACCCTCGACGTTGGAGCCCGTCCGCTGCACAGCTTTCTGCACCAACCCGGCGACGACGGCGTCGTCGAGCGCGGCGGGGTCGGCCGACGCGCCCTGGCCGGCGACGATGTTGGCGAGCCGCAGCAGGATCTCCGCCTCGGCCATCTCGCTCGGCTCGAGGTCGACGACGGCTGGCGAGTAGTTCGCGACGTTGCGAATCGACAGTTGGTAGAACGCGAGGTCGTAGTGCCCGCGAGCGAGCGCGCCCTCGGGCGGAAGGATCACATTGGCGTGGCGCGTCGTCTCGTTCCGGTAGATGTCGACGCTCACCATGAACTCGAGTGACGAGAGGGCGCGGTCGAGACGACCGGCGTCCGGGGTCGAGAGCACCGGGTTGCCGGCGACGGTGATCATCCCCCGCACCTGACCGTCGCCCGGCGTGTCGATCTCCTCGGCGAGGCAGACGACGGGCAGCTCGCCGAAGAGCTCGGGCAACCCGCGCACGCGGGTGTGACGCCGACCGAACCGGACCCCGCGCCCGACACCGGGGGTACCACCCGTGTTCGCGCTGCCCGTGGCCGGCTTCGTGAACATCACGCCGCCGGCGCGGTCGAGGTTTCCGGTCAGGCAGTTGGCGACGTCGACGAGCCAGCTCGCGAGTGTGCCGAACTCCTGCGTGCAGGTGCCGATGCGCGCGTACACGGCGGCGCGGTCGGCGGCGGCGAGCTCACGTGCGGTACGGCGGATCGTGTCGCCGTCGATGCCACAGAGCGGTGCCACGACCTCAGGCGCGAAGTCCCGGGCCAGCGCCTCGACCTGGTCGACTCCGACGACGTAAGCGCCGACGTCGCCCGTCGACACCAACTGCTCCGCGAACAGCGTGTGCACGATCCCGAAGAGCAGGTGCGCGTCGGTGCCGGGTTGGATGAACAGGTGCTCGTCGGCCTCCTCGGCGGTCTTCGAGCGGCGGGGATCGACGACGACGAGCTTCCCGCCCCGGGCCCGGAGCTCCCGGATGCGCCCGGGGTAGTCGGGCGCGGTCATGAGGCTCCCGTTCGAGGCGAACGGGTTGGCGCCGAGCATGAGGAGATGGTCGGTGCGGTCGATGTCCGGGATCGGGATGCTCAACCCCGTCCCGAACATGAGGCCGGCAGACACCTGCTTGGGCATCTGGTCGACGGTGCTCGCCGAGTAGAGGTTCGCGCTGCCCAGCGCCTGGATCAGCACCCGGTTGTAGAGCTGGCCGGCGAGGTTGTGGACGTTCGGGTTGCCGATGTACATCGCGACGGCGTCGCGGCCGTGCCGCTCGAGGATCGGGGTCAGGCCCCGCTCGATCTCGGCGAACGCGTCGTCCCACGACACGTCGCTCCACGCGTCGCCCCGCCGCACCTGCGGCCGGCGCAGGCGGTCGGGATCGGCTTCGAGCTGCTTGAGCGCGGTGCCCTTCGGGCACAGGTAGCCGTGGCTGAACACGTCGTCGCGATCGCCGCGCACGAGTGTGATGTCGCGACCCTCGAGGCGGAGCTCCAGGCCGCATGTGGCCTCGCACAACGGGCAGGTCCGGTGGACGGTTCGGAGGTCGCCGTTGCCCGTCGCTGTCATGCGGTGAGGTTAGCCATCCCGGATAGTGTCCGTTCGTGCCCGAACGCTTGTACTTCCGGCAGTTGCTCGCGGGGCGCGACTTCGCCCGCGACGATCCCATCGCCCGGCAGATGGTCAACTTCGCGTACCTGATCGGCGATCGCGACACGGGCGAGAGCATGGCAGTCGACCCGGCGTACGGCGTGCGCGAGCTCGTCGAGATCGCGGGCGCCGACGGGATGCGGATCACGGGTGCGCTCGTGACGCACTACCACCCCGACCACGTCGGCGGTGACCTCATGGGCTACCGCATCGAGGGCGCGCGTGAGCTGCTCACCCTGGACGACGTCGACGCGCCGCTCCACGTGCAGCGGACCGAGGCCCCGTGGGTGCGACGCGTGACAGGGGCGTCGGACTCCGACCTCGTCCTCCACGACAGCGGCGACGAGGTCCGCATCGGCGAAATCCCCGTCCGGCTCGTCCACACGCCGGGCCACACCCCGGGGAGCCAGTGCTTCCTCGTCGACGGGCGACTCGTCGCCGGCGACACCCTGTTCCTCGAAGGCTGCGGCCGCACCGACCTCCCCGGCGGCGACGCCGAGGCGATGTACGAGAGCATCACGCAGCGGCTGGCCGCCGTGCCCGACGACACCGTCTTGTATCCCGGGCATCTCTACTCTCCCGAGCCGTCGGCCACCATGGGC
>DATFXK010000121.1:0-7484 GCA_035316005.1 Acidimicrobiia bacterium | reverse complement strand
CCTCTTCCCGGGCATGGAGATGGTCGCCACCCATCCGTTCCGGGTCACCCGCGACGCCGATTTCGAGCTCTCGGACGACGCCGAGGACCTGTTGGAGGCGATGGAGCTGATCCTGCGCCGCCGGACCAAGTTCGGCCGCGTGGTGCGCCTCGAGGTCGGGCCCACGATGAGCGACGAGGTGCTGGAGCTGCTGTGCCGTGAGCTCGACCTGACGGACTCCGACGTGTACGTCGTCGACGGGCCGCTGGGCCTGAGCGGGCTATGGGGGCTGTACGGGCTCGACCGGCCCGAGCTCAAGGAAGAGCCGTGGAATCCGCAGACCCAGCCCGTCCTCGCCCGCACCGACGCCCCGCCCGACATGTTCCGGGTCCTCCAGCAGGGCGACGTGCTCGTGCACCATCCGTACGACTCGTTCGGGACGTCGATCGAGGCCTTCGTCGAGCAGGCGTCGCGCGACCCGAACGTGCTCGCGATCAAGCAGACGCTGTACCGCACCGCCGGCAGCGACAGCGCGCTCGTGCGTTCACTGATCCACGCCGCCGAGCAGGACAAGCAGGTCGTCGCGCTCGTCGAGCTCAAAGCGCGCTTCGACGAGCAGGCCAACATCGAACGGGCGCAACTTTTCGAGGAGGCGGGCATCCACGTCGTGTACGGGCTCGTCGGTCTGAAGACGCACGCCAAGATCCTGCTCGTGGTGCGCCAGGAGCCCGACGGCATCCGCCGGTACTGCCACGTCGGCACCGGCAACTACAACCCGAAGACGGCGATGACCTACGAGGACCTCGGCCTGCTGTCCGCCGACCCCGATCTCGGCGCCGACCTGACCGAGCTGTTCAACTACCTCACCGGCTACAGCCGCCAGGGTCACTACCGGAAGCTGCTCGTCGCGCCGGTGACGATCCGGCCCGAGCTCTTGAAGCGCATCGAGCGTCAGGCCGAGCTCGGGCCCGACGGGCGGATCACGTTGAAGATGAACAGCCTCGTCGACCCCGAGCTGATCGACGCGTTGTACACCGCGTCGCAGGCGGGCACCCCGATCGACCTCGTCGTGCGCGGGATCTGCTGCTTGCGCGCCGGCGTACCGGGGTTGTCGGAGACGATCCGCGTCCGTTCGATCGTCGGGCAGTTCCTGGAGCACTCGCGCATCTACCGCTTCGGCGCGGAGCCGGACTCGGCCGAGTACCTCATCGGGTCGGCCGACCTCATGCCGCGGAACCTCGACCGGCGCGTCGAGGCGCTGGTGCCCGTCACCGCGCCGGCGATGCGCGACCGCCTCGACGAGATCCTCACGATCGACCTGGCCGACGACACGCTGGCGTGGGAGCTCGACCGCGACGGCGCTTGGCGCACGGTGCCCCGCACCGCCGGTGTCAACACCCACCGCCAGCTCAAGGAGCTGGCGGTGCAGCGCGCCCGCGCCCTCGAGCCGCGGGCGTGAGCTCGCGTCAGTCCCTCTCCTCGCCCCCCGGGTTCCAGCTCCCCCCGCTCGGTCGGCTCGTCGACGGGATCGATGCCGTCGAGGGCGAACCGGCTGTCGTCGAGCTGACGTATCACGACACGCCCGACCTGCGCCTCGCCCGGGCCGGCGCGACGCTCCTCTACCGCGGCGACGACGGCTGGGTGGTCACGCTCGGACGAGGGGGTGCCGACGACCCCGGGCGCCCGAAGCACGAGCACCGCTTCGACGGCGAGGCCGGCAACCCACCGGCGGCGGCACTGGAGCTCGTGCGGGCGCTCGTCCGCACGTCGAAGGTCGGGCCGGTCGCGCGGCTTCGGACTCGCCGCCGTCCCGTCGAGCTGCACGACCGGTCGGGCAAGACGCTGGGTCAGGTGCTGGACGACGAGGTGACCGTGCTCGCCGGGGGGCGCGTCGCGGCCCGGTTCCGGGAGGTCGAGCTCGAGGTCGACGACGCCGCCCCCGAGGGGCTGGTGGACGCGCTCCACACCCGGCTGCGGGCCGCCGGCGCTGGCCCGCCCGACCCGAGCCCGCAGATCGTGCGGGCGCTCGGCTGGCGCGCCCTGGAGCCGCCCGACGTCGCCGCCGTGCACCGCCTCGGCCCGTCGCCCCCGGCCGCCGACGTGATCCGCAACGCGCTGGCCGCGTCCGTCGCGCGTCTGGTCGCGCACGATCCCGGGGTTCGTCTCGGCGACGACCCCGAGGACGTGCACCAGGCCCGCGTCGCCACCCGCCGCCTGCGCTCGGACCTCCGCACCTTCCGCGACCTGCTCGACGCGGACTGGGCGCAATCGCTGCGGCGTGACCTGAAGGGCATCGCCCACGAGCTCGGCGCCGTGCGCGACACGGAGGTGCTCCTCGACCGGCTGCGCGCCCATGCCGAGCGACTCCCCCCCGCCGACCAGGCGCCCGCCAAGAAGATCGTCCAGCGGCTGCTCCAGCGCTGGGACGAAGCGCGCGCCGAGCTGCGCGACGCGCTCGAGAGCGCCCGGTACGCCGAGCTCCTCGACCGTCTGGTCGAAGCGGCCCAGGAGCCGGCCCTGTTGCCCGACGCCGATGCTCCCGCCACCGACCTCCTCCCGCCGCTCGTGCGCGAGCCGTGGGGGCGGCTGCGCGCCACCGTCGACGAGCTGCCCGAAGACCCGCCCGACGCGCAGCTCCACGAGGTGCGGATCGAGGCCAAGCGGTGCCGCTACGCGGCCGAGGCCGTCGCGCCCGCGATCGGGAAGCGGGCGCGCGCGTTCGCGAAGGCGATCGCCGATCTCCAGGACGTCCTGGGCGAGCATCAGGACGCCGTCGTCGCCGAGGCGTGGCTGCGCGAGGTGGCGTCGGCGGCGATCGGCCGGGAGGTCTTCGTGGCCGGCCAGCTGGCCAGTCTCGAGCGGCTCGAGATCGACCGCACGCGGAAGGCCTGGGGCGAGGTGTGGCAGGCGGCGAGCAAGAAGAAGCTCCGGCAGTGGCTCTGAAGCTGTGGCGACTGCGGTCCCGGCCCCGCCCCGACGAGCCGGGGCCGGTGGTGCGGGCGGCGGGCGGCGTCGTGCGCCGCCGCACGAAGAACGGGCGTACCGAGTACGCGCTCGTGCACCGCCCGCGCTACGACGACTGGAGCCTCCCCAAGGGCAAGCTCGACCCGGGCGAGACCGACGAGGAGACGGCGCGGCGGGAGGTCGAGGAGGAGACCGGCGTGCGCGCCAAGCTCCTGGGCGAGCTCTCGTCCACCCGGTACCCGGACCGCAAGGGCCGGGTGAAGCAGGTGCGCTACTGGCTGATGGAGCCCGTCGACGGCAAGGCCCCGAGATTCCGGCCCAACCACGAGATCGACGAGTTGCGCTGGTGCTCGGCCCGCGACGCGGGCAAGCTCTTGGACCACGAGCACGACCGGAAGCTGATCGCCGAAGCGGAGGCCCTTCCCTGAAGCTCTACCTCGTTCGCCACGCCAAGGCCGGCAGCCGGAGCGCCTGGGAGGGGCCCGACGAGGAGCGCCCGCTCTCGAAGGCCGGACGCCGCCAGGCGGAGGAGCTGGCAAAGCTGCTGCACGACGAGCCGATCGGACGCACGGTCAGTAGCCCGTACATCCGCTGCCGGGAGACGCTCGCCCCGCTCGCCGGCGACCGGGGGCTGCTCGTCCAGGAGGCCGACGGCCTGACCGAGGGCGCGCCGCTCAGCGAAGCCCTCCGCCTGCTCGACAAGGTCTCGGACAAGCCGACGGCGCTCTGCACGCACGGTGACGTGATCGGCGACCTGCTGCACCACTTCGCCGGCCAGCACGTGCGCCTCGACGCAGGCGACGACGCCGCGCCGAGCGAGCTGCGGTTCCCGAAGGGCTCGACGTGGGTCCTCGACGTCGAGGACGGGCAGGTCGTGCGGGGCACGTTCCTTCCCGCCACGTGACGATCGCGTCGATCGGAGACGTCGACGCGCTGTTCGCGACGCTCGAGGCCGGCGCCGGTGCGACCGACGCCGAGGACGTCGACCTGCTCGCGCACGGGCTGCAGTGCGCCGCCGTCCTCGCCGACGTCGCGCCCGACGATCGGGAGCTCCAGGTGGCGGGGCTCGTGCACGACGTCGGCACGGTGCTGTGGCCGGATCGCCCTCGCACGCACGCCCGCGCCGGCGCGGCGGCCGTGGCCGACCTGCTGGGCGAGCGGGTGGCGTGGCTCGTCGGCCACCACGACGAGGCCAAGCGCTACCTCGTGACCGTCGACCCCGACTACGCGTCGCGCCTGAGCCCGGCGAGCGTCCGCACCCTCGAGGTCCAGGGCGGCCGGCTCGACGACACGGAGCGCGCCCGCCTCGAGGCGGCTCCCGAGCTCGCCGACCTCCTCACCCTCCGTCGGGCCGACGACGACGCCAAGGTCCCCGGCCGCGCCGTCCCGCACCTCGCCCATTGGCGCCCGACGGTGGAGGCGGTCAGCCGGTAGCGGCGCGGGTTGGCTTCTCGTAGCGGTAGCCGACGCCGCGGATGGTGACGACGCGGGTCGGGTTGGACGGATCCTCCTCGACCTTGGCCCGCAGGCGCTTGACGTGCACGTCGAGGGTCTTGGTGTCGCCGAAGTAGTTGGGTCCCCAGATCCGGTCGATGAGCACGTCGCGGGTGAGCACCCGGCCCGCGTTCGCGAGGAGCAGCTCCAGCAGCTCGAACTCCTTCAGCGGCAGCGGCACGGGATCGCCGCGCACGAAGACCTCGTGCCGCCCGGCGTCGAGGCGAACGTCGCCGATCTCGAGGATCTCCCGACTGGTGATGGCCGCCGGCTCGTCGTCGGCGCTGCGGCGCAACGCCGCCCGCACGCGCGCGATGAGCTCGCGCAGCCGGAACGGCTTGGACACGTAGTCGTCGGCACCGACCTCGAGCCCCACCACGGCGTCGATCTCGTTGCTGCGGGCCGTCACCATGATGATGGGAACGCGAGAACGGGTACGGATCTCGCGGCACACGTCGACGCCCGAGATGCGCGGCAACATCACGTCCAGGAGGATCAGCGACGGGCTCGTTGCGTCGAACTGCTCGATCGCCTCCTGGCCGTCGGCGGCGACCTCGACCCCGAAGCCCTCCCGCTCGAGCGCGACGGTGAGCGCGTCGCGGTACGACTCCTCGTCGTCGACCACGAGGATGAGGGGCGCCGTCTCCGCCATCAGGAAGCCTCCGACAGCTTCTTGCTCGAGGGTAGGGGCACCCGCAGCCGGAAGGTGGAACCCTCCCCTTCGACCGACTCGACGGTGACGGCGCCGCCGTGCGCCTGCGCGACGTGCCGGACGATCGACAGGCCGAGACCGGTCCCGCCCGTCGCCCGGCTGCGCGCCCGGTCGACCCGGTAGAAGCGCTCGAAGATGCGCTCGAGGTCGCGGGACGGGATGCCGATCCCGTGGTCCCGCACCGAGATGCACACGCTCGCGTCCGCCACCGTCGCGTCCACCTCCACCGGCTCGCCCGACTCGGAGTACTTCACCGCGTTGTCGAGCAGGTTCGTGACCGCGCTCACCAGCTGCGATCGGTCTCCGGCCACGTCCAGGTCAGTGGCCACCGGCGCCACACTCAATGGGATGCCGACGGCGTCGGCCGCACCCCGAACCCGCTCGGCCGCCTCGTGCAACACGAGGTGCACCGGCACCGGCTCGCGCGTCGGACGCTCCTGCGCCTCGATGAGGCTGAGGTCGAGCAGGTCGTCGACGATGCGCCCCAACCGGTCCGCTTCGCGTTGCACCCGGTCGGCGAGCTGGGTGTTCACCGGCGAGTCGTCACCGGCGGCCATCGTCTCGGCGAGCAGCGACAACGCGCCGATCGGCGTCTTGAGCTCGTGGCTCACATTGGCGACGAAATCGCGCCGCACGCTCTCGACCCGGCGCAGCTCCGACACGTCGCGTACGAACACCACCGCTCCGATCACCCGATTGCGACGCCACAACGGAGCGGTGCGCACCAGGAGCACCTCGCGCGGCGGACCGAACAGCTGGAGCTCACGCTCAGACCGCTCCCCCCGGAGTGCCGGCGTGAGCAGAGTGCGCATCGCGTCCTCGACGAGAGCGTCGGCGTGACGGGCCCCGTGGAACCGCTCGCCGGCGGCGTTGCGCATCACCTCGTTGCCGCGGGCGTCGACCACGACGACGCCGTCCTCGAACGCCGCCACCGCACCCGCCAGGGACTCGCGCTCGACATCGGGCCGCACGCCGCCACGGTGACGCTCCAGGGGCTCGTCGAGCTCGCCGGACGCACGGCGTACCTCACGCCGCAACGAGCGGATGGTGAACACGAGGAAGCCCAGCGCCGCGACGAGCGCGACGATCACGACCGTCAGGGCGATCGTGACGATCAGCCGAACCTCCCGGTGATGTACCCCTCGGTGCGGGGGTCGGACGGCGTCGTGAACAGCGTCTCCGTCACGTCGTACTCGATGAGCCGGCCGCGGCGGTGACCGTCATCCACCTCGGCGGTGAAGAACGCGGTGCGATCGGAGACCCGCGCCGCCTGCTGCATGTTGTGAGTCACGATGACGATCGTGTACTCGCTCTTGAGCTCCTCCATGAGGTCCTCGATGCGAGCGGTGGCGATCGGGTCGAGCGCCGAGCACGGCTCGTCCATCAGGATCACGTCGGGCTGGACGGCGAGGCACCGCGCGATGCACAAGCGCTGCTGCTGACCGCCCGAGAGCGCCAGGGCGCTGCGTCGCAGCTTGCCGTGCACCTCGTCCCAGAGCGCGGCTTGGGTCAGCGCCCTCTCGACCCGCTCCTCCACCTCCGAACGCTTCACGCCGTTGATGCGCGGCCCGTAGGCAACGTTGTCGTACACCGACTTCGGGAACGGGTTCGGCTTCTGGAACACCATCCCGATGCGCCTGCGCACCTCGGCGGCATCGACCTTCGCTGCGTACAGATCCTCGCCGTGGTAGGTGACCTTCCCGAGGACCTCGGCGCCGGGTGTGATGTCGTGCATGCGGTTCAGCGAGCGGAGCACCGTCGTCTTGCCGCACCCCGACGGCCCGATGAAGGCGGTGATCTCGTTGGCCGCGATGTCGAGATTCACACCCTCGACGGCGGTCACGCCGCTGTAGCGCACCTCGACCCCGGCGAGCTCGAAGACGATCTCCCGGGCGCGCTCCGGCTCCTCCTCCGGCGCCGGCTCGAGGGGCGGCACCTCGTTGGGGCCGCGGGCGATGGGGTCGTCGCGTGTGGTCGTCATCGGCCCGAATCTAGTGGTGGCGGTCGCGGTGTCGGTCATTCCCCTGCTCCAAGGCTCAGGTCGCCGCCGATCGGCGGGCGTAGATCGCCGAGATGACGCGTGCGATCAGCGTGAACAAGAAGACGATCAGGATGAGTGCCAGTGCCGCACCCCAGGCTCGGTCCTTGGCGGCGTCGAAACCGCCGAACACGCTGGCGTTGATGTAGATCTGCTGCGGGAGCGCCGTGTTCGACCCGTTGAAGACGTTCCAGTTCGGTGTGCTCACGATGCCAATGGTGAACAGCAGCGGCGCGGTCTCTCCCGCCACGCGCGCGACACCGAGGAGGGCACCGCTGATGATCCCTGGTGCCGCAT
>DATFXK010000120.1:0-12960 GCA_035316005.1 Acidimicrobiia bacterium | reverse complement strand
CAAGGTCACCAAGAGCTTCGGCGACGTGCGCGCGCTCGACGGCCTCGACCTGGTCGCCGAGTCCGGCCACGTCACCGCGCTGCTCGGGCCCAACGGCGCCGGCAAGACCACCTTCATCAGCGCGGTCGCGACGCTGTTGCGTCCCGACGGCGGTGAGGTCCGTGTCGCCGGGGTCGATGTCTGCGCCCAGCCCAAGCTCGTCCGGCGGGTCATCGGCCTCGCGGGTCAGTACGCGTCGGTGGAGCCGGCCATGACCGGCACCGAGAACCTTCGGATGGTCGCCCGGCTCTTCGGGCTCGACCGGAGCGAGGCGCGCACCGCCGCCGCCGAAGTCCTCGAACGACTGAGCCTCGCAGACGCCGGCGACCGTCTTGTGCGCACCTACTCGGGTGGTATGCGCCGCCGCCTCGACCTGGGCGCGAGCCTCGTTGGCCGCCCGCAGCTCCTGTTGCTCGACGAGCCGACGACGGGCCTCGACCCCCGCGGCCGCATGGACCTGTGGGAAGCCATCCGTGGTCTCGTGGCCGACGGCACCGATGTGCTGTTGACGACCCAATATCTCGAAGAGGCCGACCAGTTGGCGCGCCACATCGTGATCGTCGACCACGGGCGTGTCATCGCGGCGGGAACGCCCGACGAGCTCAAGGACCGTGCCGGTCGCAACGTGATCGAGGTCCGGCCGCGTGCCGGCGGTGACCTTCCCGGCGTCGAGGAGGCGCTGTCGAAGATCGGCTGTGAAGCGCCGTACACCGACATGGACACCCAGCGCGTCTCCGCCCGCGTCGAGGGCGGCGCGGATCAGCTGCGCGACATCGTGCGCCTCCTCGACGAGCGGGACATCGAGGTCGACGACGTCGGGTTGCGCCGTCCAAGTCTCGACGAGGTCTTCCTCGCCGTCACCGGAAAGCGCCTCGAGCCGAGCGACGCAGAGACCGATGGCCAGTCCGACCCGGCGGACGCCGCCTGACCCCCTGGAGCTGTCATGACAACGACCACGACCACGACTGCAGAACCCACCGCCGAGACAACGGTTGCTCGTGTGCCGGGCGCCGGCTTCGTGCCCGCGGCCCTCCAGAGCGCGAAGCGCACCATCCTGCAGTTCTTCCGCACGCCCCAGTTGCTCATGTTGGGGACGATCCAGGGCGCGCTGTTCCTGTTCATGTTCCGCTACATCTTCGGCGGGGCCATCAACCCCGGGAACGGGCTCTCGTACGTCGACTTCCTCGTGCCTGGCTTCCTGGTGACCGGCATTCTCTGGCTGGGGATGCCGGCGTGCTCGGGCGTCGCCGAGGACGCGACGACCGGCGTGCACGACCGGCTGCGCTCCCTGCCGATCCCGCGCTCGTCGCCGATGTTCGGGCGCTCGATCGCCGACACCGTGCTCACCCTGTGGGGGGTCTTCGTCGCCGGTGTGCTCGGCTTCATCGTCGGCTTCCGGCTGAACGCCAACGTCTTCGAAGTGTTGCTGGCACTCGCACTCCTGGTCGCCGCCGCCTACTGCTTCACGTGGGTCTTCATCACGATCGGGTTGGTGTCGAAGAGCGCGCAGGCTGCCAACGGGATGGCGACGCTGCTCGTGGTGCCGCTCGCGTTCATCTCCGCGGCGTATGTCCCGGCCAACTCACTCCCAGGCTGGTTGCAGCCCATCGCCGACAACCAACCGTTCACCATCTTCAGCAACGCGATGCGGAGCCTGACCCTCGGCGGCGCCGACGCCGTCGGCCTCAGCCACAGCACCGCCTACTGGGTGTTCTTGAGCCTCCTGTGGTGCGCCGGGATCTTCCTCGTGTTCAGCACGATCGCGGTGCGCCTCTTCTCCAAGCGTCGCTGAGGGAGGGCGGCGGCCGAAGAGCTGCGTGTGCTGCTTCTTCAGCCGGTGCCGGGCGTGAACTCCAGGTGCAGCTCGCTGAGACCCCGAAGAACCCAGGTGGGTTCGTAGGCGAAGCGGCGCGCCTCGGCGGGGCCGTGGTGCTCCTCGGACAATCGGATGTCGTGCAACCGGTGGAGGATGCGCTCGATGCTGATGCGACCCTCGGCGCGCGCCAACGGACCGCCGGGGCAGGAGTGGACGCCCCGGCCGAACGCGATGTGGTCCATCGTGTTGGGACGGTCGACGCGGAACTCGTGAGGGCAGTCGAACTGCTGCGGGTCCCGGTTGGCGGCACCGTTCAGCAGCATGACCGGCGTGCCGGCCGCGATGTCGACCCCGCCGACCGTCTTTGAGCGGCGAGCGAGGCGGAAGTCGGCTTTCACGGGGCTCTCGATGCGCAGTGCCTCTTCGATGAATGACTGGATTCGCTCGGGGTGTGCCCGGAGGTCGTCTTGGAGCAACGGGCGCTCGGCCAGGTACTTCAGGGCGGACGCGAGCAGACGGGCCGTCGTCTCCTGTCCGGCGGCGAACAAAAAGGTGGCCGTCCTCACCACCGCCGTCACCTCGGGGGTGGTCCCGTCCGGGTAGGTCGCCAGTGCCAAGTCGGTGAGCACGTCCTTGCGCGGCGCGCGCCGGCGATCGTCGATGTACTGCGCGAACCAGTCGTCGAGCCAGGCGAGAGGGTTTTCGCCGGTACCGCCCGCCTCACCGGCACCGATCTTGCCGGGCGACCTGCTGAGCCCGAACCCTTCTCGGAAACGGTGGTGATCGGCCTCGGGCACGCCGAGGAGATCGGCGACAACGAGCATGGCGAAGGGCTGCGCATACTCGCTGATGAACTCGCAGCGACCGGTGCCGGCGAACTCGTCGAGTTGCGCGTCCGCCAGTCGCCACATGAACGCCTCGTTCTCGCGGAGTCTCTTGGGGGTGATGAGTCGAAAGAGAAGCGCACGCTCGTCGGTGTGCGCCGGGGGATCCATCGTGACCATGTGCTCGTGCATGGGGAGCTGATCACGATGACGATCGATGATCTCGCTGACGTCGTCACCGCCGAGCGGGACGGGGAAGGTCGCGAAGGGGCCCACGACGGAGTTGCACGACGAGAACGTCTCGGGGTCGCGGTAGATCTCCATCGCCTCGTCGTAGCCCGTCACAGCCACGATCCCGAGATGACGGAGTGGCACGACCGGGCCCGCCGAGCGGAGCTCCTCGAAGTAGGGGTACGGATCCTCGACCAGCGCGTCGTCGCTGAAGAAGTCGATCTCGGTGAAGTCGCTCATGCGGCCGCGCTGTCCTCGAGCTGATCGATCTGGCGCTCGACGAACGAGCGGGTTTCCTCGTGACCGGTCGTGATGCCGAGCGTCTCCTCGAGCGCGATTACCTGCGAGATTCCTGTCATCGCCTGCAGGACGACGACCGGGGGGCAATCGTCCTCCGGGATCCCGGCACCGTCGAGGATGCGAGCGAGCGCGTCGAGCTGCATCTGGCGGACGCGCTCGGCGTAGGCCGCGATCTCGGCGCGGATGGCCTTGCGGTGGTTCGCCAGCGCCGCGAACTCCATCGTGAAGACGGCGCCCCGCGGGTCGGTGCTCATCTCCCACAGCGCCCGGAGCGGGCGGTCGCTCGCCAGGGCTCGCGCGTAGCGTTCGAGGCTCTCCTCGGCCCGGCGCCGGAGGACGGCGAGGAAGAGGTCGTCCATGGTGCGGAAGTAGTAGTGGACGAGCTGCGGCTTGAGGCCCGCCTCGCCGGCGACGCGCCGTGAGCTGACCGCCGCGTATCCCTTGCCCAGCATCAACCGCTCGGCCGCGTCGACGAGAAGCGCGCGTGTCTTCGAGTCCGGCGCACCGATCCGTCTCGTCGACGCCTGCTGCTGCTCCTGCGTCCTTGCCACCTCGACCCCCTCGGTGCTAAGCAGTCGCACAGCATAGCTGTGCAGGTGCTCAGCATGCAGGGTCCGCGAGCGACACGGGGTCTCTTCATGGGTCTGTTGGACGGGAAGGTCGCCGTCATCACCGGCGCCGGGTCGGGGATGGCGAAGGCGTCGGTCAAGGTCTTCGTGCGCGAAGGCGCCATGGTGGTCGCCGGCGACATCAGCGGCGGTGAGAAGGACACGGCCGCCGAGGTGGGCGAGGGCGTGCTGCCGGTTCACTGTGACGTCACCGACGAAGCGGACGTTGAGGCGATGGTTCGGGCCGCCGTCGAGGAGTACGGACGCCTCGACGCCGTGCTCAACGTCGCCGGTATCGCCGAGGGCGTGATGCTCGCCGACGTCACCATGGAGCACTACGACCGGACCATGGACGTCGACCTGCGCGGCGTGCTCTTGGGCATGAAGCACGGGATCCGGGCGATGCTCGCGGCCGGCAACGGCGGCGCCGTCGTCAACTGGTCGTCCATCGGCGGCCTCAACGCGTCGCCGGGCACGACCGTGTACTCGGCCGCCAAAGCCGGGGTCATCGCGGCCACCAAGGCAGGCGCCGTCGAGTACGGCGCGCAAGGCATACGGGTCAACGCGATCTGCCCCGGGTTCGTGCACACGGAGATCATGGGCGCAGCCGGCGAGAGCATCCCCGGGATCACCGAGAAGGCCGCGCTCGGACGGGGTGGCCAGCCCCACGAGGTCGCCGAGGTCGGTGCGTTCCTCGCATCGGACCGGGCTTCGTTCGTCACCGGCGCGATCATTCCGGTCGACGGGGGCTGGGTCGTCCGGATCGCCTGAGCGTTCAGCATGAAGCCGGCGCCGTTCGAGTACCACGCGCCCGAGACGGCCGCCGAGGCCGCGACCCTGCTGGGCGAGTTGGGCGACGGGGCGAAGGTCCTGGCCGGTGGGCAGAGCCTCGTTCCGATGCTGGCGCTCCGCCTCGCGGTCTTCGAGCACCTCGTCGACATCGGCCGCGTCGCCGAGCTGCAGGGCATCGAGCGCCGGGACGATGCCCTGTGGATCGGTGCCGGCACGACCCAGGCGCGCATCGAGGCGAGCGACGAGGTGGCGTCGGCCGTGCCGCTCCTCACCAAGGTCACGCCGTTCATCGGCCACTTCCAGATCCGCAACCGCGGCACCGTCGGAGGGTCGATCGCGCACGCCGATCCGGCCGCCGAGTATCCCGCCGTCGCGCTGGCTCTCGACGCGACCATGCACGTCACCTCGTCGAAGGGCGGACGCACCATTGCGGCCCGCGACTTCTTCGACGGTCTCTGGACGACGACGATGGAGGCCGACGATCTCCTCGTCGGCGCGTCGTTCCCGATCTGGAGCGGGCGCCGCGGCTTCGCCGTCGAGGAGTTCGCGCGCCGTCACGGGGACTTCGCCATCGCCGGTGCCACGATCGGTGTCGAGCTGGATGACGCCGACCGGATCGGGCGCTGCGCCATCGGGCTGATCGGCCTCGGCTCGACGCCCGAACGCGCCGAAGCCGCCGAGGCCGAGCTCGTGGGTCGGCCGATTGCCGACATGGAGCCGGACGATGTCGGACGCCTGGCCATGGCGGGCCTGAGGTCGGTTCCCGACGACCTGCACGGCTCGGCCGAGTTCCGCACGCGCGTGGGCGCCGCCATGGTGGCGCGTGCATGGAGGACGGCGAGCACGGAGGCGGGCCGTGGGTGAGGTGCCGGTGCACCTGACAGTGAACGGCCGGCGCCGAGAGGAGACCGTCGAACCGCGCCTGACCCTGGCGGACTTCCTCCGCGACCGGTGCCACCTCACCGGCACCCACCTCGGCTGTGAGCACGGCGTGTGCGGCGCCTGCACGGTGCTCGTCGACGGCGCTGCGGTCCGCTCGTGCCTCATGTTCGCAGTGCAGGCCGACGGCGCCGACGTTACGACGATCGAAGGTGTCGCCTCGCCCGACGGCGACCTGTCCACCGTGCAAGCGGCGTTCCGCGACTGCCATGGGCTGCAGTGCGGCTTCTGCACTCCCGGCTTCGTCATGTCGGTGACGGCGTTCCTGCGCGACAACCCCCGCCCGACCGACGAGCAGATCCGCGAGGCGCTCTCGGGCACCCTGTGTCGCTGCACCGGCTACCAGGGGATCCTCAAGGCCGTCCGCCAGGCGGCGGACGCCGGTCAGCGCGGGGAGCGATCGTGACCGGGACGGCTGCGGGTGGGGCCGCTCGCTTCATCGGCGCCCGCGTCCACCGCGTCGAGGACGCCCGTCTCCTCACGGGCCGCGGCACCTTCGTCGACGACATCTCGCTGCCGGGGATGCTGCACGCCTGTTTCGTTCGCAGCCCCTTCGCCCGAGCCGCGATCCGGGCCATCGACACGTCGGCGGCGCGTGGGCTGGCCGGCGTGCAGTTCGTGTTCACCGCCGCCGACCTGAACCCCGGCGTGAAGGAGCAGTGGCACACGTCGATGGGCCCGGGGAGCCCGGAGACGCCGCGCCCGCCGCTCGCAGAGGGAGAGGCCCGCTTCGCCGGCGACCCGGTCGCGCTGGTGATCGCGGAGACCCGCTACGTCGCCGAGGACGCGGCCGATCTGGTCGAGGTCGACTACGACCCTCTGCCGGCCGTCGTCGACTACGCGGAGGCCGAGCACGCCGAAGCACTCGTGCACGAGAGCCACGGCTCGAACGTCATCGGCGAGATCGCCGGTCTTTCCCCCTCCGCCCTCGAGGACGTGTTCGCCGCCGCCGCGCACGTGGTGAGCGAGACGATCCACCAGCAGGCGTACGCGCCCGTGCCGATGGAAGGACGGGGCCTCGTCGTCGACTACTCGGGTGCGACGGGCGAGTTGACGATCTACGCGGCGACGCAGGTACCGCACGAGGTGCGCCTCTTCTGTTCGCGTCTCCTCGGCCTCCCCGAGCATCGGGTCCGCGTCGTGATGCGCGACACCGGCGGCGGGTTCGGGCAGAAGGTCATGGTGCAGCGCGACGAGATGTGCTTGATGCTGGCGGCGCCGATGGTGGGTACGCCCGTGAAGTGGGTCGAGGACCGGCGCGAGAACCTGCTCGCGGCGGGCAAGTCGCGCCAGGAGCATGCGGACGTGAAGCTGGCCTTCGACGTCGACGGCGCGATCCAGGGCGCGTACATCGACTTTGTGCAGGACTGCGGCGCATACCCGACGCCGTGGCCGGTCACGACGTCGGCCGCCGTCGGCATGCTGTTCCCCGGTCCGTATCGGGTGCCACGCGCCGGCTTCACGTGCAAGGCGATCTATACGAACACCGTGGGCCGTTCGGCGTACCGGGGGCCGTGGCAGTTCGAGTCACTGGCCCGCGAGGTCGTGCTCGACATCTCGGCACGGCGGATGGGCGTCGACCCGATCGAGCTGCGCCGCCGCAATCTCCTACGCCGGGACGAGCTCCCGTACACGAACCCCAACGGCATGCCCTACGACAGCATCTCGCCGCTCGAGACGTTCGAGCAGGCGCTGGCGATGCTCGGCTACGAGGCGTTCCGCCGCGAGCAAGCCGAGGCCCGCACGGCGGGCAGGCACCTGGGCGTCGGCGTCTCGAACTACGTGGAGCCGTCGACGCCCGGCTACGGCTACTACGGGACCGAAGCGGCGACGATCCGTGTCGAGCCGTCCGGCACCGTGAACGTGTACATCGCGGGCGGGTCGACCGGGAACAGCATCGAGACGACGGTCGTGCAAATGGCGGCGGACGCCCTCGGCGTGAAGATCGACGACGTGAACACGATCCAGGGCGACACCGCCGTCACGAGCTTCGGCGCCGGCGCCGCCGGCAGCCGGAGCGGGTCGATGACCGCGGGGGCCGTGCGCGAGACCGCGACCGTGCTGCGCGAACGCATCCTCGCCATCGCCGCCCACAAGCTCGAGGCCGACACCGAGGACATCGAGCTCGCCGACAGCCGAGCTTCGGTCCGGGGCGCCCCCGCGACCGGTCTCTCCTTCGCCGAGCTGGCCGCGCTGGCGTACTTCGAACCGGGCTCGTTGCCGCCGGGCGTCCCCGCCGGGCTCGAGGCGAGCGCGCGGTACACGGCGGATGCGCCGGTCATCTGGGTGAACGCCACCCACGTCTGCACCTGCGAGGTCGACGCGACGACGGGCCACGTGAAGCTGTCGCGCTACATCGTGAGCGAGGACTGCGGCCCGATGATCAACCCGGATGTCGTGGAGGGCCAGATCGCGGGGGGAACGGTGCAAGGCATCGGCGGCGCACTCTACGAGCACCTCGCATACGACGAGGACGGCAACCCGATCGCGACGACGTTCATGGACTACCTGCTCCCCACGGCGACCGAGGTGCCGGTGATCGAATACGGGCACATCGAGACGCCGAGCCCAGGCCCGGGCGGCTACAAGGGTGTCGGCGAGGGCGGTGCCATCGGCGCGCCGCCCGCCGTCGTGAACGCGGTCGCCGACGCCCTGTCGCCGTTCGGCGTCACGGTGACCCGCCTGCCGCTGAGCCCGGCGCAGATCGTCGCGCTCGTCGATCAGAGCTAGCAGCAGGACTCATCTGGTAAGAGATGCGGCGTGCGCATCGCGCGTGTGGGTGACTTCACGCTCGGCTGGGGCGAGAGCGTCGTGTGGGACGAGCTTCGACACCGCCTGTACTTCGTCGACTGCCTCGCATCCACGGTCCACTGGGTCGACGACGGATCCGAGGATCTGCACAGCGTGCCCACGACGACCATGCCGACCGGCCTCGTACCGACCGACGACGGACGCCTGGTCGTGGTGCTCGAGGACGGGCTCTTTCTGCTCGATCCGGATCGTGGGGAGAGCGAGCTTCTCGCGCGTTATCCCGAGCAGCTCGGCGGTCGGTGCAACGACGCCTGTGCCGATCTCGACGGCAACCTGATCACCGGCAAGCTCAACCTCGGTCCGGCCGAAGGATCGGCCTGGTGGTACTCGAACAACGCGGGATGGCGGCTGCTCGATCCCGACATCTCGAACACGAACGGACCCACAGTCGCGATGCTCGACGGGACCATGACACTCATCATCGGCGACACGAGCGCGCACTACTTCTCGTATCCCTATGACCCGTCCGCGGGCACTGTCGGCGAGCGCCGGATCTTGGGCGATCTGAGCCGGCTCGACGGTGGCGCCGACGGCGCGACCCTCGACGCTGACGGCGGCTTGTGGTGCGCGCTGTTCGAGGGTCGCCAGCTCGTCCGCTTCACGACGGACGGGTTGGACCGGACGGTCGGGCTCCCGGTGCAGAACCCGACCGACGTGACCTTTGGCGGCTCCGACCTCGACCGCCTCTATGTCGTGTCGACGAACGGCTCCGACGAACTGGCCGGTGCGCTCCTGCGCATCGACGACCTCGGGTGTCGAGGGCGCCCGGAGCCCCGGTTCTCCACGCGGTGACGGCGTCGGGTCAGGTCTCCGCCGGCGCGTTGACCATGATCATCCAGGGCGTGCCGAAGCGGTCGGTGCACATCCCGAACGCGGGAGAGAAAAACGTCTCGCCCAGGGGCATCTGGACCTGTCCGCCCTCGGACAGCGCGTCGAAGACCCGCTTGGCCTCGGCGGGATCGGGGAGCGAGCAGTTGACGCACATGCCGTCGACGGTGCCGTCGAAGTTGCCCGTGGGATCGTCCGCGCCCATGAGGAGCTCGTCGCCCGCGGTCAGCGCGGCATGCATGACCGCGTCCGCCTTGGCGCCGGAAGGAGGAGACCCGGCGTCGGTGGGCATGTCGGCCATGGTGAGCACGACGAGCTCACCGCCGAGGATCTCCTGGTAGCGGGTGAAGGCTTCGCGGCAGTTCCCCGCGAAGGCGAGATAAGGGCGGAAGGCCATGGCGCTCTCTCCTCGTGCGGCGGTGCGTGCGGTCGGTGTGGAGACCCCGTGCGGGCCGGGAACTCACCGGTCGATCAACCGGTGGAGGCGCGTGATCGTCAGGGACTTGATCTGCCAGCCCGCGTCGGTCTTCTCGTAGGTCTCGTGGTAATGGCCGAAACCGTGCAGGTGAGCGACAGGTCCACCCTCGGGCCACCAGAGCTGGTCCTCGAGCGCCCAGATTCCCGTCGCCGTCGTCGGCGAGGTGACCTCGATCTCCGGCGTGTGACCGTGGTGGACGGTGATCGCGTTCCCGATGACCGATCGCAGGAACGACACGAAATCGGTCGCGCCCCGGGTGACGCCGCCCCCTTCGTCCGAGACGTTGATCTCGACGTCGTGGGTGAAGACCGCGGGCAGATCGTCCCAGTCCTTGGTGTCGATCAGCCGGAAGTAGCGGGCCTTGAGCTGCTTGATGGCCTCGACGTCGTCGCTCATGCGACGAACGTAGTTTGTGATTCCTGGTCTTGCGGCTACACGTCCAGGTCGGTGTGCTCGGTGATCTGGAGCACTTCGAGCGTGCGGCCGAGTCCGAGGTACACGGCCAGACAGAGCGTGAGGTCGAGGATCTCGTCGTCGGCGAAGTGACCGCGCAGACGGCCGAAGAAGGCGTCGTCGATGTTCTGATGCCCGACGGCGAAGCGCTCGGCGTACTCGATCGCCAGACGCTGACGTTCCGTGTACTCAGGCGACGTACGCCAGTCGTCGAGGTGGCGATACATCTCCTCGGTGACGCCCGCTTCGACGACCGACGGTGCCCGGAAGGTGGCGCACGCGTTGCAGGCGTTGAGCTGCGCGATGCGCATCCGGGCGACCTCGCGCTCGGACGCCGGGAGCTTGCTCGACCGGTACGCCGTGCTGATCATCTTCTGCACCATGCCGGCCATCTCCGGCCGCAACGACCACACCATGGCCGCGTCGCCGCCGGGCCCTTCCGGGACATCGATGCGCGCCACAGCGGAGAAGTCTACGAGTCTCGCTGGGACCCCAGCATCGCTGCACACACCCCTCCGTCGACGAGGACGTCGACGCCGGTGAGGAAGCTCGCCTCGTCGGACAACAGGAACGCGACGACGGCGGCGAGCTCGTCCGATTGGCCGAGGCGCCCGAGCGGGGTGCGGCGCAGGAGCTCCGCCATGAACGGCTGGCGGTCTGCTTCCTGACGTCCCTGCGGCGTGTCGATGATGCCCGGTGACACGGAGCACACGCGGCCCCCGAGCGGTCCGACCCTCGACGCCTCCTGCTGGACGAAGCGCTGCACGCCGCGCTTCGCCCAGGCGTACGCCATGCCGCTGTCCTCGATCGCCGAGCCCAGCGTGTCGTGCAGCCGGTCGAGGAGATGCTCGTCGAGGGGGTCGTCGAGCACCGTGTCGGCGGCGGGACCGGGGTCGTGGCCCAGGAACCGGGCTGCCATGGACGCGAAGCAGACCATGGCCGTCCCCGTCGTCACGAGCGGACGGAGTGCATCGGCGAGCAGCGCGGTTCCGACGAGGTCGACGGTGAAGATGCGCTTCCAGTCCGCCATGGTCGGTGAGATCCCGGCGGCGTGGGCGACCGCCCGGAGGGTGCCGAGTGCGTTGACGCGCCCTGCCAGCTCGTCGAGCTTGGCGCGGTCGGTGACGTCCAGCACGAACGGTTCGATGCCGGCCTGCCGTCCTGATCCGGACAGCGCCTGCGCGCCGCCCACGACCGCGGCTTCGTCGACATCGACGAGGAGCAGACGGTCGACCATGTCGGCGAGCCGACCCGCGCATGCCCGACCCATGCCGCGCCCGGCGCCGGTGGCGATGCCGACGGTCGTCATGCGCGGTCGGAGCGCAGGAGCAGCACGCTCGAGGGCGTGCCGCCGCCGGAGGTGACCACCGCGGTCCTGGCGTCGGGGACCTGCCGTTCGTCGGCTTCCTTCCGCAGCTGCTTCATCGCCTCGTAGAAGAAGCCGAAACCGTGGGTGCGCCCCTCGGACAGCTGCCCACCGTGCGGGTTGACGGGAAGCTCTCCGTCGAGCGCGATGCGCCGGCCCCCGTCGAGCCAGTCCATCGCCTCGCCGAAGTCGCAGAACCCGAGCGCTTCGAGCCACGAAATGGCATTGAACGTGAAGCCGTCGTAGACGAGCGCGATGTCGACATCGGCGGGGCGCAAGCCGGTTCTCGTCCACAGGTGCGCGGACTGGCCGATGACCTGAGGCTCGTGGGTGAGCGTCCCCTGGTCCCACGAGACGCGTTCGATGATCTGCGTGCCGACGGCGTCGACCCTGATGGCGGGCTTGGGAAGGTCGGGCGCGACCGATGCATCGGACACGACGACCGCGATCGACGCGTCACACGGCACGTCGCAGTCATAGAGGCCGAACGGGCTCGTGATCGGTCGCGCCGCGAGGTAATCGTCCATCGTCATCGGGTCGCTGTAGATCGCCCGCGGGTTGCGCGCCGCGTTCGTGCGGCCGTTGATCGCGATCCACCCGAGCATCTCGCGGGTCGCGCCGTAGCGATGGAGATACTGGTTGGCGTTCATCCCGATCCAGTTCGCCGCCGACATGGCGCCGAACGGCGCGCGCCACTCCCAGAGCGGGCCCGAGACTCGGCCACCGAGGCCGCCGACGCGCAGCACCGCGGCGGTCGACTCCCACACGGTCCGGAAGCACAGGGCGTGCCGGCAGAGCCCGGCCGCCACCGCCAGCATCGCCTGGATCACCGAGCCGCCGGGACCGGGGAGATCGCCGCCACCGTTGATCCAGGTGGGCCGCAGCCGCAGCGCTTCCTCGACCGCGGTGACACCACCTTCGCTGATGCCACCGCCGGCGGTACCCGGATAGGTCGACAGTCCGTCGATGTCGTCGAGGGTGAGGCCGGCGTCGGCGACGGCCGCCTGGCACGCGTCGACCGCCAACGACACCGGGTCGACCATCAGCCGGCGGCCGATCGCCGAGCAACCGACCCCGGACAGCACGACCCGGTGCTCGAACCGCTCGCTGCTCACCGGCGGCCGAGGGCGGGGACGCTCCGGATCTCCGACCCGGTCGGTCGAGTCGGTCCGACCCGTCGGCTCGAACAGCGGAAGCCACACGTCCTCGTGTTGCTCGAGGCGCACGGCGACCTCTTGCCCGATGTGGACGTCGTCCGGATCGCACCCCACGATGTTCGTGGTCAGATGCACGGTCTCGTCCTCGGCGAGCGCCACGTTGGCGATCGCGTACGGGGGCTCGAGCTCCGGAAGCCACTGTTGCCGGTTGACGGTGAAACCGACGACCGTGCCCCGCCCGGACACGACGGTCGGCGACCAGGACCGGCTGCGACACTCGGGACACACCGGGGTCGGTGGGTGGACGAGCTTCCCGCA
>DATFXK010000119.1:0-3873 GCA_035316005.1 Acidimicrobiia bacterium | reverse complement strand
CGCGCGCCGGAGCATCCGAGCGGGTGGCCGAGCGCGATCGCGCCGCCGTTCACGTTGACCTTGCTCATGTCGGGGTGGTGTTCCTTCTCCCACGCGAGCACCACCGGCGCGAACGCTTCGTTGATCTCGACCAGGTCCATCTGGTCGAGCGTCATCTTGGCCCGCTCCAGCACCTTGGCGGTGGCCGGGATCGGGCCCGTGAGCATGAACACGGGATCGACGCCGGCGAGGGCGAACGAATGGAAGCGCGCCCGCGGCGTCAGCCCCAGCCTGCTCGCCGCCTCCTCACTCGTGACGAGCACGGCGGCGGCGCCGTCGCTGATCTGGGACGAGTTGCCGGCCGTGACCACGCCGTCGGGCTTGAACGCGGGCTTGAGCGCGCCCAGCTTCTCGAGGGACGAGTCGGGCCGGATCCCCTCGTCCCGGGAGAACGTCGTGGTGGCCTCGTCGCCGGAGACGGGAACGGGCACGATCTCCCGCTCGAACCGGCCTTCTTCGGTCGCGCGCGCGGCGCGCAGATGCGACTCGAGCGAGAAGCGGTCGTTGTCCTCACGTGAGATGTTCCACTTCTCGGCGATCAGCTCGGCCGAGATTCCCTGCGGGACGAGACCGCCCCGCTCCTGGTAGCGGGCGAACACCTTGGGGCCGAACGGCTGGCTGCCGGGCGTGAACGACGCGCCCATGGGCACGCGGGTCATGCTCTCGACGCCGGCGGCGATCACGATGTCGTAGGCCCCCGCGATCACGCCCTGGGCGGCGAAGTGCGCGGCCTGCTGCGACGAGCCGCACTGCCGGTCGACCGTCGTGCCCACGACGGACTCGGGGAACCCGGCGGCGAGGGCGGCGTTGCGGCCGACGTTGACCGCCTGATCGCCGACCTGCATCACGCAGCCCATGATCACGTCCTCGACCACCTCGGGATCGAGGTCGTTGCGCTTCACCAGCGAGTCCAGGGTGAGCGCGGCGAGGTCGACGGGATGGACGTCCTTGAGCGCGCCGTTCCGCCGCCCGAGCGGGGTGCGGACGGCGTCGACGATGACGGCCGTGGGCATGAGAGGCCTCCTCGGCTACTAGACCAACCGGTCAACTGTATCCCCGCGGGCTACATTCCGGCCCGTGTCGAGGAACATGGACCGCTCGCTCGGCGACGGCGGGATGCAGCTGCTGGGCGAGCTCGGCCTGTCGTTCGACGCCTACGGCGACGGATGGACCACGGCGGCGTGGACGCCCACGGAGCTCGCGTGCAACCCGGGCGGGACCGTGCACGGCGGCGTCTACGGCGTCGTCCACGACGCGGCGATGAACTTCGCGACGAACGCCGCGCTCGAATCCGGTGACCGCGCCGCGACCCTCGAGCTCAAGTACTCCACCATGCGGTCGGCGCAAGCCGGCGACGCGCTCGCGGTGCGGGGCGAGGTCGTACGCATCACTCGCCAGGTGGCGTACCTCGAGACGGCGATTCGCGACCCCGACGGTGAGCTGGTCTCGAAGGGCACGGGGACGTTCATCCTGCGCCGCAGGGAGGAACAGCCGTCCCGACAGGTGGCGTCGTGACGCACACGGCCGTCGTCGGCTGCGGGATCATGGGCTCCGGGATCGCGTTCGTGGCCCGCGCCGCCGGCTTCCCGGTCACGGCGGTGGAGCCCAGCGACGAGCTGGCGGCCGCGGCGCACGAGCGCGTCGAGCGGCACGAGGCCCAGGCCCGCAAGCGGGGCGCCGACCTGTCCGACCTCGCCTCCCTCGATCTGACCACCGACCTGGCGGCCGCGGTGAGCGGCGCCGACCTCGTCGTCGAAGCGGTCCCGGAAGACCTCGACCTCAAACGCGAGGTCTTCGCCGCGCTCGGTACCGCCGCCGATGACGAGACGGTCATCGCGTCCAACACCAGCGGCCTGTCGATCGAGGAGCTCGGGTCGGCGTCGGGCCGGTCGAGCCAGGTCGTCGGGCTGCACTTCTTCAACCCGGTACCGGCGATGCGTCTCGTGGAGGTCGTGCGCGCGCCCGACACGAGTGACGCCACGGTCGCGCGCGGCATCGACTTCGCGCGCGCCGTCGGGAAGGAGACCGTCGAGGTCCGCGACATGCCGGGCTTCGTCACGACGCGGCTCGGCACCGTGCTGATGTGCGAGGCGATTCGCGCGTACGAGCAAGGCGTCGCGAGCGCCGAGCACGTCGACACCGCTATGAAGCTCGGTTACAACCATCCGATGGGCCCGCTCGAGCTGGCGGACCGCATCGGCCTCGACACCGTGCTGTTCGTCCTCGACGACCTCCACGAGGCCTACGGGGAGGCGTTCTCGCCCCCGCCTCTGCTGCGCCGGATGGTGGAGGAAGGGAGGCTTGGCCGGAAGAGCGGTGCCGGCTTCTACGACTACTGACGCTCAGGCGCCGACGACCTCGTCGACGGCCACCGGCATGGTGAACGAGAACATGGCGCCGCGGCCGGGCTCGCTCTCGACCCAGATCCGGCCGCCGTGCTGGGCCGTGAACCGCTGGGCGATGGTGAGGCCGATGCCGGTGCCCCGGGCCTGGTTGCCGTTCTCCGACTGGTAGAAGCGGTCGAAGATGCGCTCCTGCTCATCGGGAGCGATGCCGGCGCCCTCGTCGGCCACCGAGACGACCACGTCGTTCCCGTCCCGCCGCGCACGGACGGCGACGGCACTGCCCGCCGGCGAGAACTTCACTGCGTTCGTGAGCAAGTTGACGAGCACGTGGTTGAACGCGTCGGCGTCGGCGTCGACTGCGAGACCGTCCGGGACGTCGACGTCCATGCGGTGGTCGGCCGTGACCGGCGCGATCCCGCACAGAGCGACGTCGATGGCCCCGGCCACGTCGAGGGTGTCGGGCGTGATCTCGATCGGACCGCTCTCGGTACGCCCGAACTCCATGAGCTGGCGGACGAGCCGGCCCAGCTCGTCGGCGTTCGACGACGCGCGCGTGAGGAGCTCGCGACGCCGGTCGCCGGGCAGCCGGTCCCAGTGCAGCAGCACGGTGTCGACGAAGCCCTTCACCGCCGTGAGCGGCGTGCGCAGCTCGTGCGACACGAGCGCGAGGAACTCGCTCTTCTGTTGATCGGCCTCGGCGAGCCTCGCGGCGACGGTGTGCTCGTGCTCCGAAGCCCGCGCCCACTGCTCCAGCAACTCGCGCTGCCGGCGCCGGTAGCGCGGGAGATACGGCGCCGCCCCCACGACCACGCCGAAGCCCAGGGCGAGCGTCAACGCGCCCACCAGCGTGCTCGGCTCGGTCACGGCGCCGGCGATGGCAGAACCGAGGCTCGGGTCGGCCCGGCGCCGGCTCGCGGCATCGAGGGCGCGGCTCGCGTCCTGCGACGCGGACGCGTCACCCGGGGTCGACGACGATGGAGGCGTTGGCTCGGGCGAGGCCGGCGGCGAGGCGGCGGGAGGCGCCGGGTCGGCGGGCGCCGGAGACGCGCCGCCCCCGCCCGACGACGACGAGCCACCCGAGGTGCCGGGCAGGGGCGGCACACCGGGCACGCCGGGAAGACCCGGCGTGTTGCTCCCACCGAGCTCCACGCCGGGTACGTGCACGTCGCCCACACCGGGGACGCCGACGTCGATCGGAGGCGCGGTGACGGGGGGCAGGACCTGGGCCTGCGCCGATCCTGCCCAAGCACCTGTGGCACCGAACGCGCACAACGCGAAGACGACGCCACCGGCGGCTCCGAGAGGGCGCGTCATGTCGCCACCCCGGCACGCTCGGGCCGAGGCGTCTGCGCTGTCGCCGCCGGCAACGAGACGAAGAACGTCGATCCGAGCCCGAGCTCGCTCTCGAGACTGATGCGCCCGCCCTGCAGCTCGGTGAAGCGCTTGGCGATGGTGAGGCCGATGCCGGTGCCCCGCTGGGACGCCACGT
>DATFXK010000118.1:0-5107 GCA_035316005.1 Acidimicrobiia bacterium | reverse complement strand
CGCGGAACACGACCGCGATCGGCGTCGCCTTCGACGGCGCGCCGGCCGGCGCGTCGGGATCCTCCCGGGCCTTGGGCGTGAGACGCAGCCACGCGACGTCGCCGTCGTGGCACAGCCGGTCGAGCCAGCCCGGGTCGTAGGTGCGCAGGCGCTTGGCGAAAAGATCCGGCTCCCAGGTGACGGCGGCGCCCTCGAACCCCTGGAGCTGCTCGATGACCGACACGAGCCCCGCCTCGCCGCCGAGCTGCGTCTCGGGGGCGACGTGCTGCCACCGGAGCAGGAAGCGCATGAAGTCCCGGGCGGTGGCGGGCTCGACCCGCTCGCGCCGCGAGCGGCGCGAGTACGAGTGCATCCGGGCGAGAAGCCGCCGGGCGACCCACTCCGTCTGCTGCGCCCCCGGTCGGTAGTGGCCCTGCATGGCGAAGCCCTCGTTCTGGAGGGCGGCGAGCGCCGACGCCACCGGGCCCGGAGCGAGCGTCGTGGTGGCCGCGAGCTCGTCGGCGGTCGTGATGCCGGTGATCTCGAGATGGCCGCGAACGGCTCGCGCGACCTCGCCGTCGTCGCCGGCGAGGGCCCGTGACGCGGCAACCTCGCCTTCGGTGGTGCTCCACAGCTCGACGCCGTCGTGCGGCACGGCGCCGGCGCGACCGCGCGCGGCCAGCTCGTCGAACAGCGGACGCCAGTCGTCGCGGGCACGCACGAGCACCAGCGACGAGAGGAGATCGTGGAACTCGTCGGCGGTCGCCGGCTCGGGTTCGATCTCCGAGTGCACCTGCTCGATCGCGTCGGGATCGAGGGAGCCGATGGCCGAAAGGTCGACCGTGAGCCCCCGCCGCAACGTGACCGCGTTGGTGCGGCGGTTCTGGAACTCCTCGTCGTCGAGGAAGGCGTACGGCCGGGCGTTGATGATCTCGTGCGACAGGGCCGACGCCTCGGTGGTGTCGACGCAGTGCACGTTCACGGCGCCGGACTCGATCCCCTCGAGCAGCGTGCGCAGGCCGTCGACGTCGAGCGCCTCGTGCAGGGTGTCACCCATCGTCTCGCGCACGAGCACGTGGTCGGGGATCTCGATCGGGCCGGTCAGGTTGTCCTGGCACGCCGCCGCCTGCGGGAACACCGCCGCCAGCAGGTCGTCGGACTCCATGCGCTGGATCGGCGGCGGGTTGCGCCGACCGTTGCGGAACCGCAGCACCATCAGGGCGCGGTTGAGGTTCCAGCGCCAGCGGGCCTGGAACATCGGCGAGTCGAGGACGGCGTGCTCGAGCGTGTCCTCGACGGTGGCGCTCTTGACGTACCGGGGCACCTCGTCGAGCGGGAAGCTCTGGGTGAGCCCGAGCGAGAGCACGATGGCGTCGTCGGAGGCCGCGGCCTGCAGCTCGAAGTCGAATGTGCGGCAGAACTTCTTGCGCAGGGCGAGGCCGAGGCCTCGGTTGATGCGCCCGCCGTACGGCGAGTGCACGACCAGCTGCATCCCGCCCGTGTCGTCGAAGAAGCGCTCGAGGACGAGCTGCTGCTGGGTCGGCATGGCGCCCAGCGCCGCCCGACCGGCGGCGAGGTAGTCGACCATCATCACCGCCGCCTCGCGCGGGATGCCGGCGGCGTCGACCAGCCACTGGCGGGCGTCGTCGGGCCGCCCCTCGGCGAGGAGCTCGTCGACACGCCGGCGCAGCCCCGACACCTCGGCCGACAGCTCCACGGTGCGGGCGGGCGCCTCCCCCAGCCAGAACGGGATGGTCGGCAGCGCGCCGGCGGCGTCGCGCACGCGCACCACGCCGGGCTCGATGCGGCGGATCTGCCACGAGTGCGTGCCGAGCAGGAACACGTCACCCGCCATCGACTCGACCGCCCAGTCCTCGTTTACCGTGCCGACGAACGTGTCGTCGGGCTCGGCCACCACGCGGTAGTCGCCGGTCTCGGGGATGGCACCGCCCGACGTAGCTGCGGCGATGCGGGCGCCCTTGCGACCGCGCAGCTCGCCGTTGATCGCGTCGTGGTGCACGTACGCACCCCGCCGGCCACGGCCGGTGTCGATCCCGCCCGACACGAGCTCCACGACCTCGTCGAAGACGTCACGCGACAGCTCGGCGTACGGCGCCGCCCGCCGCACGAGCTCGTACAACTCGTCGGTGCGCCATTCGTCCGCCGCGACCTCGGCGATGATCTGCTGCGCCGCGATGTCGAGCGGCTGGTGTGGGAACTGGATGGCGTCGAGACGCCCCGCCCGCACGGCCATCAGGAGCGCGGTGCACTCGATGAGCTCGTCGCGCGTCAGCGGGTACAGGCGGCCCTTCGGCGTGCCGGTGCGGGTGTGATTCGACCGCCCGACGCGTTGCAGGAACGTCGCGATGCTGCGGGGCGAGCCGATCTGGCACACGAGCTCGACCGGACCGATGTCGATCCCCAGCTCGAGCGATGCGGTGGCGACGAGCGCCTTCAGCGCGCCCGCGCGCAGGTGGGTCTCGACGCGCCAGCGCCGTTCCTTCGAGAGGCTGCCGTGGTGCGCGGCGACGACGTCGTCACCGAGACGTTCCCCCAGCTGATGCGCGAGCCGCTCGGCCATGCGGCGGGTGTTGACGAACACGAGCGTCGTGCGGTGGTGCGTGACGTGCTCGGCGATGCGGTTCAGCACGTCGGACATCTGCTCGGCCGACGCCACGGCTTCGAGCTCGCCCTCGGGCAGCTCGATGGTGACGTCGAGCGCGCGCTGGTGGCCGACGTCGACGATCTCGGGCAGTGGACGTTCCCCGACGAGCAACCGGCCCACGGACTCGATCGGGCGCTGCGTGGCCGAGAGGCCGATGCGCGCCGGGCGCTGTTCGCACAGCGCCTCGAGCCGCTCCAGCGTGAGCGCCAGGTGCGAGCCGCGCTTGTCGCGGGCGACCGCGTGGATCTCGTCGACGATCACCGTCTCTGTCGTCTTCAGCGCCTCACGGCCCCGCGCGCTCGTCACGAGAAGATAGAGGGACTCCGGCGTCGTCACGACGAAGCTCGGCGGGCGGCGCACCATCGCCGAGCGCTGCGAGCTCGTGGTGTCGCCCGTGCGCACCGAGGCGCGGATGTCGGGCGGGTCGAAGCCCAGCTCGGTGGCGACGTCCGCGATCTCGGCCAGCGGCTGTTCGAGGTTCTCGCCGATGTCGACGGCGAGCGCCTTGAGGGGCGACACGTAGACGACCCGAGTGCCGACGGAGACGTCGACCCCGCGCTCGTGCTCGCGGTACAGGCGGTCGATGGCGACGAGGAACGCGGCGAGCGTCTTGCCCGACCCGGTGGGCGCCGCGACCAGGGTGTCGGCGCCGCCCGCGATGTGGGGCCAGCCCTGGGCCTGCGCCTCGGTCGGGCCCTCCGGGAAGCGGCGACGGAACCACTCGGCCACCGCCGGGTGGAAGCCGTCGACGCCACCGCCGGCTCGGATCGGGGGCGCGAGCTCGGGCGCGGTCAGCTGGGTCACCTCGCTCATTGTGCCGCGAGGGTATGACGGCTACCCCGACACCGTTGTGGCGGCCTTTCCCCGCGCCGTTGGGAGCTACAGCGTGGCGAAGGCCGAGGAGGCGGCGGCGAGACCGTCGGCGAGGGCGGGGTCGCCCTCGACGGTCCGGGGCAGGTCCTCGGGCGCCATCCGCTCCGACACGACCCGGCACCAGTCGACCACGTCGGCGGTCAGGACGACGTCGGGCGTGTCCCCTACCTCGCCGAAGCCGAGGGGGATCAGCCAGTCGCCGCCGCCGCCACCGGTCAGGACGACGCGGCCCGTCTTGTCGGGGTGGGCGCGGCCGGCGACCTCGAGGGCGGCCGGCATCGAGGTGACCGACAGGTCGGCCATGCGCGCCAGCGTCGGCGCCGACGGCGGCTCGAGGTGGCGCCCGACGGCCCGGCGGATGTCGTCGGCGTGCGTCCAGGTCTCGAAGGCCCGGGTGACGAGCAGCGAATCGCGACCGAGCGTGAGCCCGAACACGGGCACGGCGGCGTCGGCGGGCGCGGCGACGAACCACGCGCGGATCGCCTCCACCGACTCTCGCCACACGGCGCGCACGTCCGGCAGCGGCCGATCACGGAACCGCGCCAGGAAGATCGCCGTGCGACGCTCGACGTCGAGCTCGGTCACGTCCGGCACGGTAGGGCTCCCGATCACGGACGCGACGGTGCTCTCCATCGACGCGAGATGGGTGACGAGCTCGCGCGCCGTCAGGCCGTTGAACGTGCGGACTTTCCAACCGCTCTCCGGCACCTCGTCGAGCAACGCGTCGAGGCGGGCCGCCTCACTCAGGTAGACGGCCAGAAAAGGGTCGTCGCCGGCGTCGTGCCGCCCACCCCGGCGTGCGCGCGCCGCGTCCAGCACGGTGTCGTGCAAGGCGGGTGGCGGCGCCAGCGCCTCGGTGGCGCCGATCCAGGCCGCCGCTTTCCGAAGGCGCGCGACCTCGTCGGCGGCGCCCGGTGACCGTTCGAGGTACGCCTCGACTGCCACGGCCTCGTCGGGCTCCACCGCGTCGAGCGCGTACGCACCGAGCAGCTCGTCGAGCATCGTGTCGTCGGTGCTCATCGGCTTCTACTCGCTCCTCGCGACGCTTTCGGTCTCGAGCACGTCGGCGATGCGGCGCAGGCCCAGCCGGAGGCGCGACTTGGCCGTCCCTTCCGGGATCCCGAGCACCTCGGCCACCTGCCGGTAGGTCTTCCCGCCGAAGTACGCGAGCTGGATCGCGCGCCGTTGCTCGTCGGGCAGGGTCGCCAGCGCCGAGCGGACCCGCTCGGCGGTGACGAGCGCCATCGCCATCTCCTCCACGTCCGGAGTCGTCTCCGGCCCGGCGGCCTCCTTGATGGCGCGGCGGCGGCGCGCCTCCTCCCGGCGCACGTGATCGACGGCACGACGGTGGGCGAGGGTGCCGAGCCACGTGCGGAGCGACCCGCGGTCGGGATCGAACGCGTCGGGCCGCTCCCAGACCGTGACGAACACGTCCTGGGAGACGTCCTCGGCGGCGCGGGCATCGCCGATGACCCGCATTGCCAAGCCGTATACGAACGATGAGAACTGGTCATAGATCTCGTTCAGCGCGCGTTCGTCACCGGAGATCAACCGGTCCCGCGTGGTCCGCTCCCACTGGCTCGGACGGAC
>DATFXK010000117.1:0-2646 GCA_035316005.1 Acidimicrobiia bacterium | reverse complement strand
AACGGCCAGCGTGGCACCGGCCAGGGCGGCGGCGGACAGGGCGGAAACGCGCAGGGAAGCACCGGCCAGCGCGGCGGCGGCCAGACGAACGCGGGCGGGGCGACCGCCACGGGCACCGTCACCGACGTGGCGCAGGTCGCGACCGCCAGCACCGGCGTCGCCCAGTACCCCGTCACGGTGGCGTTCACGGCCGGTTCCAAGCAGATCTTCGTCGGCTCGACGGTCACGGGCGCGATCGCGACGAACACACGCGACAACGTGCTGCAGGTTCCGGCACGCGCCGTCACCACAACGAACGGCACGTCGACCGTCACCGTGCGGAGCAACGGCCGGGACGCGACCCGCACCGTGAAGACGGGCTCGACGGCCAGCGGCATGGTCGAGATCACCCAGGGGCTGAAGGAAGGCGAGCAGGTCGTCATCCGGCTCCCGGCCGGCTTCGGCGGGTCCGGCTCGGCGCCGGGTGGTCGGAACGTCATCACGGGCGGCGGCGCGGGCGGTCCCTCGTCCGGTGTCGCGCCGTGAGCCCCGAGACCGAGACCGCCACCCGCCTGGCCGCCGTCCCGCCCGCGCCACCCGTGATCGAGCTCGTCGACGTCGGGAAGGTGTACAAGACGGGCCAGCTCGAGGTCGTGGCGCTGCGGGCCATCTCGCTCCGTATCGACGAGAACGAGCTGGTCGCGATCACGGGACCGTCGGGATCGGGCAAGTCGACCCTGATGCACATCATCGGCTGCCTCGACGTGCCGACGAGCGGCGTGTACAGGCTCGCCGGCCACGACGTGCAGTCGCTGGACGAGACCGTGCTCGCCGGCGTTCGCAACCTGGCCATCGGGTTCGTGTTCCAGCAGTTCAACCTCCTGCCCTACCTGTCGGCGTGGCGGAACGTCGAGCTGCCCCTCGTCTACAGCGGCACTCCGACCGACCAGCGGCGCGAGCGCGCGCTGGCGGCGCTGGCGAGGGTCGGGCTGGCCGACCGGGCCGACCATCGCCCCGGCGAGCTCTCGGGTGGGCAGCAGCAGCGGGTCGCGATCGCACGCGCCGTGGTGACCGAGCCCGCTCTCGTCCTCGCCGACGAGCCCACCGGGAACCTCGACTCGACGTCGTCCGCCGACGTGCTGCGGCTGCTCGCCGACCTCAACGGCGAGGGACGGACGATCATGATCATCACGCACGAGCGCGACATCGCCTCCCTCGCCGAGCGCGTCGTGGTGATGCGTGACGGCGAGATCGAGGAGCCAGCGCCGTGACGTGGCGGGACACGGTGCGCACCGCGACCGAGGCCGTGCGGACCCATCGCCTGCGTTCGGCGCTCACGATGCTCGGGATCCTGATCGGGATCACGGCCGTCGTGTTGACCGTCGGGCTCGGCGCGGGCGCGAAGGCCAAGGTGCAGGACCAGATCAACGAGCTCGGCACGAACGTGCTGGTCGTCTCGCCGGGGAGCTCGACCAGCAGCTCCGGCACCCGCGGCGGCTTCGGCTCGGCGTCGACCCTGACGCGCCAGGACGCGGCCGCGCTGACGTCACCGGTGGCGGCTCCCGACGTCCAGGCCGTCGCCCCCGTGTCGACCACCGGGGCGGCCCTGCGCGCGGGATCGACGAACTGGACCACGACACTCACCGGCACGACGCCGTCGTGGGGCGAGGTCCGCTCCCGGGGCGTCTCCACCGGACGCTTCATCACGGCGGCGGACGAGGAGAACGCCGCCCCCGTCGTGGTGCTCGGCCCCGACACCGTCGCCCAGCTCTTCGGGGGCAACCCGGACCCCGTGGGCCAGACGGTCAGCTACAACGGCGTGTCGCTCCAGGTCGTGGGCGTGCTCGACAGCCTCAGCTCCTCCGAGAACGCGTCCAACAATGATCTCGCCGTCGTCCCACTCAGCGCCTACGAGCAACGGCTCGTCGGCGGGGCAAACCGCAACTCCGTCAGCTCCATCTACGTCAAGGCGCGTTCGGCCGACCGTCTCTCCGCCGCGTACCAGGAGACGAACGCCCTGCTGCTCAACACGCACCACGTGACGAACCCGAGGAACGCCGACTTCTCGATCGCGACGCAGCAGTCGATCCTGCAGGCGGCGACCTCGGTCGACAACACGTTGACCGTCATGCTCGCCGGCATCGCGGCCATCGCGCTGCTGGTCGGCGGCATCGGCGTGATGAACATCATGCTCGTCTCCGTCGCCGAGCGGACTCGTGAGATCGGCGTGCGCAAGGCGATCGGTGCCCGCCCGAGAGTGATCCGCCACCAGTTCCTCGTCGAGGCATCGCTGCTGGGCCTGGCCGGGGGCGTGCTCGGCCTCCTGCTCGGACTGCTCGGCGCGATCTTCATCCCGGTCTTCACGGACTCGAGGGTGGACCTGTCGTTCATCGCGATGGTCGGATCCCTTGCCGTCGCCGTGGGTGTCGGGATCGCCTTCGGCGTGTATCCCGCGTCTCGGGCGGCGCGCCTCGCTCCGATCGACGCGCTGAGGAGCGAGTGACTATGGCGACCGACGCGCCCCTCTCCGCCGGCGACCGCCTCGCGACGCTCTTTCCCGACCCGGATGAGCCGACCGCGCGTGCGCCGTGGTGGCGGTCGCGCTGGGTCGTCCTCGCGGCCGTGGTCGTGGTCGTGCTGACGACCGTGCTCGCGTCGCGCGCGTTC
>DATFXK010000116.1:0-2285 GCA_035316005.1 Acidimicrobiia bacterium | reverse complement strand
GCTCTCGGGCCGGCCCCACATGAGCGTGGGCCCGGACGCAACGCCGTCACCGTCGAGGAGCACGACGACCGACAGCGCGTCGAAGGCGCCGGCCGCCAGCTCCTCGAGCGTCACGACGTCGACGCGCTCCTCGGGCTCGCCGAGACGGGCGCACACGGCGGCGCGTCGGTGCGGCGCGCCGAGGGCGAGCAGCTCACGCCCGAGCGCTTCGGGTGGCGCGGCGGGGGCCGTGAGGACGGCGACCTTCGGATGCCGGGCGGCGTGCCGCGCGGCCTGAGCAAGCGGGCGGCCGTGGACCGAGATCACGGCGGCGTCGTCCCATGGGATGCCGAGGCGGGCGAAGGCGAGCGACACCGACGAGGGCGCCGGGTGGACGTCGAGCCGGTCGGGGCCGACGCGCTCGGCGAGTACGCGCACGATGCCGAAGAACCCGGGGTCGCCCGACGCGAGGACGCAGACCGCGCCGCGCGCGCGTTCGAGCTCATCGAGCACGTCGGTGAGGGGCCCGGCGATCGGGACGGTGCGGGCGCCGAGCGGCGCAAGGGTGCGGAGGTGACGTGGTGAGCCGGCGACGACGGTGGCGGCTTCGATCGCGGTGCGCGCCTCCTTCCCCACGGGCTCCCCGCCGCTGACGCCGACGACGGCAATGCGCTCAAGCACGGGCGATCACCTCGGCGCCGTCGAAGTCGACCATGACAATCTCGATCTCGAGCGCGCCGTCGACATGGCGGCGGCACGCGTCCGCCGCCTGCGCGCACAGCAGCCGCAACGGCTCGAGGGCGTCGTGCGCGACGCACACCTCGAAGAAGTGACGCGCCGTCTCGGTCTCGGTCGCGGCGTCCACGACCGCCGCCGGCGCGCCCGCGGCGCGGGCGGCGGTGGCGAGGACGTTGCCGTCGACCTTGGACCGATGGAAGTGGGTCATCATCACGCCGGCGGCGAGCTTGGCGATCTTCCCCGCCATGCCGACGAAGACGACGCGCCCGATGCCGGCGGCGGCCGCCCGCCGCAGCGCGATGCCCGTGAAGTCACCGACCTCGACGCAGCACACGTCGTCCAGATCGGGGTGCAAACGGGTGGCGGCGCGCTCCGACCGGCTGCCGGTCGCGAGCAGCACGGTGCGCTCGCCCTGGGCGGCGGCAACGTCGATCTGCTGCACGACGGACGCGCGGTACGCGGCGGTCGAGAACGGACGCACGACCCCGGTGGTCCCGAGGATCGAGATGCCACCGACGATCCCGAGACGGGCGTTGGTGGTCTTCGCCGCCATCGCCTCGCCGCCGGGGACGCTGATCGTGACGGCGACGGGCTCGTCGGTCACCTCGCCGAGCGCGGCGAGGATCATCCGCTCCGGGACGGGGTTGATCGCGGGGCCACCGACACGCAACCCGAGGCCGGGCTTGGTGATCGTGCCGACGCCGGAACCGGCGCGCAGCTCCGTCGCCGCCGCGCCCGAGAGTGCCCATTGCACCTCGGCGGTGACGCGGGCGCCGTCGGTGCAGTCCGGATCGTCGCCGGCGTCCTTCACGACGACACACCGGTTCGACGCATCGATCTCGACCGGGAACCGCACCCGTCGTCCGGACGGCAGCCCGACGTCGACCTCGTCGGGCGCGGCGCCCGTCACGAGCCCGATGGCGGCCGCCTTCGCCGCCGCGCTCGCGCACGTGCCCGTTGTCCAACCGGCGCGCAGGCCCTTCGTGCGCGCCGCGACCTCGGGCGCGAGGTCCGGCTCGCGGGTGGCGGTGCGCGCGCTCACGCCGGCCGTCCGACGGTGGAGCCGGCTCGCGACCGGCGCCGGAACTTGTGCGCGTATTGCGGTGAATACAGGTGCGACCGTGTTGCCGCGCCGCGCAGCGCCGGTCCCACCAGGACGAGCACGGTGCGGGTCGCTCGGAGCCCGTCGAGGTCGGCGGCGAGACCGGCGACCGTGGTCGTGACGACGCGCTCATCGGGCCACGACGCGCGCACGACGATCGCGGCCGGTGTGTCGGGGGTGTAGCCGCTTCCGCCGGCGAGGAGCTCGCGTTGCAGCTCGGCGGGCCGGGCTGCGGAAAGGAACACGGCCATCGTCGTGCCGTGGGCGGCGAACGCGGCAACCGACTCGCCGGCGGGCATCGACGCTTCTGTGCGACCACCGAGCCTTGTGAGCACGACGCTCTGGGCCACGGTCGGGATCGTCAGCTCGCGTCCGAGCGCCGCCGCCGACGCGCCAAGCGAGCTCACGCCGGGGACGATCTCGAAGTCGCGCTCGTGCGCGACGCACCAGTCGATCTGCTCCTGGA
>DATFXK010000115.1:0-12386 GCA_035316005.1 Acidimicrobiia bacterium | reverse complement strand
TGGCTGAGGACGTCCGTCCCGAGATGCGACAGCAGCGCCTTGGCGAGCGACCCGGCGGCGACCCGGGCGGCGGTCTCGCGCGCGCTCGCGCGCTCGAGGACGTCGCGGGCGTCGTCGAAGCCGTACTTCTGCATGCCCACCAGGTCGGCGTGACCGGGCCGCGGCTGGCGCAGCGGCGTCTCGGTGACGCCCGGCGCCGGCGACATCTCTTCCTGCCACTTCGGCCATTCCGTGTTATGGATCACGAGCGAGACCGGCGAACCGAGCGTGCGCCCGTGCCGGACGCCACCCGTGAACTCGACGTCGTCGCGTTCGAAGCGCATGCGCGGCCCGCGGCCGAACCCGAGGCGGCGCCGCGCCAGCTCGGCCGCGATCTCCTCGATCGTGATCGGAAGCCCGGCGGGAAGCCCTTCGACCACGACCGCGAGGGCCGGGCCGTGCGACTCTCCCGCGGTCAGGAAGCGAAGCAATGTTCCTCCGTTTTCGCTGCTCAGCGTACCGGTCGGCGATTCGGCGGCCGGGGAGGTTGCAGTCGTCAGCCGCGGTACCAGCGCAGCATCACGTCGCCCCACAACAGGACGGCGATCGTCCCGAACGCCAGGAAGGGCCCGAACGGCAGGTGGTCCTTGCGGCCGCGGTGACGAAGCACGATCAGCGCCACGCCGACCACGGCGCCGGCGAGGAACCCGCAGAACAGCCCGAGCACGAGCTCGCTCCAACCGAGCCAGCCCAGGACGAGCCCGAGCACGAACGCCAGCTTCACGTCGCCGAAGCCCATGCTGCGCGGCGACACGAGATGCAGCAGGCCCAGCGCCAGCATGGCGACCACGCCGCCGAGGAGCGCTCGCCCGAAGTCGCCCCATGCCCCGTCGCCCAACGCCGCGACAACCAGCAGCGCGAGCGTCGTCACCGCGAGCGGGTACACGATCCGGTTGGGCAACAGGAACTGCTCGACGTCGACGACCGAGAGCGCGACGAGACCTGCCGCGACGACGAGGAACGCGGGCAACACCCAGGAGTCGTCGTACCGGACGGCGAGGCCGGCGAACAGGGCGGCGGTCAGGCCGGCGAGCACGGCGGTACGCGCTGGATGGAGCGCACGCCGGTTCCACGCCGTCAGCGGCTCGCGGCGGTGCACCTGCTCGACGATCACCTCGAGACCGAGCCCGACGACGAGGCCGGCGGCCGCGCACGTCGCCACGAGCGCCGCCGTCACGCGTCGGCCGACGCCGCGGCCCGCATCACTCCGAGCGGGCCGACGCCGCTGCCCGCATGACCTCGATCGGCGGCGTGACGCCGGTCCACAGGGCGAACGACAGCGCGCCCTGATGCACGAGCATGCCGAGCCCGCCGGCGGCGCGCAGCCCCCGGGCGCGCGCCTCGACCAACAATGGCGTGTCCGTCGGGTACACGGTGTCGAACACGAATTGGTCCGGATGGAGTCGGGTCGTGTCGAACGGAGGCGGCTCTCCGCGCATGCCGAGCGGCGTGGCGTTGACGATCACGTCGAACTCTTCGACGGGGACGTCGTTCAGGCCTGCGGCGATCCCGTCGGGGGCGAGCGCGGCGGCGTCGCGGGCGGCGGCGGCCCGCCGGGCGACGACGGTCACGGTGCCTCCCGCCCGTCCGAGCGCGCGCGCGATGGCTCGCCCGGCACCACCGGCGCCGAGCACGAGGGCGCGCCGTCCCGCGACCGCCACTCCCTCGTCGTGGAGCGCGCGCAGGAACCCGTCGCCGTCGGTGGAGTGGCCGACAAGGGTGCCGTCCGCGTTTACGACGGTGTTCACGGCGCCGAGGGCGGCCGCGTCGGCTACGAGCTCGTCGCACTCCGAAGCCGCGTCGGCCTTGTGCGGCATCGTGACGTTGAGACCGACGAGGCCGAGCACGGGCACGGCCCGCACCGCCGCACGGCCCTCGCCCCGGGGAACGGGGAACGCCACGTACACCCAGTCGAGGTCGAGCGCGGCGAACGCGGCGTTGTGCATCGCCGGCGACCGCGAATGTTCGACGGGATCACCGATCACGCCGACGACCCGAGTCGGCCCCGAGATGTTCCACTTCGCGTTCACAGCAGGCCCTTTTTGCGGGCCTCCTCGACGTTTCGGTCGTGCTCCTCTTGCGTGGTCGCGAACGCGTGCTTCCCGTTCCGGTCGATGAGCACGTAGAAGAGGTAGGGCTCCGGCGCCGGGTTCTGCGCCGCCCGCAGCGAGTCCACGGTCACGGTCGAGATCGGTGTGGGCGGCAGGCCGGCGACCTTGTAGGTGTTGTACGGCGAGTCGATCGCGAGGTCGGCCGCGGTCGGCGACTGGCTGCAGCCGCCCTTCGCGAAGCACACCGTCGCGTCGATCTGCAACGGTCGTCCCTGTGCGAGGCGGTTGTGGATCACGGCCGAGATCAGCGGCCGATCCTCGTCCAGCTTCGCCTCCCGTTCGATCAACGAGGCCGCGACGATCGTCTGGTACGGGCTCAACCCGGCCGCGTTCGGCGCTGACAGCCCGATCGCGTCGGCCTTCCGGTCGAACGACGAGACCAGCCGCCTGAGGATCTGCTCGTCGGTCTCGTCCCTCGACACGAGGTACGTGTCGGGGTAGAGGAGACCGTCGAGCGAGGTGACGTCCGGCGGCTGGTACTTGGAACGGACGACCCCCGACTGCGCGACCTGAAGGAAGGCGTCGCGGCTGTGACCCTTCAGCCCACCGACGCGGTCGGCGATCTCGCTCAGCGTCAGCCCCGGCGGGAGCATGAGCTCGTACTCGGGAACCTTGGCCGGTCCCGACCTGAGGGTACTGACGGCGTCGCGCACCCCGCTGTTCTTCCGCATCGTGTAGTGGCCCGGGTCGAAGGGCCCGGCGCGCGTCACGCCGACGTAGATCTGGAAGGCCTGGGACGAGCCGATGACGCCCTTGTCCTCCAGGATGTCGCCGATCCGCGAGGTACCGGTGTGGCGCGGGATGTCGACGCTCACGCGCCTGCCCGCGCCGCCGGGCGGGTTCAGCTCGTACAGGAACCAGCCGCCGACGACCAGCACGACCACGACCGGGAAGATCACGATCGCGAGCGCGATGTACGTGCGTCGGTGACGGCGTCGCGGGCGACCCGGACCGTCCGCCAGCGCAACATCGCCGTCGTCCGCGTCGGTGGCGTCCGGCTCCAAGAACTCGTCCGGCTCCTCCGCCGGCCCCGCGCGCCCGGGCGACTCGCGGGTCGTCGTCGGCTCGAACCCGTCGTCGTCGTACCTCGTCACGCGCGCGCCTCGAGGTACGACTGCAGCATGACCGCCGCGGCCGAGGCGTCCACCTTTCGGCGCCGCGCGCCCCGTGAGGCTCGCGCCGCCCGCATCCCCCGCTCGGCGATCACCGTCGTGAGCCGTTCATCGTGGGTCTCCACCGTGAGTTCTCCGCCCGCCAGCGCCCGCAACGCGTCGACCTCCCCGAGCACGGCCCTCGCAGCAGGACCCACGTCACCGGAAAGCGACAACGGGAGCCCGACCACGACCCAGGAGGCGCCAGCTTCGCGCGCGTGAGCCAGGATCGTCCGACGGTCGGCGGCGGGATCCCCGCTGCGCTCGATCACGGCGTGCGGGGTGGCCACCCGGCCGTCCGGGTCGGACAGAGCCAGCCCGATGCGGCGCGAGCCGAGATCGACGCCGAGCACGCGGCCCACGGGCTCGCTGCTCCTCAGCGCGGGGCGCCGGCGACCGCCTCGGTGGCCTGCTGGCGGACGAGGGCGAGCGCCTCGTCGACGGCGTCCACGTTCGGCCCACCCCCCGAGACGACGTCGGCGCTCTTGGCCGTCCCCCCGCCGAGCGCCTTGGCGGCCTTGGCGGCGATCTCGGCGGCGGAGACCCCCCGCTCCACGTGCTCCTTGGTCACGGCCACGGCGATGCCGGCCTTGCTGCGGTCAGGGCCCACGCCCACGATCGCGACGGCACCGGAGTCCAACGCGTCACGGGTCGCCACCGCCAGCCGCCGGAGGTCGCCGGAGTCGAGGCCGTCGCGCCGCGCCGCGACGACGCCCTCGCTCGCTTCCCCCGCGAGCGCGGCCGCCTCGGCAACGGCGTCGCGGGCGCGTGCGGCTTCGGCTTCGTCCCGCAGTGCCTTCAGCTGTTGCTGCAGCTGCTCGATGCGGTCGGGCAGGTCGCCGGGCGACACCTTGAGCGTCTGGGCCGCCCGCCGCAGCTGTCGCTCTTCGTCCTGGATGCGGTCGAGGGCGGCGTCGCCGGTGAGCGCCTCGATCCGACGCAGGTTGGCGCCGATCGACTGCTCGCCCACGATCTTGATCGGGCCGATGAACCCGAGGGCATGGACGTGGGTGCCGCCGCACAGCTCGACGGAGTGGTCGCCCGCCTCGAGCACGCGCACGAGATCGCCGTACTTCTCACCGAAGAACGCGATGGCGCCGATCGCTTCGGCGTGCTCGCGGGTCGTCTCGTAGTGGCGGACGGGCGCATCGGTGATGATCTCGCGGTTCGCGACCTCTTCGATCCGCTCGAGCTCCTCCGGCGTCACCGCCTGGAAGTGGCTGAAGTCGAAGCGCAGCCGGTCCCGCGCGACCAGGGACCCCGCCTGCTTCACGTGGGGCCCGAGCACCTCGCGCAGCGCCCAATGGAGGATGTGTGTCGCCGTGTGATTGCGCCGGATGCGGTCGCGCCGCTCGGCGTCGATGGCGGCGGTGACGCTGTCGCCCTCGGCCAGCTCGCCCCGCACCACCTCCGCCCGGTGCACCACGAGCGCGCCGGGAATGCCGTACTGCGTGTCGAGGACGCGGAGCTCCGTCCGTCCGTCGCCTGTCGTCAAGGTGCCGGTGTCGCCGACCTGGCCACCCGCCTCGGCGTAGAACGGCGTGCGGTCGAGAATGACGTCGACCCTCGCGCCCTCGCCCACCTGAGCGAACCGCTCCCCGTCGGCGATGAGCGCGGTCACCTTGGCGTCGGTGGTCTCGTTCTCGTGACGACCGGTGAACTCGGTCTCGCCGAAGTCGTCCACCAGCTCGCGGTAGAGCTCGACCGGCGCCGTCTCCTTGCCGCCCTCGGCCTTCAGCGCTTCGCGTGCGCGCGTCCGCTGTTCCTCCATGCGGGCGCGGAACCCGTCGTAGTCGACGTGCCGGCCGCGCTCTTCGGCGATCTCCCGGGTCAGGTCGACGGGAAAGCCGAGCGTGTCGTGCAGGAAGAATGCCCGCTCCCCCGACACGTCGCCCTCGGCGAGCAGATCGTCGAGCAGGTCGACCCCGCGCTCCAGCGTCTGCCGGAAGCGCTCCTCCTCGCGCGTGATGACGTTCACGATCAGGTCACGGTGCGCGACCAGGTCGGGGTACGCCCCACCGATCGCCGCGATGGTGGCGTCGACCATCGGTTGCGTCACGCCTTCCGTCGCGCCGAGACGGTACGCGTGGCGGACGGCGCGGCGGATGATGCGCCGCAGCACGTAGCCGCGATCCTCGTTGGACGGCACGACGCCGTCGCTCACGAGGAACGTCATCGATCGGGCGTGGTCGGCGAGGATTCTGAGCGATACGTCTGCCTCGCCGCCGCGCCCGTGCTGGTATCGCGCGCCCGTGACCCGCTCGGCTTCCGAGATGAGCGGGCGGAAGACGCTCGTCTCCCAGATCGTGTCGACGCCCTCGAGGACGGTGAGCAGCCGCTCGAGCCCGGCGCCGGTGTCGACGCAGGGCTTCCACAGCGGCGTGAGCTCGCCATCCGGCTGGGCGTCGAACTGCATGAACACGAGGTTCCAGATCTCGACGTACCGGTCCTCGCTGACCGCGGGGCCACCCTCGGGACCGGCGTCGGGCCCCAGGTCCCAGAAGATCTCCGATGACGGGCCGCACGGCCCCGTGTCCGCCATGCGCCAGAAGTTGGCGTCGCCCATGCGCTGGATCCGCTCGGGCGGGAGGCCGACGACGTCGCGCCAGATCGTCTCGGCCTCGTCGTCCGACTCGTGGACGGTCACCCACAGGCGGTCGGGATCGAGGCCGAGCACTCCGGTGACGAACTCCCATCCCCACGGGATGGCGTCGGCCTTGAAGTAGTCACCGAAGCTGAAGTTCCCCAGCATCTCGAAGAAGCTGAGGTGCCGGTTCGTCCGTCCGATGTCGTCGAGGTCGTTGTGCTTCCCGCCCACCCGCACGCACTTCTGCACCGACGTCGCCCGCGGGTACGGGGGCTTCTCGTCGCCCACGAAGTAGGCGATGAAGGGCACCATGCCCGCGTTCGTGAACATGGGCGCGCCCGGTTCCGTCGGGATCAGGCTGGCCGACTCGACCCGCGTGTGGCCGCGCTCGACGAAGAAGTCGAGGAAGGCGCGGCGCAGCTCGTCGGCGGACTTCGGCGGCACGAGATCCAGCGTACCGCCCGGGTCTTCGCGCTCAGCTGGCTCTTCGCGCCACCCGACGGGCTCGGATCAGCGCCGCCCGGTCGTCGAGCGCCGTGTTCAAGTCGCGCAGCCGGTCGGCGGCCGCCGGCGGGAGGTACCGCTCGACCGAGCGGCGGAGCGTCCGGGTCGCCCGCACCGTCACGCCGACGCCGAGACCGAACCCGACGGTGAGCCAGAACAGCCGCTTGATCACGTCAACCGTCCTCGCGGCTCCGGTCGGCTTCGGCATCCGAGCCCTCGGCGTCGTCCTGCCGGCGCGACCGGCGCCGCTCGAGCAGCTCGCCGAGCTCGGCCTCGCGACCCTGGGCGCCCGGCCGGTAGTAGACGCGGGTCTCGACCTCGGACGGCCGGTATTGCTGCGGCACCCATCCTGCGGGCGCGTCGTGCGGGTACACGTACCCCTCCCCGTGGCCGAGCTTGGCGGCGCCAGGGTAACTGGCGTCCCGGAGGTGCTTCGGCACGGCGCCGGCGGGACGGTTGCGGACATCGTCGACGGCGGCGCCGATGCCGGCGATCACCGAGTTCGACTTGGGCGCGAGCGCGAGGTGGAGGACGGCCTGGGCGAGATTGAGACGAGCCTCCGGCATGCCGACGAACTCGACGGCCCGGGCGGCGGCGTCGGCGACGAGCAGCGACTGCGGGTCGGCCATACCGATGTCCTCCGACGCCAGGATGACCAGCCGCCGGGCGACGAGACGAGGATCCTCACCGGCTTCGAGCATGCGCGCGAGCCAGTACAGCCCGGCATCCGGATCGGACCCCCGGATGCTCTTGATGAACGCCGACAGCACGTCGTAGTGCTCGTCGTCGCCGTAACGGATGGCGCGCAACGCCAGCGCCGCCTCGGCGTCGGCGAGCGTGACGTCCTTGCGGCCTTCCTCGGCGGCGAGCGCGCCGGCCACCTCGAGTGACGTGAGCGCGTGGCGCGCGTCGCCCTCCGACCTGTCGATCAGGTGGTCGAGCGCGTCGCCGTCGACGGTGATGCCGGCGCCGCCGAGGCCGCGCTCCGTGTCGGTGAGAGCGCGCTCAAGGAGCGTGCGGATGTCGTCCGGCGCGAGCGGGTCGAGCCGGAACAGCGTCGATCGCGAGAGCAGCGGGCCCGTGAGCGAGAAGTACGGGTTCTCCGTCGTCGCGCCGATCAACACGATGAGCCCCTCTTCGACGTGAGGGAGGAGCGCGTCCTGCTGCGTGCGGTTGAACCGGTGCACCTCGTCGAGGAAGAGGATCGTGCCCCGACCGTGCTCGCCCAGCCGCTCGCGCGCCCGGTCGACAACTTCCCGGACGTCCTTCACACCCGCGCTCACCGCCGACAGCGGCTCGAACGCCTTGGCGGTGACGCCGGCGATGAGCCGCGCGATCGTCGTCTTGCCGGTGCCGGGCGGTCCCCAGAGCACGACCGACGACAGACGGTCGCCCTCGATCAGTACGCGCAGCGGGCGTCCCGGCCCGAGCAGGTGCTCCTGCCCGACGACCTCGTCGAGCGTGCGCGGCCGCAACCGCGCCGCCAGCGGCGCGCGCTCGTGTAGCCGGTCGTCCCGCGCCGACGCGAAGAGATCGTCGCTCACGGGACGATGCTATGGGTCAGGCGCGTTTCGGCCTCGGGCGCACTTGGAGCCCGAGTTCGGCGAGCTGGGCGGGGTCGAGGGGGGTGGGGGCGCCGGTGAGGGGATCGGCGCCGGACTGTGTCTTCGGGAACGCGGTCACCTCGCGGATGTTCTCCTCGCCGGCGAGGATGGCCGTGAACCGGTCGACGCCGATCGCGAAGCCGGCGTGGGGCGGCGCGCCGTACCGGAACGCGTCGAGCAGGAAGCCGAAGCGCGCCCTCGCCTGCTCGGGCGTGATCCCGAGGCGCGTGAACACCTGCTGCTGCACGTCCGACGTGTGGATCCGGACGCTGCCGGAGCCGAGCTCCCAGCCGTTCAGCACGAGGTCGTAGCTCGACGAGCGGACGCTCAGGAGCTCCTCCCCTGTGGCCGTGGCCAGCAGTTCGAGGTCGTCGGGGTGCGGCATGACGAAGGGGTGATGGGCCGGGATCGGGCGCCCTTCGGCGTCGATGCCCTCGAACAGCGGGAAGTCGACCACCCAAACGAACTGCAGGCCGCCATCGGTGACGGGCGGGCGGGCCAGGTCGAGGCGCAGCTGCCCGAGCACGTCGTCGACGAGCCGCCACTCGCCCGCGACGAGGAGCAGCAGGTCGCCGGGGGCGGCGCCCGTCGCATCGACGACACCGAGCTGCTCACCCTCGCTGAGGAACTTCGCCACCGGTGACTCGATGCTTCCGTGGTCCTGGATCCGCATCCACACGAGCCCGGCGGCGCCGAGCTTCTGCGCCCGTTCCGTGAGGGCGTCGAGGCGGCCGCGCCCTGCCGCCCCCTCGCCGGGCACGCGAACGGCCTTCACCGCTTCCGTCTGGAAGGCGCGGAACTCGGTCGCCGCGAACACCTCGCTCACGTCGACGAGCTCGAGACCGAAGCGCACGTCGGGCTTGTCGACGCCGAAACGGTCCATCGACTCCTGCCACGTCATGCGACGGAACTCGGGCGCCTGGTCGCCGCGCACGGCCTCGACCGCGGCCTGCACCGCCTCGGTGACGACGGCCATCACGTCGTCGCCGTCGGCGAAGCTCATCTCCATGTCGTACTGCATGAACTCGAACTGGCGGTCGGCGCGCGCGTCCTCATCGCGCACGCACCGTGCGATCTGGAAGTAGCGGTCGAAGCCGCCCACCATCAGCAGCTGCTTGAACAGCTGCGGGCTCTGCGGCAACGCGTAGAACGATCCGGGCTGAAGGCGCGACGGCACCACGAAGTCGCGCGCGCCCTCCGGAGTCGACGCGATGAGCGTCGGCGTCTCGACCTCGACGAACTCCTGGTCGATCATCGAGCGCCGCATGGCGTCGTTCACGACCGCGCGCAGCCGCAGGTTGCGCTGCATGCGCTCGCGGCGCAGGTCGAGGTACCGGTATCTGAGCCGGAGCGCCTCGTCGGCCTCGACCCGTTCGAGCGGGATCGGCGGCGGCTCGGCCACGTTCAACACGTCCAACCGGTCGGCCGCGACCTCGATCTCCCCCGTCGCCAGCTCCGGGTTCACGGTGCCCTCGGGCCGGTGGCGAACGACCCCGTCGGCCCGGACGACGTACTCGGCGCGCAATTGGTGCGGATCGGCGCCATCGGCCGACTCGGGATCGACGACCACCTGCACGATGCCGGTCGCGTCGCGCACGTCGAGGAACACGACGCCGCCGTGGTCACGGCGGCTCGCGACCCAACCGCACACGCTGACCTTCTCGCCGGTGTCTTCCCGGCGCAGGTTCCCACACCGGTGCGTGCGCATCATCGGACGAACTCGCAGTGGTCGCGAAGCCACCCTGCGAGCTGGTCGCGCGGGACCTCGATCGCCTCGCGCTCGGGCGGCTTCCTCACGAGCACCTCGCCCCGGCCGAACTGCTCGGGCGCGAGCGTGACCACGAACGCAGGACGGGCGCGGTCGGCTGCCTTCCGCTGCGCGGAGGTGGAGCGGTTGCCGTAGGACCGCTCGACCCGGAGCCCCGCCTCGCGCAGCTCCTGGGTCAGGGTGAGGGTCTCGCGCCCGCCGGCGAGCTCGTCGATGACGTACACGTCCGGATGGGGCTCGGCACCCTCGAGAGCACCCACTTCGTCGGCGGCGATGAGCAGGCGCTCGATGCCCAAGCCGAACCCGATGCCCGGCGTCGGCTGCCCGCCCATCTCCTCCGTCAGGGTGTCGTACCTCCCGCCGCCCAGGATGGCGTTCTGCGCCGCGTCGAGCGCGTCGCTCACGAACTCGAACGTCGTGCTCGTGTAGTAGTCGAAGCCGCGCACGAGTCTCGGCGCGAGCTCGTAGTGGATCTCGAGCTCGTCGAGGCCGCGTTGCACCTGTTCGAAGTGGACCCGCGACGCCTCGCCGAGATGCTCCGTGAGCTGCGGCGCGCGCTCGATTACGTCCTGCCAGGCCGGGTCCTTCGAGTCGAGGACCCGCAACGGGTTCGCCTCCGCTCGGGCACGAAACTCGCCCCCGAGCTCCGCGCCGTGGTCGAGCAGGTACCGGCGCAGGACGTCGGCGTACCGGGCTCGGCCGGCCTTGTCACCCATCGAGTTCAGCAGCAGCGTCGTGCGGCCGAGCACGCCCAGGTCACGCAGCAGCCCGTGCCCGAACTCGATGACCTCGACATCGACGTCCGGGTCGTCCAACCCGAGTGCCTCCACGCCCAGCTGCCAGTGCTGGCGGTACCGGCCGCGCTGCGCCCGCTCGTAGCGGAACAGCGGCGCGAGGTACCAGACCTTCCACGGCCCGTGCTTCTTGTGCTGGACGTAGGCACGCACGACCGGAGCCGTCCCCTCGGGCCGGAGCGCGAGTCGGCGGTCCCCCCGGTCGGTGAACTCGTACATCTCCTTCGTGAGGACGTCCGTGCCCTCGCCCAACCGGTTGAACACCTCGACGTGCTCGAACACAGGGGTGATGACGAGCTCGTAACAGAACCGGCGCGCACGCTCGACGAAGATCCGAACGACGTCGATCCACCGTGAGGACTCGGGGGGCAGGATGTCCTGCGTTCCGCGAGGAGTCTGCTGAGCGTCCTTCGGCACCGAGGCATCGTACCGGCCGCCTCGCGGCCGGCTGCGGTCCTACGCGCGCGCCTTTCCCGGCAGCACCCGGTACGCGTCGTACACGGAGTCGATGCGCTTCACGGCACCGAGAATCGACTCGAGGTGGCTCGGGTCGGCGAGCTCGAAGTCGAAGCGCAGCTTGGCGACCCGGTCGCTCGACGTCTGCGACGTGCAGGCGAGGATGTTGACGTGATGCTCCGCGAGTGCCTGGGCGACGTCGCGGAGCAGACGGGAGCGGTCGAGCGCCTCGACCTCGACCGAGACGACGTACGTCGCCGGCTGGTCGTGGTCCCAGTCGACGTCGATGACCCGGTGCGCCTGCGCGGCCAGCCCGGCGGCGTTGGCGCAGTCGGTGCGGTGGACCGACACGCCGCGGCCGCGGGTCACGAAACCCATGATCTCGTCGCCCGGCACGGGCGTGCAGCAGCGGGACAGCCGCACCATGACGTCGTCGAGTCCCTCGACGTGGACGCCGACCGTGCGCCGCCGCAGCGCACGCGGCGGCCGCCGCACCGTGACCGGGAGCTGCTCCTCGCCCCCACGCAACTCGCGCTGCACACGCTGCACCACCGTCCGGGGCGAGACGTGCCCCTCCCCAACCGCCGCGTAGAGCGCGTCGAGGTCGGCGTAACTCATGGCTGCGACGACCGCGCTCAGGGCGGACGACCGCGACATCTTCTGCACCGGGAGGCCCTCCTTGCGGAGCGCCTTGACCAGCTCGTCGCGGCCGGTCTCGATCGCGTCCTCACGACGCTCGCGTGAGAACCACTGGCGGATCTTGCTGCGGGCGCGCGGCGTCTGGACGAACTGCAGCCAGTCGCGGCTCGGGCCCGCGCCTTCGACCTTGCTCGTGAAGATCTCGACCGTGTCACCCGAGGCGAGCGCCGAGTCGAGCGGGACGAGCCGCCCGTTCACCTTGGCACCGATGCAGCGGTGACCGACCTCGGTGTGGATGGTGTACGCGAAGTCGACCGGCGTCGCGCCCGCCGCCAGGGTGATGACCTTGCCCTTGGGCGTGAAGACGAAGACCTCGTCCTGCTCGAGATCGATCTTGAGCGTCTCCATGAACTCGCTCGGGTCGGACGTCTCCTGCTGCCAGTCGACCATCCGCTCGAGCCAGACCATGTCCTGGGCCGGCGACTCCTGCTCCTTGTAGCCCCAGTGCGCCGCGACGCCGTACTCGGCGCGCCGGTGCATCTCCTCCGTGCGGATCTGCACCTCGACGAGCTTGCCCTGCGGGCCGACCACGGTCGTGTGCAGCGACTGGTACAGGTTGAACTTCGGCATCGCGATGTAGTCCTTGAACCGGCCCTGCACCGGCTTCCACATGGCGTGGATGGACCCGAGCGCGGCGTAGCAGTCCTTCACGGACTCGACGACGACGCGCACG
>DATFXK010000114.1:0-6157 GCA_035316005.1 Acidimicrobiia bacterium | reverse complement strand
CGCGATTGCGCGTGACAGGGGCCCGACCGGGCTGACACCGTCGCTGCGCCCGCGAATGGAAGCATGACCCGATGAGTCGGATCGGCAGGACCCTGCGCGACCGCGCCGTCCAGCGCCGTCTCGGCGCGGCGGTCCTGTCCGGGGTGCTGCTGGCGCTCGCGTTCCCGGCTTTCGACCTGGGCCTGCTCGCGCTCGTCGCACTTGTCCCGTTGATCTGGGCATGGCGCGGCGCCACGCCGTGGCGCGGCGCGCTGTACGGGTTCGCCTTCGGCGTCGTGTTCGCCGGGATCCTCATGTACTGGCTCTGGTACTTCGGGATCGTCGCGATCGTGCCGCTCGTCGCGGGGTGGGGCGCGTACACCGCGCTGACCGGCTATCTCGTCGGCTGCCTGAACCGCGCCGGTCTCCGGTCGCCGTGGCTAATCGCGGCGGCGTGGGTCGTTCCCGAGGCACTGCGCGGCCGGTGGCCGTTCGGCGGATTGCCGTGGGGCGACCTCGGTGTGGCGCTCCACGACTTCCCGCCGGCGCGGGCGCTCGCGAGTTGGGGAGGAGTCGCGCTCGTCTCCTTCGTGATCGTGATCGTGAACGGGTATCTGGTCGACCTCGCTGTCGCGATCGGCGCGCACGGGCGCCGATCGGTGGCGATGGCCGGCGCCGGCGTCGCCGTGGTCGTCGCTGTCGTGGCCGTTGCCGACGCGGCCCGATACCAGACCCACCCGTCCGGGACGCTGCGCGTCGGCACGCTCCAGGGCAACGACCAGGACCGGTACCTCACCACCGAGGAGAAAGCCGCCGGCTATCTGACCGGGCACCACTTCGCGCTGGCCGGCCGCCTGCGCGGCCGGTACGACCTGATCGTGTTCCCGGAGTCGTCGCTCGACGACTTCAGCCCCGAGAGCAATCCCAACCTGCGCAGCCGCCTGGTCGGGGTGGGGAACGCGCACGGGGCGGACGTGCTGGCCAACGCGGCCGTTCCCGCGCCGAACGGCCGCGAGTTCAACCAGAACCTGCTCTACACACCGGCCGGCCGCCTCGCCGGGACGTACTCGAAGGAGCATCTGGTTCCCTTCGGCGAGTACGTGCCGTTCCGGTCGTTGGTGGACTGGACCGGCATCGTCGACCGGATCCCGTACGACTACACCCCGGGCAAGGAACGGACGATCTTCCGGGTCAAGGGCCACCGTCTGGCGACGGTGATCTGCTTCGAGTCGGCGTTCGGGCCCCTCGTCCGCGATTTCGTCCACCGCGGCGCAGAGGTCGTCATCGTGAGCACGAACAACCGCTCGTACCGACGGTCGGCGAACTCGGCCCAGCACATCGCCCAGACGCAGATGCGCGCCGCCGAGACGGGACGCCCGTTCGTGCAGGCGTCGATCTCGGGGATCAGTGCCGTCGTCGACTCCGATGGCCACGTACGGGACAAGACGAAGCTGTTCAAGCAGGCGGTCGTCACCGCCACCGTCACCACGACCACCGGTGAGACGCCGTACGTTCGGTTCGGCGAGTGGGTGGTCGTCGCCAGCGCGCTGCTCCTCCTCGGCGCCGCGATCGCGAGCAGGTTGCGTCGACCCCCGGCGACGTTCCCTAAACTCCCCGCGGCAGAGCGCGAACCAGTCGGGAGCGGGAGGATGACGTGAGCGACGATGCTCAGAATGCCGCCGACAAGGCAATGGACCTGTTCGTCTACGCGCCCGTCGGCGTCGCGCTGTACCTGCGCGACACGGTGCCCACGTTCCTCAACTTGTTCGTCTCACGGGGCCGAGCCGAGCTCGGGCAGCGCCGTCAGCAGGCGGAGGGTCAGGTCGCGCAGGCGAAGGCGCTGGGCGAGTTCGCGGTGAACGTCGGTGGTCCGAAGGTGCGCGAGCACGTCGAGAAGGGCATCGCCATGGCGCGCAAGAGCGCCGAAGCGGTGCTGACCGGCGTGGCGGGGGAGGGCGCGGTGCCCGACCTCGCCAAGGAGGGCTCGCCGGCCCCGTCCGACGCGACGTCCGCACCTGTGACGCTGCCCACCACCGAGGCGACCGGCGGCCGTCCGGCAACGGGGGAGGCGAGCAACGCGAGCCCGGCGCCGAACGCGGCGACCCTCGGCATCCCCGACTACGACGAGCTGTCCGCGTCACAGGTGGTCGAGCGGCTCGACGGGCTGCAGACGGGCGAGCTCGACGCGGTGCGCGCCTACGAAGAGGCGCACCGTGCCCGGCGCACGATCCTGTACAAGATCGAGCAGCTCACGAGCTGAGCGGTCGCGTGGAGGGGAGCCGTCCCGCCACCGCCGAGGACGTCCCGCGGATCGCCGAGCTGGCCGAGCTGGCGCGTCACGAGCTCACGCCCATGAAGGGGGGCACCCTCTGGGCGGCGCGTGAGGCGATCGCGCCGCCGTTCGAGCGCACGTACGCCGCGCTGTTAGATCGGGACGACGCACTCGTCGTCGTGGGCACCGTCGACGACACGGTCGTCGGCTTCGGTGTCGCCACCCTCGAACAGCTGCGGACCGGTGACACGCTGGGCGTGATCACCGATCTCTTCGTCGAGCCCGACGCCCGCGCCGTCGGCGTCGGCGAGGCCATGGCCGAATCACTCGTCGCCTTCTGCGCCGCCCAGGACTGCGTCGGCATCGACGCCCTGGCCTTGCCCGGCCACCGCGCGGCCAAGAACTTCTTCGAGGAGTCCGGCTTCACCGCCCGAGCGCTCGTGATGCACCGCCCGTTCGACCGCGGCGGGGGAGCGCCCGGTTGAGCGACCGGCCGTGAAGCGCGGCGTCTTCCTCCCGCCCTTCGGCCCGTTCGGACACCCTGCGACCCTGATCGACCTCGCCGTGACCGCCGACGAGGCCGGATGGGACGGGTTCTTCCTGTGGGACCACCTCGTGCACCGCGTGGCCGGACCCTACGTCGACGCGTGGATCGCGCTCGCCGCCATCGCGGCGCGCACCGAGCGCGTTCGCATCGGACCCCTCGTGACGCCCTTGCCGCGCCGCCGGCCATGGAAGGTCGCGCGCGAGGCCGTCAGTGTCGACCACCTGTCACGCGGCCGCCTCGTTCTCGGCGTCGGGATCGGCACCGACCATTCGCGGGAGTTCAGCGCCTTCGGGGAAGCGGCCGACGACCGGACCCGCGCCGAGCTCCTCGACGAGGGCCTCGAGATCGTCACGAAGCTGTGGGCAGGGGAGCCGGCCCACCACGCCGGCGCGCATTTTCACGTCGACGGCGCGCAGTTCCTCCCCCGACCCCTCCAGCAACCCCGCATCCCCATCTGGTGCGCCGCCCACTGGCCCCACCGCACACCGCTGCGCCGGGCCGCCCGGTACGACGGCGTCGTCCCCATCGGCGACCTTCCGCCCGATGCCGTGAGAGACCTCCTGAGCGAGATCCACCGACTCCGACCGGCCCCCGGGCCCTTCGACCTGGCGATCCCGTCCTGGACGGCCTCGGCGCCGGTGCACGACTACGAGGCTGCCGGCGCGACCTGGTGGCTCGAGGCCTTCCGGCCCGACACACCGCTCACGACCGCACAGGAGGCCCTACAACGGGGCCCCTGAACGCACCAGAGGATTATGGGCGAAGCCCTTTTCCCAAGCCGCCGCAGGCGGCTTCCCCAGGGTGCCGCCCATAATCCTGCTTATGTCAAGTAGGCCAAGGTCCAGGGATCCGGTTCCGCATCCTGGGCCCCGGCCCCTCCCTACCCTGGTGCCGTTCTGGCAGCGGGCCGCAACGAGGAGGCGACATGGAACGCACCGCCGTAAACCCGTGGCAGTGGTCCCTCGAGTTCGGGTTCAACCAGGCCGAGATCGTCGACGGCGGTCAGCGCGTGCTGTTCTGTGCCGGGCAGACGTCGGTGGACGGCGACGGGAACCCGCAACACGCGGGAGACATGGCGGCGCAGATCGCGCTGGCAGCCGACAATCTCGAGGCGGTCTTGCGCGACGCCGGCATGAGTCTGGCGAACGTCGTGCGGCTGAACATGTACACGACCGATGTCGACGAGTTCTTCGCGAACTATGGAGTGTTGGCTGAACGCGGAAGCGCGGCCGGCGTGGCTCCCCCGGGCACGCTGCTGGGCGTTGCGCGCCTCGCGTTCCCGGAGCTGATGGTCGAGCTCGAGGCGACTGCAGTCGCTTGAGGGGTCAGTCCTCGGCGTAGTCGCTCACGGGCGGGCATGCGCACATCAGGTTGCGGTCGCCGTAGGCGTTGTCGATCCGGCTCACGGGCGGCCAGTACTTGTCGGCGCGCAGCTCCTCCGACGGGAACGCCGCCTCGTCGCGCGAGTACGCACGCTCCCACACGTCGACGGCGACGTCCGCGACCGGGTGGGGCGCATGGCGAAGGGGGCTGTCCTCGACGCGCCACTCCCCCTCCTCGACGCGCCGGATCTCGTCGCGGATCGTGATCATCGCGTCGCAGAACCGGTCCAGCTCGGTGAGATCCTCCGACTCCGTCGGCTCGATCATCAACGTGCCCGCAACCGGGAACGACATCGTCGGGGCGTGGAAGCCGAAGTCGACGAGACGCTTGGCGACGTCCTCGACCGTGACCCCCGTGGCCTGGGTCAGAGGCCGCAGGTCCAGGACGCACTCGTGGGCGATGAGCCCATTGGGGCCGGTGTAGAGCACCGGGAAATGCGGCGAGAGGCGGCGGGCGACGTAGTTGGCGTTGAGGATGGCGGCCTCGGTGGCCAGCCGCAGCCCGGGCCCGCCCATCATGGCGATGTATGCCCATGAGATCGGCAGGATGGCGGCCGATCCCCACGGCGCGGCCGAGATCACGCCCAGACCGGTGTCCGGCCCGGCCTCGGCGACCTGGCCGTGCCGGGGCAGGAACGGCGCCAGGTGCGCCCGCACCCCGATCGGGCCGGCTCCCGGCCCTCCTCCCCCGTGAGGGATGCAAAACGTCTTGTGCAGGTTCAAGTGCGAGACGTCGGCGCCGAACTCTCCCGGCTTGGCCAGCCCGACGAGCGCGTTGAGGTTGGCGCCATCGAGGTACACCTGCCCTCCGAACTCGTGCACCACGGCGCAGATGTCGACGATGCGATGCTCGAACACCCCGTGCGTCGACGGGTACGTCACCATCAGAGCCGAGAGACGATCGGTATGGTCGTGGGCCTTCGTCTTGAGGTCGTCGAAGTCGACGTTGCCGTCCTCGTCGCAGTCGACGACTACGACGCGCAGGCCTGCCATCGCGGCGCTGGCGGCGTTCGTCCCGTGCGCGGAGGCCGGGATCAGGCAGACGTCGCGCGCTCCCTGGTCGCGGCTCTCGTGGTACTTGCGGATCGCCAGCAACCCCGCGAGCTCGCCCTGCGAGCCGGCGTTCGGTTGCAACGACACGGCGTCGTACCCGGTGATGTCGCAGAGCCAGGATTCGAGCTCGGCGAACAGCTGCAGGTAGCCCTGCGCCTGGTCGAGCGGCGCGAACGGGTGCAGTCGCGCGATCTCCGGCCAGGTCACCGGAACCATCTCGCTCGTCGCGTTCAGCTTCATCGTGCACGAGCCGAGCGGGATCATCGTCCGGTCGAGCGCGAGGTCACGGTCGGCGAGTCGCCGCAGGTACCGCAACATCTCCGTCTCGGAGTGATGCCGGTGGAAGACGGGGTGTGTGAGGAAGGCCGAGGTACGCGCCGACTCCTCGGGAATGAACCGCGGTGTGCGGCGGTCCAATCCCGCGACAGACGCGTGCACACCGACGGCGTCCCACACCCGCTCGACGACCTCGCGCGTCGTCGTCTCGTCGAGCGCGATGCCGACCGTGTCCGCGTCGACGACGCGCAGGTTGATGCGCCGCCGCCGGGCCCGCGCCGCGACGTCAGCTGCGTCGCCCGGCACCCGTACGGTCACGGTGTCAAAGAAGTGCCGGGTCGTGACCTCCACTCCCCCGGCCTCGAGTCCCTCGGCCAGGATCGCGGCGAGTCGGTGGACGCGCGTCGCGATGCGACGCAGGCCGTCGGGCCCGTGGTACGCGGCGTACAGCCCCGCCATCACGGCCAGGAGCACCTGGGCGGTGCAGATGTTGCTCGTCGCCTTCTCGCGCCGGATGTGCTGCTCGCGCGTCTGGAGCGCGAGGCGAAGCGCAGGCCGGCCGGCGGCGTCGACCGACACCCCGACGAGACGGCCGGGCATCGAGCGCTTGTGCGCGTCCCGCGTGGCGAAGAACGCGGCGTGCGGACC
>DATFXK010000113.1:0-2135 GCA_035316005.1 Acidimicrobiia bacterium | reverse complement strand
GCCCCGCCGCCCGGACGAAGAGATAGAGCCGTCGCCGCGTCGGCTCGTCGAGGACCCCGAGGGCCCTCATCGACCGGTCGACGGCATCGGCGGGCATCGCCGGAGATCATAACCAGCGATCGTTAGTCATAAACGTGCCGGGCCGGCGTGGAATCCCGCCCAGGCCGTCGGGTTCCGATGGATACGGTCGGACCATGACCCGATACGTACGGCTGAGGGAGTTTTTCGTCGGCGTCGAGGGCTTGGCGTTGTTCCGTCACCTCCTCGAGGGCGACGACGCGACGGCCGCGGCACGCATCGCCGAGGTGCGACGCATCGTCGGGACCGAAGAGGAACCCACGTACGGGGCCGGAAGCGACATCCCGGAGCTCGACCCCCGAGCCGGCTACGCGCGCTGGGCCGAGACGTACGACCTCCCCGGCAACCCGCTCATCGGTGTCGAACAGCCCGCGGTCTGGGCGCTGCTCGAGGACCTGCCCGGCCGGAGGGCGCTGGATGCCGCCTGCGGGACGGGCCGGCACAGCGCTCGTCTCGTGGAGCTCGGGCACGACGTGACGGGCGTGGACGCGTCGCCCGAGATGCTCGACGTCGCGCGGGCGCGTGTTCCCGACGCCCGGTTCCTCGAAGGCGACTTGTACGCCCTTCCCGTCGAGGACGGCGAGGTCGACGTGGCCGTCTGCGCGCTCGCGCTCGGCCATTGCAACGATCTCCTCGAAGCCGTCCGCGAGCTGGCGCGTGCCGTGCGCAGGGGTGGGCAGATCGTGCTCTCGGATCTCCACCCCGGGATGTCGGTGGCCGGCGGGCAAGCACTGTTCGCGGCGGCCGACGGCAGCCTCGCGTTCGTGAGGGAGCATGTCCACCTGCACGGCGAGTACCTGGATGCGTTCGGTGCGTGCGGGCTCGACGTCGTCCGCTGCGTCGAACCGCGCTTCGGCCCCGAGGAAGCGGCTATGCAGGGGATGGCCGCGCAGTTCATCCCCGACGCGACGCGAGCAGCGTTCACCGGGCTTCCGGGCGCGCTCGTCTGGCAGGTCGAGCGCCGCTAGCGACCCTCGAAGCGCGGCGTGCGCTTCTCGGCGAACGCGGCCAAGCCCTCCTGCAAGTCAGCGCTGGCGAACGCGCGCTCTTCGAGCGCGCGCATCTCGTCCTGCGCGGCCGCGTCGACGCCGCCGAGCACGAGGTTGAGGGCGCGCTTGTGGCCCTGCACGGTCAGCGGCGCGAACTCGGCGATCTCCTCTGCCAGCTCGAGCGCGGCGACCAACGCGTCGGGCACCCGGCGCTGCACGAGCCCGACCGCCGCCGCCTCGTCGGCATCGAGCGTCCGGGCCGCGAGCAGGAGGTCACGGGCCGCCCCCTGGCCCACGAGCGCGGCGAGGCGCTGCACGTTGGGCGGGCTCAGGAAGACGCCGAGGCGAGCGGCGGGGATGGAGAACGTGGCGCTGAACGCGGCGACGCGCAGGTCGCACGCCACCGCGAGCTGCATGCCGGCCCCGATCGCGGGCCCGTTGAGGGCCGCCAGCACCGGCGCCGGGTAGTCGACGATGGCGTCGAGGAGGCGGTCGAACGCGGGCCGGAACGTGTCGGCTCCGCCCGGCTCGGCGGTGTCGGCGGTGCGGGCGGCCAGGTCGGCGCCGGAGCAGAACGCCTTGTCGCCCGCGCCCGTGATGACGACGGCGCGCAGGTCCCGGGTGGCCTCGAGGTGGCCGAGGAGCTCCACGCACAGGTCGGCGTTGAGGGCGTTCCTGCGCTCGGGCCGGTCGATGGTCGCGATCCCGACACGATCACGGACCTCCCACCGGATCATGCGTCAAGTCTCGTCGATGATGGCGATGAGGTCGCCCTCTTGCACGACCTGCTCGGGCTCGACGTGGAGCTCGCGCACGACGCCCGGGATCTCCGTGACGACGGGGATCTCCATCTTCATCGACTCGAGGATCACGATCTCGTCCCCCTCGGCGACCATCTGTCCCTCTTCCGCCACGACCTGCCAGACGTTCGCCGTGATCTCGGCCCGGATCTCCGCCATAGGCGGCGGACTCTATGCGATCAAACAGGCAGCACGCCGTGCTTGCGCCAGGGACGGTCGACGCGCTTGGCGCGCGACACCTGCAGGCCGCGCCAGATGGCCCGGCGGG
>DATFXK010000112.1:0-26659 GCA_035316005.1 Acidimicrobiia bacterium | reverse complement strand
CGCGCTCCCGCCGATGAAGAAGCTCGAGTAGATGAACAGGCCACCCATGAGGAAGCCCCAGTACCCGAACGCGTTCAGGCGCGGGAACGCGACGTCGCGGGCGCCGATCTGGAGCGGGATCAGGTAGTTGCCGAACGCCACCGCCAGCGGCATTCCCATCAGGAACACCATCGTGGTGCCGTGCATCGTGAACAGCTCGTTGTACTGCGCCGCCGTGAGCAGAGTGCCGTTCGGCCCCGCGAGCTGGAGCCTCAACAACAGCGCCTCGATCCCGCCGATCACGAAGAATGCCAGCGCGGTGGAGCCGTACATGATGCCGATCTTCTTGTGGTCGATCGTCGTGAACCAGCTCCAGAAGCCGGTCGTCGCCTGCGGGCGGCGCAGCACGCGCAGGCGGCGCGCCGGTGCCTGCACCGTGTCGGAGACGGTCGTCATCGGAAGTCCCCCACGCGCTCGCTCACTTCAGCTGGAGGAGGTAGTCGGCGATCTGCTCGGCCTCCTGTCGCGTCATCGTGGGCTGACCGGCCGGTGTGTTCTGGCTGAACGACGGCATGCCGACGCACTTCCCCCCCGCCGGCTCTCCCGGGTCGCGGCATTGCTTGGACTGCATGGGAATCAGCCCAGGCGCGTTGTATACCCAATCAACGAGTTTGTCGTGAGTCAGCTCGTAGTAGCCGCTGGCGAACGTGGTCCGGCTCGCGAGGTGGGTGAGGTTCGGACCGTAGCTGCTCACCTTCGAGTCGCCGACCGAGTGGCAGTTCGTGCACTGGAACTTCGTGCTCATGAGCTCCTGGGCGGGCCCGGCCGGCTGCGTCTGCGCGCCCGACCCGACCTGGAAGGGCACCGCCGGCCCCTGCTGCTGCTCCCCGACCCAGCGGTCGAACTCGCTCGGTTCCTTCGCGATCACCCGGAACCGCATGTTGGCGTGCGACAACCCGCAGTACTCGGCACACTGCCCCAGGTACGTGCCCGGCTTGTCGGCCTCGATCGTCGTGAAGTTGTTGTGCCCCGGCACGACATCCCGCTTCCCGTTGAGCTCGGGCACCCAGAAGCTGTGGATCACGTTGCATTTGTTGGGAAGGGACTCGTCGCAGGCTCGGAGGTCGACCTTCACGGGGCGGCCGGCCGGGATGATGAGCTCGTTGGCCGTCACCACCTTCTGCTCCGGGTACTCGAACTCCCACCACCACTGCTTCCCGATCACACGCACGTTCAGGACGTCAGCGCCTGCAGGGGCCTTGGCCAGGTCGAAGATCGTGATGATCGTGGGGACGGCGACGACCGCGAGGAGGAGTGCGGGGACGATCGTCCACCCGATCTCCAGCGGCGTGCTGCCGTGGATCTGCTTCGGGTTCTCGTTCTTGCCCTTCCGGTACCGGTAGCGCAGCGCGAACACGACGACGGCGCCGAGGACGAGCGTCCCGACCACGACCGAGATCCAGAAGATCGGGATGAACAGGTTGTCGATCTTCTGGGCTTGCGGGCCCTTGGGCTTCAGCGAGTTCTGCCCGTTGTTCTCGGCCGAGCAGGCCGCGAGGAGCAGCGACAACGCGCCGAGGGCGGCGACGAGGCCCGTCCATCGCTTCGAGCGCGACGTGAGGCGCCTCATCCTCTTCTTCCGATCGGGTGTCCCGTAATTGCTCGGCGACCTCGTGCTCGGGCGGCCTGCGGGCCGGGCGACCTCGAAATCGCACTCTATCCCCGGCCTTCTCGGCCGGAACAACTCGGACAGGCCCTGTGACCAGCGGTTTCAGTACCCGAGGCGGTCGAGCGCGTGGGCGCGTCGCTGCCAGTCGCGCTCCACGCGCACGTGGGTCTCGAGGTACACGCGCACGCCGAGGAGCGCTTCGAGCTCGTGCCGGGCGGCGGTGCCGGCGTCCCGCAGCACTCCGCCCCCGCGCCCGATGACGATGCCCCGCTGCGAGTCGCGCTCCACGGTGATGTCGGCTCGCAGCCGCAGGATCTCGTCCCCGGGATCGTCGGCGTCCTCCAGCTCCTCCACCGACACGGTGATGGAGTGCGGCAGCTCGTCGCGGACGACGGCGAGCAGCTTCTCCCGCACGATCTCGGCGGCGACGAAGGTCTCGGGCTGGTCGGTGACCGTGCCGTCCGGGTAGTAGCCCGGGCCCTCCGGCAGCCGGCTCTCGATCTCGCCCAGCAGCGCGTCGACACCGTCCCCGGTGAGCGCCGAGAGCGGGACGTACGCGTCGAAGTCGCCGAGGTCGCGGGCGGCGACCGCCAGGTGCTCGGCGATCGCGGGCTTGGCGGCCCGGTCGACCTTGTTCACGACGAGGAGCCTGGGCGTGTCGACCTGCTGCACCAGCCCGGCGACGAACCGGTCGCCGGTCCCGATCGGGGCGTTCGCCTCGACGAGCAGGCAGACCACGTCGACCTCGGCCAGCGTGGCTTCGGCCCGCTGATTGGTGCGCTCGCCGAGGGGTGTCCTCGGCTTGTGGAGACCGGGCGTGTCGACGAACACGATCTGGTCGTCGGGAGTGGTGCGCACGCCGCGGATGGCGGTGCGGGTCGTCTGCGGCCGGTCGGAGACGATCGCCACCTTCTGGCCGACGAGCCGGTTCAGAAGGGTCGACTTGCCGACGTTCGGCCGGCCGACGAGCGTGACGAAGCCGCTCCGGAACCCGTCGGTCACTTCGCGCCGACGGGCTCGGCGGCGCTGTCCGGCTTGGGCCGGATGTGCACGGAGACGATGCGGCGTCCCTTGACCCGTTCGGTGCGGAACTCGAGGCCTTGGAAGCGGACGCACTCCCCTTCCTCGGGCACGTGGCCGAGCAGGTTGAACACGAGGCCACCAACGGTGTCCCACTCGGTGTCGGGGAGCTCGACGCCGAGCTCGTCGCTCACGTCGTCGATCGAGGTACCGCCGGGCACGCGCAGGGTGCCGTCCGACAGGTGCTCGACGGTCGGCTCCTCGATGTCGTACTCGTCGGTGATGTCCCCGACGATCTCCTCCAGGAGATCCTCGAGTGTCACGACCCCGGATGTCCCGCCGTACTCGTCGATCACGATCGCCATGTGGAACTGCTTCGTCTGCATCTCCCGCAACAGCTCCGCAACCCGCTTCTGCTCGGGGACGAACACCGCCTCGCGCAGCGCGGTTCGGACGGGCTCTTCGCGTTTGCTCGCCCGGGCGAGGGCGACGAGGTCCTTGAGGAACAGCAGGCCGATGATGTTGTCCGTCGACTCCTCGTAGGCCGGAAGACGCGAGAAGCCGGCCTCGATGGCGTTGCTGATGCCGTCCTCGATGGAGGCGTCGGCGTCGATCGCGACCATGTCCGTACGCGGTGTCATCGCCTCGCGGACGACCATGTCGCCGAACTCGAAGATCGAGTGGATGAGCTTCCGCTCGTCCCGCTCGATGGCCTCCTCCTCGGCGGCGACGTCGGCCATCTGCCGGATCTCCTCCTCGCTGACGAACGGGCCCTCCTTGAGACCGCGCCCGGGCAGGACGACGTTGGCGAGGCCGATGAGCGCACGCGAGACGACTCGCAGCGGGGCGAAGTTCGTCAGGAACGAGAGGATCGGTGCCACGAGGAGCGCGGCGCGGTCGGTGTGCTGGATGGCGAACGTCTTCGGCACGACCTCGAAGAACACGAAGAACACGGCGATCTCCACCACGATGCCGAGCACGAAGCCGATCGTCCCGAAGTTCTGCTCGAGCAGGACACCGGTGAGGTTCGCGGACACGAGCTGGCACACGAGGATCACCAGCAGGAGCGAATTGAGCGTTCGCTCCGGTCGTTCGAGCATCCGCGCCAGCCGCGTGGCGCCACTGCGGCCTTCCTCCTCGAGCGCCAGGGCGCGCACCCGGCTCATGCGCGTGAACGCGGTCTCGCTCAACGCGAGCACGCCCGAGACGAGGAACAGCGTGATGATCGCGGCGACGAGCAGCCAGTTAGCTCCGCTCATGGCGTCTCGGTATCTGGACCGGCGGTCACTGCCCCGCTTCCCGCTCGAGCTGTCGAAATCGTGCGAGCAGTTCCCGCTCCCGCTTCCTCATGGCCTCGGACTCTTGGTCCTCGGCATGGTCATAGTTCAGCAGATGCAGGACTCCGTGCACGACGAGGAGCGCCACCTCGTCGTCGATCGACCGTTTCTCGCCCGTCTGACGCAACGCGACCTGCGGGCACACCACGACGTCGCCGACGACCGTGGGAGGGTCGCTCGCCTCCGCCGGCGATCCCGGTCCGCGTCCGCCCTGGTCGGGTTGCCGGCCGCCGGGGGCGACGTCGTCGTCCATCGGGAACGCCAGCACGTCCGTCGGCCCGCTGCCGCCGAGAAAGCGCTCGTTGAGATCGGACATCGACTGCTCGTCCACGAAGATCACCGACATCTCGGCCTCCTCGGGCACCCGCTCCTCGTCGAGCACCATGCCGGCCAGGCGCACCCACCGGAGCACATCGAGCTCCACCTCCGACTGCTCGTCGGCACCGAAGACCGTCCTCATGGCATGCGCTGTTCGTTCCCGGCCACGGGGGGCACGACGGCTCGCGGCGCCGGGCCTGCACGGCTTTTCCGTCCGAGCCCCTGCTCGCCTCGCTCGCTGTGCTCGCTCGGCTCGGGTCTCCGACCCGGGTCTCGGCCGGGCCGGCAGGACTGCCCGGCGCCGGGCCGTCGACCCCCCGTGCCCTCGCGCGCAAAGGGGAACGTCATCGGCGGTCTTCGTCGCGGGCGTAGGCGTCGACGATGTCCTGGACGATCTTGTGGCGGACGACGTCGCCCGAGCCGAGCTCGACGAACGCGAGGCCGTCGATGCCGTCGAGCACGTCACGGACGACGAGCAGGCCGGAGCGCCCGCGCCCCTCGGGCAGGTCGATCTGGGTGACGTCGCCGGTGACCACGATGCGCGAGCCGAAGCCGAGGCGGGTGAGGAACATCTTCATCTGCTCGGGCGTGGTGTTCTGGGCCTCGTCGAGGATGATGAACGAGTCGTTGAGCGTGCGTCCGCGCATGAACGCCAGCGGCGCGACCTCGATGACGCCCCGGTCCATCAGACGGGTGACGACCTCGGGCTCGAGCATGTCGTAGAGCGCGTCGTACAGCGGGCGGAGGTACGGATCGACCTTGGCGAGGATGTCGCCCGGAAGGAAGCCGAGCCGCTCCCCCGCCTCGACCGCCGGGCGCGTGAGGATGATGCGGTTGGTCTCCTTCGCCTGGAGCGCCTGCACCGCCAAGGCCACGGCGAGGTAGCTCTTGCCGGTCCCCGCCGGGCCGATGCAGAAGGTGACCGTGTGCCGGCGGACGGCGTCGACGTACGCCTTCTGGCCCGCGGTCTTGGGCCGGACGGTCTTGCGTCCGCGGAGCACCTCCGTCGTGAACACCTCGGTGGGACGCTGGTCGGCCTTGAGCATCTCGATGCTGCGCCCGACGCCCTCGGTGTCGAGGCTGTGCCCCTGCTCGAGCAGGATCACCATCTCCTCGAACAGGCGGCCGACCCGCTCGGCTTCGGCGGCGTCCCCCGTGACGGTGATCTCGTTGCCGCGGACGTGGATCTCGACCGGGAACGAGCCCTCGACGAGACGCAGCAGCTCGTCACGTTGACCGAGGAGCCCCACCATCAGATGGTTGCCCGGGACGAGGATCTTGACCTGAGTCGGCGACGGCGAGGCCACGTCGGCCTGATCGTACCCCCGGGGTCGCGCGTCCGGTCGGGGAACCGGCTCAGGTGTCGGCGCGCAGTCCCAGCTCGTCGAGGCGCCGTGCGAGCTCGTCGGCGCGGCGACCGAGCACGGCGGCGAGGACGCGCAGGTCGTCACGCCGAATCGTCAGGAGCCGGCCGTTGAAGTCCTGGCGCTGGAGCTGGATCGTCTCGGCGTAGCGCGAGAGCACCGACGCCTCGGCGTCATCGAGGTCGCGTAGCCGCTCGAGGTCGATCGTGAAGCCTTCGTCGAAGACGTCGTCACGTTGGGTGGGGTCGACGTCGACGTCGGTGGTTCGGGGCAGGAGCTGGTCGCCGGGCACCTGGTAGATCTCGGCCAGCCGCAGCAGGCGGGGGACGGAGATCGCCCGTTCGCCCCGTTCGTAGGCGCCGAGGACGGAAGCCTTGAACTCCATGCCCGAGCGGGCTTCGACGTCGTGGAGCGACAGCCCCTTCTGGCGCCGGATCGAGCGCAGCCGCTCACCCACCATGGCCTCGCTCTTGCTCACGTCCCACCCCTCTCACCGCGCACCTTTCGGGCCTCCCGGCTCGCCAACCTACCACTCTCCGTCGCAGAAATCACCGTCGGTGGCACCGATCCGGCCGAGAATCGCGCGAACTGCGCGAACTACGCCCGGATGTCGGGCGCTTGTGTACGCTTCGTGGCCAAGACGGCACCACCGGCGATGGCGGCGGTCTCGGCACGGAGCACGTGCGGCGCCAGGCGCAGCCGACGACCCTCGAGGACGGCCGCCTCGGCGCGGTCGAAGCCGCCTTCCGGGCCCACCACGAGGACCCACTCGCCGCCGCTCGGCGCCCGCAACGCGGCCGGGTCGTCACCCTCGCGATCGGCGAGGACCAGCCCGGGCCGGCCCCGCAGGTCCGTCACCGGCCGGAGCCCGTCGACCTCGGGCACCCGGGCGCGCCGGCACTGGGCCGCCGCCTCGTGCGCGATCTTGCGCAGGCGGGCCACGGCGGCGGCGGCGCGCTCGTCGCTCCACCGCGGGACCGAGCGCCGGGCGGCGAGCACGGTGACGCCGTCGACGCCGAGCTCGGTGAGCTTCTGCACGACGAGGTCGGGCTTGGCTCCCTTCGTCAGCGCGAACGCGACGACGAGACGCGGTTCGAGGCGCGGCTCCTCCACCGGCGCGTCCTGGGCGCGCAGACCGACCGTGCCGCGCTCGACGCGCGCGACCACATACGGACGCCAGTGCCCGCGGCCGTCGGCGGCGGTGATGACGTCACCGGCGCGGATGCGCCGCACCCGGCTGAGATGGTGCCCGGCTTCGTCGTCCAGGGTGAGGTCGTCGTCGAGCACCGAGACGAAGGTGTGCGCGACCGCCGAGTGCCGGGCCGCGAACCCCGCCACTACTGGAAGGCGGAGCGCACCCGGTCGAAGAACCCGCGCTCGGGCGGGGCGACGTCGTCGCCGCGGAGCTCGGCCAAGCGGCGGAGCAGCTCCTCTTCCTCGGGCCGGAGCCGCTCCGGGATCTCGACGTCGAGGCGCACCAGCAAGTCGCCGCGGCGCCGGCCGTGCAGCGACGGGACACCCCTCCCCTTGAGCCGGAGCACCTGGCCCGGCTGCGCGCCCGGCGGCACGAGGATCTCCTCCTCGTCGCCGTCGAGCGTCTCGATCGCGAAGGAGGCACCCAGCGCCGCCTGCGTGAAGGGGAGCCGGTGGGCGTGCAGGAGGTCGTTCCCGTGGCGCTCGAACTCGGGATGGGGAGCAACGGCGATGTTCACGTACAGGTCGCCGGGGATCCCGCCCCGCGGCGCTGCCGGACCGCGATCGGGGAGCCGGAGGCGCTGGCCGCTGTCGACCCCCGCCGGCACCTCGACGTCGATCCGGCGGAGCGCGTCCACCCGGCCCTCACCCCGACAGTCGCGGCACGGAGAGAGGATCCGGCTGCCGGTAGCGTCGCAGGCGGGGCACGGCGACGCCGTGACCATCTGCCCGAGGATCGACCGGCGCACCTGCCGCACCTCGCCGGTCCCACCGCACATGTCGCACCGGGACGGGTGCGTTCCGGGCTCGCAGCCCGACCCGTCACAGCGCTCGCAGGTCACGGGGAGCCGGACCTCCACCGTGTGCACGACACCGAACGCCGCGTCCCGCAGCGTGAGCTCGACCGCGACCTCGGCGTCGTACGCCCGGGCCGGTCCCGTCGGCCCCCGGCGGCCGCCGAACGCGTCGCCGCCGAAGAACGCGTCGAAGAGGTCGCCGAGGCCGAAGGCGTCACCGGTCGGGGCACCGGACCGGACGGCCGACGCGCCCTCCTCCCCGAACATGTCGTAGCGCCGCCGCCGCTCCGGGTCGCGCAGCGTCTCGTACGCGACAGTGACCTCCTTGAAGCGCGCCTCGGCGTCGGGGTCGTCGGGGTGGGAGTCGGGGTGATACCGACGCGCCAGCGCGCGGTAGGCGCGCTTGATGTCGGCTTCGGTCGCACGCGGCGACACGCCCAGGACCTCGTAGTAGCTCCGGGGCAACGTCAGTCCACCCGAGTCAGTAGACGGCCCAGCTGCTGCGACACCGCCGCGACGGCGCCGATCGTCTGCCGGTAGTCCATGCGCGTGGGCCCGAGCACGCCGACGGTGCCGGCGAACTCGCCTTCGACCTGGTACGGCGCGAGGACGATCGCGCAGTCACGGAGCTCCTCGATCTCGTTCTCCGAGCCGATGCTCACGTTGACACCCTGGTCGAGAAGACTCCGTACGAGCGAGACGACCACGACCTGGTGCTCGAGCAGCTCGAGCAGGTGCGCGGCGCTCTCGGCGGTCGCGAACGACTCGTGCTCGGCGGCGAGCCGGCTGGTCCCCCCGACGTACAGCATCTCCATCGGCCGCTCGGCGACCACCTGGCCGAACCCGGCCCGGACGGCATGCGCGAGCGCGTCGACGGCATCGTCACCGGACGGCGCGAGCGCCGGCAGCTCGTTGAACGCGCTGCCGTCCCACTGCGCCTCGAGGGCCGCCGCCGTCGCGCTGACCTGCGCGTCGTCGGGCCGATCGGGCAGCTCGAGCGTGTGCTTCTCGATCGCGCCGTTGGACAGCACGGCCACCGCGAGCACGACACCGGGGTGGAGCGCCACCAGCTGGACGCCGCGCACCCGGGCGACCTCGGGCTGGGGCCCGACGACCATGGCGGTGTGATCGGTGACGCGCGAGAGCAGCTGGCTCGTCTCGTGCAGCAGGTCTTCGAGGGCACGGTGGGCGGTCGCGAAGAACTCGGCCACCGCCCGCTGGTGCGCGACGCGCAACGCCCCTTCCTTGGTGAAGTGGTCGACGAAGTAGCGGTACCCGAGGTCGGTGGGGATCCGGCCCGCCGACGTGTGCGGCTGGGTGATGTAGCCCTCGTGCTCGAGGACGGTCATGTCGTTGCGCACGGTCGCGCTCGACACACCGAGCCTGCGGGACCGGGCGACCCGCTGGGAGCCGACCGGCTCCGCAGTCTCGATGTACTCCTCGACCACGGCGCGCAGGATCGCCGCCTTGCGTTCGTCCAGATCCATCGGCCCCACGGATGCCATTAGCACTCGATTCTACCGAGTGCCAGGAGCGGTCGGGCGGCCCGTCTCAGTGCACGGTGCCCTGGACCACGGGCGGGTTGCTCGGCGACGCCACGCCCGGCGCGTGCTCGTCGGTGATCGCGAACGCCACGACGGGACCCTGCACCCGGAAGGCGGTGACCCCCGGGTCCGGGCCGAGGACTCCGGCCGAGATCGCCCGGGCGGGCTCGGCGTCGCCCATCAGCGCCCACAGCTGGTAGGTCCGGTCGGCGGGCAGCGCCCGGAGGTTGTCGTCGACGAGGAAGCCGTCGCCGTCGGGGAGGGAGACGACACGCGCCTCGACCGTGCCGTCGGTCGAGGACATCGCCGTTCGCACGGCGCTCGGGTCCCGCGACGCCGTCTCGGCGGCGGCGAGCACCGCGCCGGTGCGGGCCTGGCGGTCGAGCTCGTCGATCCGATCGCCTTGCTGCACGACCTTCACGGTGAGCACAGCCACGGCGACGACGGCGGCCGCGACCGCAATCGCGACGGCGATCCGGCGGGTGAAGCGGGCGCGGCGCGACTCGAGCCTGACCACACTGTGGCCCCCCGGAGTGGCCAGTCGGGGCGGCTCCTCCTCGAGCGTCCGGGCGATGCGCTCCCACAGCCCGGCTGGGGCCTCGGTCCCGCCGTGCGAGAGGAACGCCGCCGTCTCCCGGTACTCGGCGACGAGCGACCGCGCCGCCGGGGTGCGGTCCAGGTACGACTCGACCTGCGCCCGCTCGTCGTCGTCGACGGCGTCGAGCGCGTACGCGCCGAGGAGCTCGTCGAGCTCACGGGGGCTCAGCTCTCGCGCCACGGCCCCGACATCCCGCTCTCGACCAGTGCGTCCCGGAGCCGGCCCAGCCCTGACCTGATCCGGCTCTTCACCGTGCCTTCGGGCTCGCCGAGCAGCACGGCGACCTCGCGGTACGTGTGACCGCCGAAGTACGCGAGCTCGATCGCGCGTCGTTCGCTGTCGCTCAGCTGCTCGAGCGCCTCGCGTACCTGCTCCGCCTGCGTGAGGTCCCACACCTCCCGCTCGAGGTCGTAGCCACTCTCGGAGCTCAGACGCGCCTCGCGCTCCTCACGAGCGCGCCGTGACGCCTCTGCCCGAACGACGTCAACGCTGCGACCGTGCGTCTGCGTCAGCAGATAGGTGCGGAGCGACCCCCGGGTGGCGTCGAAGCGGTCGGGCATGTTCCACAACCGGAGGAACACCTCCTGCACGACCTCCTCGGCGAGTGCGCGGTCGCCGACGATGCGGCGGGCGAGGCCGAACGCGGCCGGCGCGTGCCGCCGGTACACCTCGGACAGCGCGTCGTGGCGGAACCGCCCGATGGCCACGACGAGCTGGGCGTCGCTCGCGTACCGCAGCTCCCCCGTCTTCACGTCCCCGATCCGGTGCGTCGCGTGCGTAGTTATTCGCTCCCGGGCGATTCGCCGGATCAGCCCGCCACGGAGCGACCCGAAGAGCCCGGCGGTAGCCTCCATCCGGTGGACTTCGACCTGCCCGCTGAGGCGGAGACCTACCGGGGCGAGGTCCGGGCCTTCGTCCGCGAGCACGCACGCGAGGGCCGTTTCCCGCCCGACTGGACCGTTCGGCTCGCCGAGGCGGGCTACGTGGCACCGCACTGGCCCAAGCCCTACGGGCTCGACGCGGGGCCGATCCAACAGCTCGTCATCGACGAGGAGCTGCGCGCCGCGGGGGCGCCCCGACCCATCAACCCGATCGGGATCGGCTGGGCCGGGCCGACGCTGCTCGTCGCCGGCACCCAGCAGCAGCAGGAGCGCTACCTCCCGGGCATCCTTTCCGGGACCGAACTGTGGTGCCAGCTCTTCAGCGAGCCCGGCGCCGGCAGCGACCTCGCGTCGCTGACGACCCGCGCCGAGCGCGACGGTGACGAATACGTCGTGCACGGCCAGAAGGTGTGGACGACCCTCGCCCACGTCGCCCGGTACGGGATCCTTCTGGCGCGCACCGACGCGACGGCGGAGCAGCATCGCGGCATCTCGTACTTCGTCGTCGACATGAGCACGCCCGGCATCACCGTGCGGCCCATCCGGCAGATGGACGGCACCGCGATGTTCAACGAGGTGTTCCTCGACGGCGTCCGCATCCCGGCCGGCGAGATCGTCGGCGAGGAGAACGACGGGTGGCGCCTCGCCAAGGTGACCCTCGGCAACGAGCGGGTGTCGCTCTCGGGCGAAGGGGCGCTGTGGGGGCGGGGACCGACCGCCGACACCGTCCTCGACCTCGTGCGCGGGCACGGCGGCGTCGCCGACCGCGTCGTGCGCCAGAAGCTCGCCGCGCTCTACATCGAGTCCGAGGTGCTCAGGCTGATCCGGCTGCGCACCGTGTCGGCGATCGTGCGCGGGCTCGAGCCAGGCCCGGAGACGTCGGTACGCAAGGCCCTCGCCGACGAGCACGGCCAGCACGTGATGGCGCTCGCGGTCGAGCTGGCCGGGACGGCGGGGATGCTGCTCGACCGGGGACCCTTCGGCGAGCCGGACGCGACGTGGTCCGAGGGGTTCCTCTACTCGCGGGCGCTGACCATCGGCGGAGGCACCTCCGAGGTCCAGCGCAACATCATCGGCGAGCGTGTCCTCGGCCTGCCACGCGACCCCTAGTCGGCAAGACGCAACGCGGCGACGAACGCCTCCTGCGGCACCTCGACCCGTCCGATCTGCTTCATGCGCCGCTTGCCCGCCTTCTGCTGCTCGAGCAGCTTGCGCTTGCGCGTGACGTCACCGCCGTAGCACTTGGCGATCACGTCCTTGCGCCGGGCCTTGACGGTCTCGCGGGCGATGATGCGCCCGCTGATGGCCGCCTGGATCGGCACGTCGAACAGCTGGCGCGGGATGAGCTCGCGGAGCTTCTCGGTCATGCGCCGTCCGTACTCGTAGGCCTCGTCGCGGTGCACGACGGACGAGAACGCGTCCACGGGAACGCTGTTGAGGAGGACGTCGACCTTGACGAGATCGGAGCGCCGATACCCGGCTGGCTCGTAGTCGAGGCTCGCATACCCCCGGGTGCGCGACTTCAGCTGGTCGAAGAAGTCGAGCACGATTTCGGCCAGCGGCACCTCGTAGACGAGCTCGACGCGATCCTCGGAGAGGTACTCCATCTTCTTCATCTCGCCGCGCCGTGACTGGGCGAGGTCCATGAGCGTGCCGATGTACTCCGCCGGCGCCAGCATCGTGACCATCACGTACGGCTCCTCGATCGACTCGACCCGGTTCGGCGCCGGCATCGCCGACGGATTGTCGACGATCTCGACGCCGGCGTCGGTCAGGTTGGCGAGATACTCGACGTTCGGCGCGGTGGCGACGAGGTCGATGTCGTACTCGCGCTCGAGGCGCTCGCGGATGATCTCCATGTGCAGGAGCCCGAGGAACCCGGACCGGAAGCCGAAGCCCAGCGCGCCCGACGTCTCGGGCTCGTACGTGAACGACGAGTCGTTGAGACGAAGCTTCTCGAGCGCCTCCCGGAGGTCGGCGTAGGCGTCGCCGTCGACGGGGTACAGCCCGCAGAACACCATCGGCTTGGGGTCGCGGTAGCCCTCGAGCGGGGCGGCGGGGTGCGACGCGGTCGTGACCGTCTCGCCGACGCGCGCCTGCCCGACGTCCTTGATCCCGGCGATCAGGTAGCCGACCTCGCCCGGACCGAGGCTCGCCACCGGCGTCGGCGCCGGCAGGCGCACGCCGATCTCCTCGGCGTCACGCACGGCATCGGCCTGGAGGTACTTCAGGCGCGCGCCGGAGACGAGCGCGCCGTTGAACACGCGCACCGCGCTGACGACGCCGCGATACGAGTCGTAGTACGAGTCGAAGATCAGCGACTGCAGCGGCGCGTCGGGGTCACCGGATGGCGGGGGGATCTGCTCGACGATTGCGTCGAGCAGCTCGGGCACGCCCTCCCCCGTCTTGGCCGAGATTCGGAGGACGTCCACGGCGGGGATGCCGATGACACGCTCGATCTCACCGGCGACGCGATCCGGGTCGGCGACGGACAGGTCGATCTTGTTGACGGCGGCGACGACGGTCAGGTCGTGCTCGATCGCGAGGTACGCGTTTGCCAAGGTCTGGGCTTCGATGCCCTGGGATGCGTCGACGAGGAGCACGACGCCCTCGCACGCGGCGAGGCTGCGGGAGACCTCGTAGCTGAAGTCGACGTGACCTGGCGTGTCGATGAGATGCAGGACGTGGTCCTTCCAGTGCAGCCGGACGTTCTGCGCCTTGATCGTGATCCCCCGCTCGCGCTCGAGGTCCATCGTGTCGAGGTACTGGGCGCGCATGTCCCGGGGGTCGACGGCGCCCGTCAGCTCGAGGAAGCGATCGGCCAGCGTGGACTTCCCGTGATCGACGTGGCTGATGATCGCGAGGGCACGCTGGGATTCGAGGGGGGTCATCGCCACCCATTCTCACGCACCGCGAGATCAGGCCGGGAACGAATCGCTGCTACCCTGACCCGGTCCCCGACGGAACGGCCGATCTCGAGACGCGCATGGCGAACATCAAGAGCCAGATCAAGCGGAACCGCCAGAACGAGCGGCGGCGGATGCGGAACAAGGTCGCGCGCTCGGAGCTCAAGACCCGCGTCAAGCGGGCGGCCGAGGGCATCGAGGCCGGCGCCGACGACGCTGCCGACCGGGTCCGGGCGGCTCAGAAGCGTCTGGGCAAGGCGGCGGGGAAGGGCGTCGTGCACAAGAACCAGGCCGCCCGCCGGACCTCCCGGTTGATGAAGCAGGCGAAGCCCGCCAAGAGCTAGCTGCGGGTGCGGCTGCGGCCGCGCCGCATCGGTCCACCCCGGGCCCGGCCCGACAGGGCGGCGAGCCGGGCGACGAGCACCTCGAGCACCGCGTCCTCGGGGATCGCGCGCGCTCCCTTGATGTCGAGGTCGGCGGCGAAGAGATAGTCGAAGGCCGTGCGGACGCCGTCGCTCTGCAGCGCGCGGGCCTGGTCGAGCGCCTTCCGTGCCGGGTACTCCTTCACCCTGCCGTCGAGCGCCGCCACCGCGTCGCGCGGGCTGCGCACCCGGGGATCGTCGAGCGTCGCAACCCGCCGGTAGTACGAGTGCAACGTGCCGATCACCTGGAGCGGGTGCATCGGCCGGCTCTGGCCCGGTCCGGGGGCGGTCAGCATCCGCCGCAGCGTCTCGAGCGCGCCCGCCATGTCTCCTGACTCGATCGCGCCGGTGAGCTGGTAGTTGGGCACCGGTCCCGCCTCACCGAGGTACGGCTCCACGTCGTCGACGTCGAGCGTCGCGCCGGGCCCGGCCGCCGACGCAAGCAGCTCCACCAGCTGCGGCACACGGCCGGCGTCCTCGCCGAGGTGCGTCGTCACGAGCTTGGCCGCCGCGGGACGGAGCTCGATCCCGGCGTCGGCGAGGTGCTGCGCCAGCACGTCGCCCGTCTTCTCGACGGGAGGGCCGACCTTCACCGCCTTCGCCCCCTTCAACGCGTCGGCGAGGGCTTTCGGCAGACGACCACCGCCGGCGACGACCACGAGGGCCGTCGTCTCCATCGGCTGGTCGAGGTAGGCGCTCAGCGGCGCGACGTCGCCGGCGGCGAGGTTGCCGGCGTCCTGGAGCACGACGACACGGCGTCCGGTCATGAACGGCGGGCTCTGCGCCGCGTTCAGCGCCGCTGCCACGATCTCCTCCCGGCCCGGGGCGCCGCTCGGCGCGTCACTGTCGGCTTCGCCGGGTGCGGCCCGGCCTGGCACGGCGAACTCCTCGACGGCGAGGGCGCGGTCGTCGTCGCCGACGAGCTCGGCCACGAGCTGCTCGAGCGCCTCGCCCCGAAGCACCGGATCGGAGCCGCTCAGGAGGTAGACCGCCGCGCTCACGTGACGCGCGCTTCTCCCCGCTCGGCGGCCTGCAAGGCCTCGATCATGTGGCACACCCTGACCGATCCGGCGACGTCGTGCACGCGCACGATGCGACAGCCGTGCATCACTCCGTACGCCACCGCCGCCAATGACGCGGCGCGCCGGGCGTCGATGGCGAGGCCCAGGAGCTCACCGAGGAAGCGCTTGTTCGACGCCGACAGCAACAGCGTGTAGCCGAGCGACGCGAGTCCTTCGCTCTCGCGCAGGAGCACCGCGCTCTGCGCCGGGGTCTTTCCGAGGTCGAGACCGGCGTCGAGTGCGACCTGCTCGGGGGCGAGACCCGCGGCTTCGGCTGCGCGGCCCCGGGCGAGCAGGAACGCCCGCACCTCGCAGAGCAGGTCGTCGTAGTGCGGCTCGGGGTCGGGGACGCGCGGCGCGAGGCGGATGTGAGTGGCGACCACCGACGCCCCGAGCGCCGCCGCCGCCGGCAGGTACTCGGGATCGGCGAAGCCGCTGATGTCGTTGCCGAGCACGGCACCGGCCGTGCACGCCGCCCGCAACACGGCGGCACGCCACGTGTCGATCGACAGCGGGGTGTCGAAGCGTGCTCGCAGCGCGTCGAGCGCCGGGACGACGCGGTCGAGCTCCTCGGCTTCGGTGACCTCGGGCCCCGGCCCCGCCTTCACGCCGCCGACATCGAGCACGTCGGCGCCCTCGGTGACGAGCTGCTCGGCCCGGCGCAGGAGCGAGTCGAGCGAGAACGTGTCGCCGTGGTCGAAGAACGAGTCGGGCGTCCGGTTCAGGATGCCCATGACCAGCGTGCGGTCGGTGACGTCGTGCACGCGGTCACCGAGACGAAAGCGCATCGACTCGGAGGTTATGGCGCCGCCCCGACCAGAGCCTTGCCGCGCCCACGAGCGCGGCGGCGGCGATCAACGCCGCCGACGCCCGTCCGTCGACCTCGATCGGCAGCCGCGAGAAGAGGTGGGCGGTTCGCAGCATCGCATGGGCGAGGAGCCCCGTCGGCGCCTGGAGGACCGCGGCCGCCCCCGGCGACCAGGACTCGACGGAGCCGCCGGCGATCCCGGTCACGAGCCCGAGCGCGGTGAGTGGCCCCACGATGGGCGCCGCCACGAGGTTGGCCGGGAGCGCGGCGAGGGGCACGGAGCCGAACACCGGAATGAGGACGGGGGCCACGCCGATCTGGGCGGCGAGCGTGACGCCGAGCGGCTCCCGGAAGCAGTGCGGCCCGCGCAGGCGCGTCGTGATCGGCGCGGCGAGGAACGCGATGCCGGCGCTGGCGCCGCACGAGAGGAGGAAGCCGATCGAGTGGATGAGGAAGGGATCGGCCAGCACGAGCGCGAGGACGGCGAGCGCGAGGACCCGGACGCCGGCCGTCGGGCGGCCGAGGTACAGCGCGGTCATGGAGCACGCGGCCATCGCGCACGCCCGCAGCACCGACGGTTCCCAGCGGGTCATCGTGCCGAAGAGCACGAGCACCGCCAGTCCCGCGACGAGCTGGGCCCGGAGACCCAGGCGGCGCACGACGGGCCGGGTGAGCGCGAGCACGAACGCGACGTTGGCGCCCGACACCGCGAGCAGGTGCGTCAGGCCCGAGGCGCGGAACTGCTCCTCGACGTCGCGGCCGAGCTCCCGCGTGTCGCCAAGGAGGAAGCCGGCGACGAGCGCCCGCTCGGTCGCAGGCAGGTGGCGGCCGCCGGCGAGGACGCGGGCGCGGAGCGCGTTGGCGGCCCGGTCCAGCGGCGAGCGCGCGGGGTCGAACGAGCGCAGCTCGACGGCGTCGAAGGTGGCGACCGCGTGCCGCCAGCGGAGCCGTCGGTCGTAGCCGGCGAGGGGCTGGAACCAGCCCGACACCTCGATCTCGTCACCCGACTCGAGCAGACGCAGCCTCGCCGCCGCGTCACCGCCCGCGGTCACGTGCACGGTGCGGTGCCCGGTGGACCGGCCGTCGATCCGGCCGACACGAACGAGCACGTCGGCGTGGTACCGCGCGCCGTCGGGGTCGGCGGCGAGCGTGGCCGTGATGGTGGCGGCGGCGCGGGCGTGTGTCGGCGCGGCCAGGGGCGAGTGCTCCTGGCCGTCGAGCGCGCGCTGCATCAGGGCCGTCGCAACGAGGACGACACCGACGGTTCCGACCACGAGCCGCGCCGGGCCTCGGGCGAGGAACATCGAGCCCACCCCGGCGAGCGCGCCGCCGACGAGCAGGACTCGCGCGGGCCCGGCGCCGAGCTGCTCGCCCGTGCGGGCGCCGGCGACGGCGGCCGCCGTCAGGACGACCGGTCCGGCCACATGGCCCCGGGTCAGATCGTCACCTTGTCCTTCAGGTCGGCGAAGCGCTTCTCGCCGATGCCGCGCACGTCACGCAGCTCGTTCACGGACCGGAACCCACCGCGGCGCTCCCGTTCGGCGATGATCGCCTCGGCGAGCGTCGGCCCGATCCCCGGGAGCGCCTCCAGCTCGGGCTGCGTGGCGCTGTTGAGGCTCACGAGCCCGGACGGGTCGGCGGTGCCCCCACCGGTCCCGCTGCTCCCACCGGCGGACGGGCCCGCGGGCGCGGCCTCACCCACGCGTTGCACCAGGACCCGCTGACCGTCGACCACCTTCGCCGCCAGGTTGAGCCGGTTCAGATCGGCGTCGGGGACGCCGCCGCCGGCGGCCTCGATCGCGTCGATCACCCGCGCTCCCGTCGCGAGGTCGTACACACCCGGCTTGGCCACGGCCCCGGCGACGTGCACCGTGACGCGCTCGCCCTTCTTCGCCGCGCCGGCCGAGCCGCTGGTCGCCGACGAGCCCGTGGCGGCGGGCGCGCTCGTCGCCGGGGCGCGCCGGGCCGTCGTCGCGGGCGACGACCCCTCGGCGCCGAGGCGGTACCAGATGAACCCGGCAACGAGCGCGACGACCACCAGCGCGACGACGCCGACGCGCGGGTCGCCCCGCAGCTCCCGCACGCGATCGGCGACGCGCTCGAGCGGGCCACCCCACGGCCCTGGTCGAGGCGGGAAGCCGGCAGATCGCTCACCGGGCTCGGGTGGTCCCCAGAAGCGGGGATCGGGCACACCGCGCTCGACGGTGTCGGTGCGGGGCGGTTCGGACATGGCTACCTCCGGACGCGCGCGGGCAGAGACCGGAGGAAGCGGAAGGGGAAGTGCGGCTCGGTGCCCCGAGCCGCATTGCGCACGGTACCGCAGCGAGCCGAGCGAGGGAAGGCCGCGTCAGCGACCGGCGAGGCCGCGGGCCTCGGCTTCGAGCGGGATCGCCTCGTAGGCGCCCTGGTGGCCGAGGCCCCGGCGGCGCCCGCGGGCGTAGGCGCCGAGATACCGGGCGAGGAAACGGGCGGCGCCCAGCTCCCGCCATTGACGCACGTGCACCAGCTCGTGGGCGATCAGCCCGTCGTCGTGCTCGTGACCACGCCGCACCAGGATCCAGCGGCCGAGTGTCATTCCCGCGATCCCCGGTGTCAGGACGGGAACGGTCATGACGCGGGCACGGTCGAGATCCCGCGCGGCGACGTGCGTGAACTGCTCGCGCTCTCGTGCGTCGAGGCGCCGCGGCACCGGCCGTCTATCTCGTGACGAAGTTGACCAGCCGACCCGGCACGACGATCACCTTCAGAACGTCGACAGCGTCCAGGATCGCGGCGATGCGCTCGTCGCCCCGCGCCGCCGCCTCGTGCTCGGCTTCGCTCGCGCCGGCCGGCACCTTCACCCGGGCGCGCACCTTGCCGTCGACCTGCACCGGGATCTCGACCTCCTCGACGACGAGATAGTCGGGGTCGGCCTCGGGGAACGACTCGTACGCGAGCGACTCGGCGCGCCCGAGGCGCGCCCACACCTCCTCGGCGAGGTGCGGCGCCAGCGGCGCCAGCATCAGCGTCATCGCCGAGACGACCTCGAGCGGCGCCGCGCCCGTGTCCCCCACCACGGCCGTGAGCCGGTTGTTCAGCTCGAAGAGCCGGGCGATGGCGGTGTTGAACTGGAGCTTGGCCATGTCGGTGCGGACGGCGTCGATCGTGCGGTGCAGGACGCGCCGCGTCTCCTCGTCGGCGAGCGCGTCCGACACCCGGGTCGCACCGGTCTCCTCGTCGACCGTGTTGCGCCAGAAACGCTGGAGGAACCGGTGCACGCCGATGATGTCGGCCGTGTTCCAGGGCCGGCTCGCGTCGAGCGGGCCCATGAACATCTCGTAGAGCCGCAGCGTGTCGGCGCCGTACTCGGCGTAGATGTCGTCGGGCGCGACCGCGTTCTTCCGGCTCTTGCCCATGCGGCCCTGCTGGCGGATGACCTCCTTGCCTTCGAAGAAGAACCTTCCGTCCCGCTCCTCGACCTCGTGGGCCGGCACGTACACGCCCCGCTCGTCGAGGTACTCGTACGCGGTGATGGTGCCCTGGTTGAACAGGCGGGCGAACGGCTCCGGCGTCGAGACGTGACCGAGGTCGTAGAGCACCTTGTGCCAGAAGCGCGCGTAGAGGAGGTGCAGCACGGCGTGCTCGGCGCCGCCGACGTACAGGTCGACACCGCCCGAGCGCGTGTCGCCCTGCATCCAGTAGCGCTCGACGTCGGGCTCCACCACGCGGTTCTCGTTGGTGGGGTCGAGGTAGCGGAGGTAGTACCAGCACGATCCCGCCCACTGCGGCATCGTGTTCGTCTCGCGCAGGTAGGTCTTCGTGCCCTCGCCGAGGTCGGCCTCGACCGTCACCCAGTCGTCGGCGCGCGCCAGCGGCGGCTCGGGAAGCGTCTCCTCGTCGTCGGGGACGATGCGGGGCTGGAAGTCCGTCATCTCGGGCAGCTCGACCGGCAGCATCGACTCCGGGAGCGCGACGGGCAGCCCCGTCTCGTCGTACACGATCGGGAACGGCTCGCCCCAGTACCGCTGGCGACTGAACAGCCAGTCGCGCAGCTTGTACGTGACCGCGCCGACACCTTTGCCCGTCTCCTCGAGCCACTCGACGATCTTGCGCTTGGCGTCGTCGACCTTCAGGCCGTCGAGGAAGCCGCTGTTGATCGCCGGGCCCTCACCGAGGTACGCCTGGCCGTCGAAGTCCGCGGACGGCTGCACCGTGCGGATGATCGGGAGATCGAACTCCTCGGCGAAATCCCAGTCGCGCTGGTCCTGGCCGGGCACGGCCATGATGGCGCCGCTCCCGTACCCGGCGAGCACATAGTCGGCGATGAAGATCGGGATGCGCTCGTCGTTGACGGGGTCGATCGCGTAGGCGCCGATGAAGATGCCGGTCTTCTCGCGCCCCTCGGCCTGACGCTCGAGATCGGTCTTCTCCGCCGCGAAGTTGCGATAAGCCTCCACGGCCTCGACCGGCGACACGTCGATCCCGAACGTGCCCCGCCACTCGAGGGGGGTGTCGCGGGGCCACTCGTTGGCGACGATCTCGTCGACGAGGTCGAGCTCCGGTGCCAGCACCATGTACGTCGCACCGAAGACAGTGTCGGGGCGCGTCGTGAACACCCGAATCCCGAGGTCCTCGTGCCCCTCGACGGGAAACACGATGTCGGCGCCCTCGCTCCGCCCGATCCAGTTGCGCTGCATGATCTTGATCGACTCGGGCCAGTCGAGCAGATCGAGGTCGCCGAGCAACCGCTGGGCGTACGTCGTGATCCGCAGCATCCACTGCTTGAGCGGCCGCTTGTACACGGGATGGTTGCCGCGATCGCTGCGACCCTCGGCCGTGACCTCCTCGTTGGAGAGGACAGTGCCGAGCGCCGGACACCAGTTGACGGCGACTTCGTCGAGGTAGGCGAGACGGAACGTGTCGACGACCGTGCGGCGCTCCCACGCGTCGAGCTCGCTCCACGGGCGGCCGCGGGGGGCGGCGCGGGTGCCTGCGTCGAGCTCGCCGACCAGCTCGTCGATCGGACGGGCGCGGTCCTGCTCGTCGTCGTACCAGGCGTTGAACATCTGCAGGAAGATCCACTGCGTCCAGCGGTAGTAGCGGACGTCGGTCGTCGACACCCCGCGGCGAGGATCGTGACCGAGCCCGAGCCGGCGGAGTTGGCGCCGCATGGTGGCGATGTTCTGATCCGTGGTGACACGAGGGTGCTGCCCCGTCTCGACGGCGTACTGCTCGGCAGGGAGCCCAAACGCGTCGTACCCCATCGCATGGAGGACGTTGCGACCCGTCATGCGCATGAAGCGCGCGTACACGTCGGTGCCGATGTAACCGAGCGGATGCCCGACGTGGAGCCCGGCGCCGCTCGGGTACGGGAACATGTCGAGGACGTACAGCTTCGTGCGGTCGTCGACGCGCTCGAACCCCTCGGACAGCGGGCCGGTCGGGTTGGGCGTCCAGAACGTCCGCTCCTGCTCCCACCGGTCCTGCCACCGCTGCTCGATCTCGTCGGCGAGGCGCGCCGTGTAGCGGTACGGCGGCGCGTCGTCGGCTCGCGGCGTTCGTGTGTCGGTCATCTCGCGCAGAGTGTAGGGGTCGACCACCGAGCACCGACGGGAGATGCACGTGTCGAAGCGCAGACGCTCGCTGGTACTCTGCGAGTCTCGGGGATGTAGCTCAGTCTGGTAGAGCGCCTCCATGGCATGGAGGAAGTCGTGGGTTCAAGTCCCATCATCTCCACCCATTCCAGCCGGGCGTGACCGAGACCGTCCGTAGACTGACCACTCATGATCGACGTGGTCGACTACCGGGCCGGTAACTCCCCCAGCGTGATCTATGCGTTGGAGCGGCTCGAGATCCCGTGCCGCCTGGTCGCGAAGCCCGAGGAGATCGCCGAGTCGGAGCGGCTGGTCCTCCCGGGCGTCGGCGCGGCGGCGGCCACGCTCGACTCGCTGCGCGAGTCCGACCTCCTCGACCCGCTCACCCGGCGCGTGCAAAACGACCGGGTTCCGTTCCTCGGCATCTGCATCGGCCTGCAGGTGCTCTTCGACCACAGCGAGGAAGGCGACACTCGAGGCCTCGGCTGGCTCCCCGGCCGGGTCCGCCGGTTCCCCGAGCGGCAGCGCGTCCCCCAGATCGGCTGGAACGAGGTGCGATTCACGCGATCCCACCCGGTCGTGGCTCGGCTCCCCGAAGCCGGGCACTACTACTTCGTCAACTCCTATTACGCCGACCCCGCAGAGGCGGCCGACACGCTCGGGCGCACCGAATACGGCGTCGAGTTCGCCTCGGTCATCGCGCGCGACAACGTCGTCGCCACGCAGTTCCACGCCGAGAAGAGCGGCGTGCTGGGCCTGCGGCTGCTCGAGGACTTTGCGGCCTGGGACGGGCGATGCTGACCAAGCGCCTGATCGCCTGCTTCGACGTCATCGACGGGCGGGTCACGAAGGCGCAGCAGTTCCAGGACAACATCGACGTGGCGCCGGCCGAGGAGCTCGCCGCCCGCCTCTACGGCGACCAAATCGACGAGATCGTCTTCTACGACATCACCGCCAGCGCCGAGAAGCGCAAGATCGACCTCGAGACCGTGCGCCGGGTCGCCCGCCACGTGTTCGTGCCCTTCACGGTCGGCGGCGGGATCCGCTCGGTCGATGACATGTTCGAGGTCCTCAAGGCGGGCGCGGAGAAGATCAGCGTCGACTCGATGGCCGTCCGCAACCCGGAGATCATCCGCGACGGCGCCGTGGCGTTCGGGCGCCAGTGCATCGTCCTCAGCACGCAGGTCAAGCGCGTCGGCGCCCGGCCCGGCATCCCGTCCGGCTACGAGGTGTTCATCGACGGAGCTCGCGCCGCGACCGGGCTCGACGCGCTCGAGTGGGTCCGGCGCGGGGAGGAGCTCGGCGCCGGGGAGATCGTCGTCAACAGCATCGATCGTGACGGCACCGCCTCCGGCTACGACCTCGAGATCACCCGGGCGGTCGCAGACGCGGTGAACGTCCCGGTCATCGCGTCGGGCGGGGCCGGCGGCGTCGACCACATCGCCGCCGGGCTGACCGACGGCGGCGCCCAGGCCGCGATCATCAGCTCGATCTTGTACTCGCCCCGCTTCGACCGGAACCTCGGCGTGCGTGAGCTCAAAGCGGGGCTGGCCGCCGCGGGCGTGCCGCTGCGCCCGTACCTCGAGAACTAGGTCCTACGCCGACGCCGTCTGCGACGCGGGAACGAGCTGCTCCCAGTCGATACGCGGCGCGTCCGCCCACAGGCGTTCGAGCTCGTAGTACGCGCGCGTCTCGTCGAGGAAGACGTGCACGACGATGTCGCCGAAGTCGAGGAGCACCCAGGTCGCGTCGTCGAGCCCTTCGACACTGGTCGGCGGCGCGGACAGCTGGTCGTTCATCGCCTTCTCGATCTCGTCGACGATCGTGCGGACCTGCCGGACGTTCGTGCCGCTCGTGATCACGAACGCGTCGGTGATCGAGAGGATGTCACCGACATCGAGGGCGACGATGTCGCTGCCCTTCTTGGCGGACGCCGCCGCCGCGGCGACGGCAACTCGACGCAGGACGGCCGGGGCGCCTGTCAAGCAGCGGCCTCGCCGGTCGTCATCACGGTCGAGTGTAGAGGCCGCGTTCGGCAATGGCACGCATCACCGCCGGCGGCGCGAGGCCGTCGATCGGACGCCCGGCGGCCAGCCGTGCCCGCAGGTCCCGGGACGCGATGTCCAGACGAGGGATCGTGACGTGTTCGACCCGCCAGCCGCGCCCGGGCGCCTCGGCGTGCGCGTCGCCGGCGCGCTCGACGATCACGAGCGTCGCGAGGTCGCGGGTCTCCTCGAGCTTGCGCCACGTCGGCATGTTGCGGACGGCGTCGGCGCCGAGCACGAGGAACAGCTCACGGTCCGGCGCTGCGAGCGCGACGAGCGTGTCGTACGTGACCGAGGGCTCGCCCCGTTGGACCTCGATCGCCGAGGCCTCGACGCCGTCGACGCCGTCGACGGCGGCGGCGACCAGCGCCAGGCGGTCGGCGGCCGGGGCGATCACCTCGCCGCGCTTCTGCCACGGGTCACCGGCCACGACCATGAGGACCCGGTCCAGGCCCAGCGCGGCCCGGGTGTCGGCCGCGGCCACGACGTGGCCGACGTGCACAGGGTCGAACGTGCCCCCGAGGACACCGACGCGCTCGATCCGGGAAGTCTACGAGCGGCGCAACGCCGCCCCGGGCACCCGGGCCCTGTTCATCGTGCCGGAACACCGGTGTCATGCACGCGTCCTACGCTTTCTCGCATGCCGCTCGACAACCCGTCCCCGTCTTCCGCCGCGCACGTGCTCGTGCGGGTGTGGCTCCCCGACCGTCCCGGCGCGCTCGGGCTCGTCGCGTCGCGCATCGGCGCCGTGCGCGGCGACATCGTCGGCGTCGACGTGCTCGAGCGGGGAACGGACGTCGCCGTGGACGAGTTCGCGGTGAACCTCCCCGACGCCGACCTCGTCCCCACCCTGGTGCGCGAGATCGAGGAGGTCGACGGGGCCTCGGTCGAGGAGGTCCGCGCCGTCGGGCACTTCCCGGACACCCGCCTCGACGCGCTCGAGTCGGCGGCGGCGCTGTGCGAAGCGGCCACGGTCGACGAGCTCCACACCGCGCTCGTGGCCCAGACCAAGCGGGAGTTCCTGGCCGACTGGACCGCGCTCGTCAACGGCGCGCGCGTCCTCGCTCACGCGGGCGACGACACGCCGAGCCCCGACGTCCTCGATGCGCTCGTGGCCGGCACGTCCGCCTCGGCGCTGGTGTCGGGTGGAGTGACCGGCCCCGACGACCTCGCGGTCGCGGGCTTCACCGATCACGACGCCGCGCTGCTCCTCGGCCGGGCCGGCCACCCGCTGCGGCGGCGCGAGCGGGGTCAGCTCCTGGCGCTGGTCCGGATCGCCGACCGGGCGTGGCAGCTGCTCGGCGAGTACAACGTGCCTAGTGCCCGCGATCGCCACGCTCCGGCGTGACCAACTCGGGGACGCGTCACACGTCCTCGCCCGCGCCTTCGACGACGACCCCGTCTTCCGGCACCTCTACCCCACGCCCCGCCGCCGGCGGTGGTCGTGCCGCCGCTTCCTCGGCGCCGTCGCCCGCGACGGCTTGCCGTTCGGCGAGGTCTGGGCGGCGGTCGACGGCGACCGCGTCGTCGGGACGGCCGGGTGGCTGCCGGACGGCGCGTACCCGCCGACGCGCTGGCGGGCCGCCCGCCAGCTCGTGGCGTCGTGGCCGGCGCTGCTCACGCAGCACACCTTCCGGGACGGGCTCCGCTACCTGACCGAGACCGAGAAGCTCCACCCGAAGGTGCCGCACTGGTACCTGGCCGTGATCGGCGTCGAGCCCGCGCGCCAGGGCGAAGGTCTGGGCGGCAAGCTGCTCGACGTCGTCCTCGACCGGCTCGACGGGACACACGTGCCCGCCTACCTGGAGACGTCGACGGAAGGCAACGTCGCCTGGTACCGGCACCACGGCTTCGAACTGCAGGAGGAGGTACGACCCGCGGCCGGGGGCCCACCGATCTGGACCATGTGGCGCGAGCCGAAGGCCGTCTAACCCGTCATCCCTCCACCACCGTGGTGACGAACTGCTCGAGCTGGCGGAGGTTGCGGCACTCGTAGACGCCGTCGCAGTAGATGCCGAACTCAGAGATGATCGAGTCGCCGGTGTCCCAGTAGCCGCGGGGCTCGGGATTGAGCCAGTACAGATGACGGGCTCGCTGCTGGAGCTCCTTGAGCACCCAGTTCTGTGACGCGTGGTAGTTGTTGCGCGCGTCGCCGAGCAGGATGATCGACGTCTTGGGCGTCACCTCCTTGTAGTGATGCTCGTGGAACACCTCGAAGGCGTGCCCGTAGTCGGAGTGGCCGTCGACCCACACGACATCGGCTTCCGTGTTCACCCGGTGAACTGCCTCCCCGATGTCGTCGGACTCCTGGAAGAAGCGGGTGACCTCGTCGATGCCGTCGATGAACACCCACGACCGCACCTTCGAGAACTGGCTCGCCATGGCGTACACGAACTGCAACGTGAAGCGGGCGAAGCTCGCCACCGAGCCGGAGATGTCGGCGACGACCATGATCTCGGGCCGCGACGGGCGCGGGTGGCGGAACTTGGGCTCCGCCGGCACCCCGCCGTACGACAGCGAGTGCCGTACCGTCGAGCGGAAGTCGAGGTGGCCGCGGTTGCGGCGCCGGCGGCGCTGGGCGAGGCGCGCCGCCAATGCCCGCGTGAGCGGGTAGATCGCCCGCTGCAGGGCGAGCATCTCCTCGCGCGACGCGTGCATGAAGTCGACGTCCTCGGGGAGCGGCTTGCGCAGTGTGCGCGCCATCGCCTCCGCGCCCCGATCGGCGACGAGACGGCGCCGGATCTCGGCCTCGACCAGCTCCTTCAGCTGCTGCAGGCGAGCCTGGAACTCCTCTTGGGCGAGGCGCTCGGCGAGCTCCCCGTCGCCGACGTCGTCCCGCTCGCGGGCCTGGCCCATCATCCGGGCCGTGAGCCCGTCGAAGTCGAGTTGCCGGAGCGTCCGGTAGAGGTAGTAGGTGCCGCCGACGGGTCGGCCGGGTTCCATGCCGGCGAAGCGGTCCACGGCCATTCCCGCCAGCCGGCGCAACTGCTCGCGGTCCATGTTCATCAGCGCCTGGAGGAGCATCTGCGCCAGCTCCTCCGGTGAGACCTCGCCCATGGCGCCGCCGCCCTGGGCCCGCATCGCCTCCATGGACTCGAGGTCGAACGGCTGGCCGTCCTCCCCCTCCTCGCCGATGCCGGCGG
>DATFXK010000111.1:0-5270 GCA_035316005.1 Acidimicrobiia bacterium | reverse complement strand
TGGAACCCGGTCGCGGTGGCGTGGGGCATCGCCGCGCTCTACCTGATGGTGGCGGTGGAGATCACCTCGCTCCTTCGCCGCGCCCTGCCGAACCGACTCTGGCGTCGGGTGCACTACGCGAGCTTTCCGCTCTTCGCGGTGGCGACGATCCACGGCCTGACCGCGGGCACCGACTCGCGCACGACGTTCGCGGTGATGGTCGTGTCCGGCGCTGTCCTGTGCGTCGGGCTGCTGACCGCCACGCGACTCGGGCGCGCCATCGGCAACGTCGAGCCGGTCCGCGCCGCGCCCCCACCTGTCGCAACGATCAGGAGGCCCCAGCCATGAACGACGACTCGCTCTCGACCTTGACGCAGATGATCGACGGGCCGGTGGCGTCGGTGGATCGCCTATACGGGTTCGATCGGGTGCGCGACCTGTGCCGGACGGCGCCGCGGCCGATCCGTCGGGTGCGAACCCGGCTGACGGCGCCACCTGATCCGAGCGACGACTACTCGGCAACGGCCGAAGGCACGTTGATGCTGGACGGTGGGTTGATCCTCGGTGTCGGCGTGACCGCCGCAACCGTGCACGAGGCGATCGATCTCCTGATGGCGCGGTTCCGCCACCGGTTGCGCCGGTTGGAGGAGACGGACGGCGGTCAGCCGATCGGCAGCTTCCCGGCCAACGCGGCCTGATCGGTCTCGCTCAGCAGCACCCTGACCTACACAGCGCGACCGGCGAGACAATGCTGACGCCAGCGGTCGGAGGCTCGCGCCGGTCTTGCAGTGACGGCGCACCGCGAGTGAGATGCGGCCCTATGAGCTATCGAGTCGCGCAGTGGAGCACCGGGAACGTGGGGCGGCTCGCGCTCCGAGGCATCATCGAGCACCCCGACCTGGAGCTGGCCGGCGTGCTGGTGCACAGCCCGGACAAAGCGGGCCGGGACGCGGGCGAGCTGGCCGGTGTCGCGCCGACCGGCGTGTCCGCCACCACCGACCCGGACGAGATCTTCGGCCTCGGCGCCCACTGCGTCTCGTACACCGCGACCGGGGACCTTCGCCCCGACGAGGCAGTCGCGGACATGGCGCGCATCCTGGAAGCGGGCACGAACGTCGTGTCCACCTCGGTCGTGCCCCTCGTGTACCCGCCGTCGGCGCCCTCGCGTTACACCACGCCGCTCGAGACCGCGTGCAAAGCCGGCGGCGTCTCCTGCTGGACGTCGGGCATCGACCCCGGATTCGCCAACGACCTTGTTCCGTTCGCGTTCCTCGGATCGTGCGGGCGCGTCGACTCCGTGCGGGTCATGGAGATCCTCGACTACTCGACGTACCTCCAGGCCGATGTCCTCTTCGACATCATGGGCTTCGGTGGCTCCCTGGACGAGCTTCCGCTGATCCTCCAACCGGGGGTGACCGCCCTGGCGTGGGGCGGCACCGTTTCGGTGCTCGCCGCGGGCCTCGGCGTCGAGCTCGAGGACATTCGGGAGTCGCACGAGCGCATGCCCGCCGCGCGCGACTACGAGACGCCGTTGGGGACGATCGCGGCCGGCACGACCGCCGGGATGCGCTTCGAGGTCCAGGGCATCGTCGGGGGCGAGCCGCGTGTGGTGCTCGAGCACGTCACGCGCATCAACCCGGAGGTCGCGCCCGAGTGGCCGCAGCTTTCCGGCCAGGGCGGCTACCGCGTCGACATCGAGGGCGATCCCGCACTGCACTGCCAGTTCCACTTCCAAGGCGAGGACGGCGACCACAACACCGGTGGTCTCACGGCCACCGCCATGCGTTGTCTCAACGCGATTCCCGCGGTCTGCGACGCCGATCCGGGCGTGCTGTCGGTGCTCGATCTGCCGCTCGTGACCGGCCGGGGACTGATGCGTTAGCCGCCCCGCGACTGGATCATGCGGTTGTAGACGCCGATGACCTTCGACGCGTAGTTCGGGTCGGTCGCCCAGTTGCCGTGACCCATCATCTGCCACGTCGGCGCCCAACCCTTGGCGTAGAAGCTGTCGAAGTTGCGCATCGCCGTCGCCGGGTCCGAGCCGTACCAGTACGGGGACGGCGGGTTGTGCAGGTCCGACGCGAGCGACCGGTGGTCGGCGTAGTTGCGCAGGTGCTGGATCTGCGCCCGCACCCCGTCGCGGGCGGTCGGGAAGCGTGTCTCGCTCGAGCAGCTGTCGCAGGCTCCGAGCCCCGAGAAGTTGTTGTCACTGCCGCCGGCTCTGAACCCGCCGGTCTCGACGTAGGACTGCGCGAACGCGAAGTCGGCCCGTACGTTCTCGGCGGTTCCTTCCTCGACGTAGATCTGCGCCAACTCGTCGATCGACATCCCGCCGGACAGCCGCGGTGACGCCCCGCTCGAGTGATACCAGGCCACGAAATCCTGAGCGGTGAGGACCGTCGGGCCCATCACCGGCTCGCCGAGCGCGCGCAACGCGCCGATCTCCTCGGCCACCTCGAGGGCGCGGTTCGCCGCCGCCACGTTCTGATCGAACACCGCCTTCTCCTGCTCGAGGCGGGGCAGGAGGTCCTCGAGCTGCGCCTGCTTCACTTCGAGGTCGCGTTGGGCCTGTTCGAGCTGGTCGGCGGTCTCCCGCAGCTGGCGCGCCCGTTCGTTGTCGAAGTCGTCGGCGGCTTCGGTGAGCTTCGTCTTGCGCCCCGCTTGCAGGTGGCTCTTGGCCGTCAGCACCTCGAGGCCCGCGCTCGGATCGGAGTTCTTGTAGAGCGCGGCGGCGCGCGTCGAGAGTTGCGCCCGCAGCTCGGCCTCGCGGGCGCGCATCTCCGGGATCGCCTGCTCGAGCTGCGCGATCTGGCCCTGCACCTGGTCGCGTTCCTCGACTGCCTTCTGATAGCGGTCGTGCGCGGCGTTCGCCGCCTCCTGGGTCTGCTGCAGCTGCTCGCGGGCCTGGGTGACGGCCGGGTCCTCCTGCGCCGGCGCCGGCGGCGCGGCCATCACCAATCCGGTTGTCGCGGACGCGAGTCCGATCGTCACCGTGACGAGCGCCCGTGCCACTCGTCGCCGATAACGGCCTTGCAACATCGCTTCGGAAGCTAACACCGTGCCCTCCGCGATCCGCGGCATTGGACTGCGCGGCGGTCGCGGTTTGGTGCAGTGTAGAACCATGTTCGACGAGCTTCTTCGCCATCCGGGTGTCGTCGAGGAGTGGGAGCTCCGCTCACCGTTCGGCTTTCTCGCCATCCACGGTGGGAGCCTCGAGCGGGGGACGGCCGAGGTGGCGAAAGAAGCCGCCGATCGCGCCGGTGCTTCCCTGTATGCCGTCCGCCAACCGGAGAACCTGCGGTGGCACATCCCCTCCGCTCTCGTCGACCCGAGCTCGGCGCCGGCGCTGAGCGCGTTCCTCGACCACGTCGACGTGGTGGTCTCCGTGCACGGGTACGGTCGCCGGGGATACTCGAAGGTCGTGCTGATCGGCGGACGGAACCGGGAGCTCGCGACCCGTGCCGCGGAGGCGTTGCGCGCCGCGGTGCCGTCACATCGCTTCGTCGACGACCTGCACGCGATCCCGCCCACGCTCCGGGGCATCCACCTCGACAACCCCGTGAACCGGACGCGCGGCGGCGGTGTCCAGCTGGAGCTGCCGCCGACGCTGCGCGACGGCCACGGCGCGGCGTCGGAAAGTGACGCCCTCGTCTCGGCGCTGGCGTCGTTCGCAGGTCTGGCCTGAGGAGTCGGAGTGGGACGGCTCGCGGTCATCGGGGGACACGGGATCCTCGGCACCGCGTTCGCGGCGGACGCCTCGCGCGTCGAGATCGAAACGTCCTACGGCCCGGTGTCGTTGCTCGACGCGACGGACTGGGTCGTGATCCAGCGCCACGGGCTCGACGAGTTCGTCTCGGCGCCGTACATCAACCACCGCGCGCACGTACGTGCTCTCGCCGACCTCGGATGCGACCACCTCCTGGGCCTGGCGTCCGTCGGCAGCCTCCGGCGCGACCTCCCGCTCGGGACGTTCGTCGCCCCCGACGATTTCATCGCCCTCCACCTCGGTATCTCGTTCTCGCACGGCGACCACGGGCACCAGTCGCCCGGCTTCGATCCCACGTGGCGTCGGACCGTCGCCGGCTGCTGGGCCGAGCGCAGCGACGTCCCCCTGCACGACGGCGGGGTCTACTGGCAGACGATCGGGCCCCGCTTCGAGACCCGGGCCGAGATCCGGCTGATCGCCGGGTACGCCGACCTCGTCGGCATGACGATCGCCACCGAGTGCGTCCTCGCCCGTGAGCTCGGCCTCGCGTACGCGAGCATCTGCGTGGTCGACAATCTCGCCAACGGCATCGGCGACGCGCCGCTCACCATGGAGAAGTTCCGGGCCGGCGCCGCCGCCAACCGGGCCCGGCTGGTGCGCGCGCTCGACGCCGTGCTCCCGGCGCTGAGCAAGGAGGCGGGGAGCGCATGAGCCTCGCGGTGCGCAACGCAGCCGTCGACGGCGCCGTCGTGGGACTGCGCGCGGCGGACGACCGCATCACCGCTATCGGCGCCGGCGTGGAGGCCGAGCCGGGCGACGACGTGATCGACGCCGCCGGGATGGCGCTGCTGCCCGGGCTCGTGAACGGCCACACGCACGCGGCGATGACGCTCATGCGCGGCTACGGCGGCGACCTGCCGCTCATGCAATGGCTGCAGGACAAGATCTTCCCCGTCGAGGCCAAGCTCACCGCCGACGACGTGTACTGGGGGACGCGCCTCGCCTGCGTCGAGATGATCCGCTCCGGCACGGTGCGCTTCTGGGACATGTACTGGCAGCCGGAAGCCGTCGCCCGCGCCGTCGAGGACGCCGGCATCCGGGCGTCGGTGGCGCTTCCACTCGTCGACGGCCTCGACGCCGGCAAATCCGACTCCTTGCGCGCCGACGCCGAACGGTCGCTCGACGCGCTCGCCGATGCCGGTCCACGCATCACGCCCACGCTCGGGCCCCACTCCATCTATCTCGTCAGCGAGAAGTCGTTGCAATGGGTGGCCGAGCTGTCGGCCGACCGCGACCTCCCCGTGCACATCCACCTCTCCGAGACCGAGGGCGAGGTGTACGACTGCGTGGCCGCGCACTCGGTCCGACCCGCGGCCTATCTCGACCGGATCGGCGTGCTGAGCCCACGGGCGATCCTGGCGCACGGTGTGTGGCTCGACGACGAGGAGCTGACGCTGATCGGGGAGCGCGGCGCGACGATCGTCACCAACCCGGTGTCGAACCTGAAGCTCGCGGTCGGCGGCGTGTTCCCGTACGCGCGAGCGCGTCGTCACGGGATCCCCGTCGGGCTCGGGACCGACGGCGC
>DATFXK010000110.1:0-6918 GCA_035316005.1 Acidimicrobiia bacterium | reverse complement strand
ACCGATGACGAGTACGCGGCGAAGGTCGAGCAGCTCGCCGCCGCGAGCGAGTTGGGGAAGGATGCACCGGAGTGAGCCTGTACAAGACCCTCAGGTCGGTCGTCCGGTTCGGCCACCGCGGGACTGACCGCATCGAACGACGGCTGGCCCGCGCGGCGTCGGTCGAGGACTTACGTCGCATGGCCAAGCGGCGTCTGCCCGGTGGGGTGTTCGACTACATCGACGGCGGGGCTGAGGACGAACGGACGCTCGCCGCGAACCAAGCTGCATTCGCAGCGGTCGGGTTCCGACCCCGCGTGCTGAGAGGCATCGCGAAGATCGATGTCGAGTCGACGATCCTCGGTCGGCCGCTCGCCTATCCGCTGGTCCTGGCGCCGACGGGGTTCACGCGCATCGCGGATCCCGAGGGCGAGCTGGCGGTCGCCCGCGCCGCCGCGCGTGCGGGGTTGCCCTACACGCTCTCCACCCTCGGCACCCGCTCCATCGAAGAGGTCCGCTCAGTCAGCGACGGGCGCCTCTGGTTCCAGGTGTACGCCTGGCGCGACCGGGGGCTCGTCGAGGAGATGATCGATCGCGCCGCCGCCGCCGCGTACGAGGCGCTGGTCCTGACCGTGGACACCGCGGTGCTCGGGCGCCGTGAACGGGACGTGCGGCGTGGGTTCTCGCTACCCCCCACGATCGGGCCTCGCACGATCCTCGACGGCGCCTTGCATCCGGGCTGGACCTGGTCGTTCCTCCGCAGCGAACCGATCCGGTTCGCCAACGTCGTCGGACGCGATGTCGGCGATGGCGCCTCACCGGTCACGCTCTCGGATTACATCAACACCCAGTTCGACCCTGGCCTGTCATGGGACGACGTGAATTGGCTGCGGTCGCTTTGGCGCGGCGCGATCGTGCTCAAGGGCGTCCAGACCGTCGACGACGCGGTCCTGGCTGCCGACGCCGGGGTCGACGCCATCGCGTTGTCGAACCACGGCGGCCGCCAGCTGGACGGCGCGCCCGCGGCGTTCTCCCTCGTCGCGCCGGTCGCCGACGCTGTCGGGGGCGCCACCGAGATCATCTGCGACGGCGGGGTCCGGCGGGGGAGCGACATCGCCAAGGCCGTCGCTGCCGGAGCAACGGCCGTAATGGCCGGACGCGCTTACCTCTACGGGCTCGGGGCCGCCGGCGAACGCGGCGTCGATCGAGTCCTCGAGTGGTTCCACGCCGACCTCGCCCGCACGATGACCCTCCTCGGCGCGGCAACGGTGGCCGACCTCGAACGCTCGTTGCTCGACCTCCCGAACGCGAACCCGTGACCGTTCACTCGTGCATGTCGAGGAGCGACGACGACTCTCGGTCGAGGAACAGCGTTGCGTGGGGAGCCCGGCGGAGGATCGAGGCCGGGCACGCGACCGAGATTGGCTCAGTGAGTGCACGCCGGACGGGTTCGCGTTTTCGCGCTTCGGGCACGATCGCAAGCACGCGCTCGGCACGAAGCAAGGCCGGGATCGTCACAGTGATCGCTCGCTCCGGGACGTCATCCACGGTCGCGAAGTGCCCTTCCCCCACTTGTTGCCGGCGACAAGGGTCGTCGAGGGTCACGACCTTGACGTCGAGGGGGTCGTCGAACTCTGCGACCGGCGGGTCGTTGAACGCGAGGTGACCGTTCTCGCCGATCCCCAGGCAACAGATGTCGATCGGGAACTGTCGCAGGAGCGCGGCGTACCGGGCCGCCTCCCCGACCGCCTCGGCTGTCCCATTCAGGTAGTGGAAGTCGCCGAGGCGCAAGGGTCGGGCAACCTGCTCCTGCATGTACCGGTGAAAGCTCGCCGGATGTTCGTTGCCGATCCCGACGTATTCGTCCATGTGGAACCCCACGATCCGGGCCCATTCGACGCGCTCGACGTCAGCCAGCGCGTCAAGGAACCGGAGCTGTGAGTTGCCGCTGGCGAACATCACGTTGGCGGTCCCTCGCGCCTCGATCGCGGAACCGAGAGCAACAGCCGCGTCAGCGGCTGCTGCACACGCGAGCGCGTCGGCGTCGCCGAACACGCGAACCTGGAGGGCGTCAACAGTGCGTTCGAGGACCGCGCCCGAAGTCACGCCGTGCGCATCACGCGAACTGGGGGAGCCACGGCTTGGTGGCGGCCAGCATCTCGTCGGTCATTTGCTGGAGCCGGTCGTAGTCGATGCGGCTCGCGAACGGGTCGAGGAGCATGGCGTCGACGACCTTGCTGCGATCGCCCTCGACCGCGGCCTCGACCGTCAGCTCCTGCGATGCCGACACGCGCCGAAGGTATTCACGGGGCACCGGCGGCAGCGAGGCCTCGTCGCGCCCCCGAACTCCGGACCCGTCGACGACGCACATGCTCTCGACGACGACGTCGTCGGGCAGGTCGGCGACCTGGCCCCGGTTCGGGATGTTGAGGGGATGGGCGCTCGGCCTGTCGCGCATCAGTGAGTCGATCACCCAGGCCACCATCTCGCCCGACGGCATCTCCGAGACCTCCGTCGCGGCCAGCATGTCCTCGAACTCTGCGACGTAGCGCTGTTGCCAGTGTTCGCGCTCTTCGATGGTCGTGAGCTCCACGCCCCACCGTTGACCCCAGCCCGACTCCTCGGAGAGAAAGCCGGGGAAGAACTCGACGAGGTGGCGGTCGCCGGCACCCGGGAGCACCCCGAAGCGCCGGAACAGCTCGAACTTCACCCGGTTCGCGTGGAGGAGGTCGGCTTTCGTCCACTCCCCGCCCTCGGAGACCTTCTCGTGACCGAGGCCCTCGGGGAGCGGCATCGAGAGTGGTTCGGCACCGGCGGCCTCGCCGGCGTCGAGGAGCTCACGGAGGCGCGCCAGCCCGTCCTCGCCGGCGACTTCGAGCGTCGTGACGAACGGCAGGTGATTCACGCCGGCCACCGTCGGTGTGATGTCCATGAAGCCGGCGTCGAGGAGCAGGCTGAGGATGAACTGGCAGATCGTGACCTCGTGGCACAGCCCGACGGTCTTGATCGACGTCTCCTTGGTGACCGCCCGGCACAGCGCGGTCATCGGGTTCGTGAGATTGAGGAGCCAGGCGTCGGGACAGAGCTCTTCCATGTCGCGGGCGATGTCGAGGAGCACGGGGACGTTGCGCTGGGCGCGAACGATTCCGCCCGGGCCCACCGTGTCACCCACCGACTGGTGGATCCCGTAACGGCTCGGGATGGCGACGTCGTGGTCCATGCTCTCGAAGCCGCCGGTCGAGATCGACACGACGACGTAGTCGGCGCCCTCGAGCGACGCACGCTGGTCGGTGGTCCCTTCGGCCGTCAGCTCGATGCCGCGGAGCTCGGCGATGTGCCCGCTGAGCTCGACCATGCGCGGCACCGGCTTGGGGTCGATGTCCTCGATGACGACATGTGATTTCCGGAGGCTGGGCGTGTTGGCCAGGTCGACGAGCAGCTTCGGTGCCCACTGGTAGCTGCCGCCGCCGATGATCGTGATGCGCGGCGCCGTCACGAGAACGGACGCTACTCGCCGAGCCAGCGGTCGACCGTGGGAAAGCGCAGCATCCAGTACGCCCACGGGGAGAAGTTGCGTGGTCCGCTCGCCAGTCAGCCGACGGCCCAGGCCAGCCCGCCGGCGAGATGCCGAAGGTACGCCGGGCTCTCCCATGCGCTGGGGAAGTGACCCAAGCTGGTGGAGAAAACCCGACCCTCACCCTCGCGAAAGCACCACGAGAGTGGAAACCCGAAGCTCGGCCGTTTCGCACCGGCGGCGCCGAGGTCGAGCTGCGACTCGGGCACTCGGAGCAGCACGTGAGCATCGGATCGCAGGTCGCGGAACTGGTACACCTCGTCGCGCCAGCGCCAGGTCGCGCCGAGATGCGCGGTCGCGGGATGGTCGGGGTCGACGACGTCGAGGTCCACCTCCTGCGTCCAGGGATGGCCGTCGAAGCGCGCGCCCACCAGCCGGCCGTAGTCGTCCCAGCCGTAACAGGCGTCGGTGGCCGAATGGATCGCCACGACCGCGATCCGGCCGGACCGCACGCCCTCGAGCAGCGCGGCGCGCTGAGCCGTAGCCCACGGTGTCTCACCGATCGTGAAGAGCGCGAGGGCGCTGGCGTCGGCGATGTCTCTCGTCCCGAGCTCGCGAACATCGTCGACGCGACGAGCGACGAACCCGGCGAGCTCGGCGACCTCGCTCACGCCCGTCGCGGCCTGATCGAGCACCCCGTGCACACCGGCAGGACCGTCACGGTACGGGGCGACCTGCGTCACGAACAGCAGGCTCGAGCTCAACGCCCCTCCCTCATGACTTCAATCTACCGGGGCGCTTCGCGCCGCCCCTTATGTCGGAAATGACGTGGACCTAGAACGTCCCCTGGCCAAGAACGTTGAGTACGAGCCCGCCGCGGAGGCCGACGGGACTGACTGGGCTCAGAGTGGCCAGGGTCTCGAGTCCTTCTCCGTCGAGCGCCTCGAGAGCAGCGGGCCGAGGCGCCGTGTGGGCAACTGGCACGGGTCGCCGGCGTACGGCGATCGCGTGTGGCCGTTGACGGGACACGTGCTCGTGAGCGATCTACTGTCTCCTGCCGTAGGTCTGATCGGGGGGGTGCGCATGGCGGGGCGGCGACGACTACGCACGTCGTGTCGTTCTGTGCTGGCGTTTGTCGCCGGCGTCGTCCTCGTGACGCTGGCGGCGGGTGGCGCGTGGGCAAGAACCGGCTCTCCGTCGTCGATGACCGCAGGCGGTCGTCCGTCGAAGCCGGTCGGGGTCGGCGTGACGCCGACCCAGGTCAAGGTGGGGATCGCGCTCGTTGACTTCGACTGCGTCAAGAACTTTGTCGACGAGATCCGGGTGAACCAGGACCAGGTGTACCAGGCGTACATCGACGACATCAACGCGAAGGGCGGGATCGCGGGCCGCCAGATCGTGCCCGTCTACGGCAGCTACTGCCCGCTCGGGAGTGCGGGGCCGCTCGCGGTGTGCACCAAGTTCGCAGACGACGACAAGGTGTTCGCGGTGGTCGGGACGTTCGTCGATTTCTCGGGCGACGCGCAAACCTGCATCGCGAAGCAGCACCAGCGCGTCCTGATGACGTTCAACCTGACGCAGGCGATTATGAACCAATCGCCGCCCGGCCTCATCGTCTATCCCGGTGCAACGAACGAGCGCACGGTCCGGGTCTTGCTCCAGTTGTTGAAGAAGCAGAACACACTCGCCCACAAGAAGGTCGCCGTGCTCGGGGGATCGCAGGAGGCGAGCACGGTGAACCAGACGATCGTGCCCGGCTTGAAGAAGCTCCACGTGGCGATGGGTTCGACCGCGGTCCTCTCGATCAGCGGAACGGCGGACACGACCGCCGCGCAGGCCCAGCTCGACAGCTTCATCGAGAAGTGGAAGGGCGAGCACATCAACGCCGTGTTCCTGTCGGGCGATGAAGTGGCGTCGAAGCAGTTCGTCACCAAGCTGCGCGCAGCCTTGCCCAAGGTGATGCTCATCGCCGACACCACAGACGTAAGGGATTTCGGACGGGAGCTCGTTGACGCCGGCGTGAAGCCGAATCCTTACGAGGGCATCCTCTCCACGGCAGGACCCACGCCGCAGGAGTACGACCAGAGCGAGAACTGGAAGTACTGTGCCGCCATCTACGAAAAGTACACGGGGATGCACGCGCCCAACTCCCAGGAGGTACTGCAGGGTCCGGGCGGCAAGACGCTCGGCACGAACGGCGCCATCAACGACGCGTGCCAGGTGCTCACCATGTTCCACGACATCGCCGTCCGCGTGGGCGAGAACCTCAACAACTCGAACTGGGTGAAGACCGTCAACCGCTTCGGCAAGATCGACAACCGCGGCTCCGGACCGTACTCCTCGTTGCACTCCGGCAAGTACGACGCCGAGGACAATTTCCGCCTCGACGCGTTCGACTCCTCGATCGGGTCTCGTGGCGACTGGCGCGCGCTCACCCCGTTGCAGGACATCTCCGGCTAGGCCGCGAACGGAAGCCTCGAGGACGCCGATCACCTGACACGCGTGTCAGGAACCATTACGATCCCAGCGCCCGAGCTTCGTGAGCCCGGCGGGACCGAGGCGGCGAGGACATGGAGCCGACGCACGAGACGCGGGGCGACGTCGCCGCACTCGCCGCCGCGGTGCTGGATGAAGAAGAGGCGCGCCAGGAAGCCGAGGAGCGCGCCCAAGAGCAGGTGATCTTCCCGGACGACCTGCTTCCGGGCGTCAACTCCGAGCCGGTCAGTTTCCGCGAGGCGTTCGCCCGCGGCGGGAAGCTGATGTTCATCGTGCTCGGCCTCCTCCTCGCCTTCGACGAGCTCGAGAGCGCGGCGATTCAGGTGCTCGGGCCCGAGATCCGCGCGACGTTCCACATCAGCAGCGGCGCGATCGTCTTCATCGCTACCGCCTCGTCGGCGTTCTTCGTGCTCGGCGCCGTCCCGATGGGCTGGCTCGCCGACCGGGTGAAACGAGTGCCCATCGTCGGCATCGCGAGCCTTGCCTTCGGGTTCTTCGTCTTCTGCTCGGGTCTCGCGGTCAATGCATTCATGCTGTTCTGGACTCGCTTCGCGACCGGCATCGCCAAGTCGAACAGCATCCCAGTGCACCAGTCGCTGATCGCCGACAACTATCCGATCGGCATCCGCGCCCGCATGTCGGCCACCATGCAAATGGGGGCGCACGGTGCGGGTCTTGCCAGTCCGGTCCTCGTCGCGGCGATCGCGACCTGGGCCGGGGGACCGGAGGGATGGCGCTGGGCCTGGTACCTGCTCGGGATCCCCGTCGCGCTCGTCGCGCTCGGTGCGTTCGCGATGAAGGAGCCGCCGCGCGGGCAGTTCGAGAAGGACGATGTCCTCGGTGAGGTGATCGAGGACGAGAACCCCGCGCCGATCTCGATGGAGTCGGCCTTCGCGCGGCTGAAGAAGATCGCGACGATCCGCACCGTG
>DATFXK010000109.1:0-20853 GCA_035316005.1 Acidimicrobiia bacterium | reverse complement strand
CAGCCGGACCGATCCCGGCGGGTTCTTCGGGGCGTGGGCGACGCCGGCCGTGTGGCCGGGCAACGGCGGCCTGTTCTACCTGCCGTACCAGCCGTTCCTGAGCGACCCGAAGTTCACGGCGTACCGCGTCGGGACCCCGGGCGGGACGCCGACGGTCGAGCTGGCCGGCAAGTCGAACGACGACGCCTACGGCTTCGGATCGAGCTCGGCGATCGTCACCTCGACCGGCACGACGTCGGGCACGGCGTTGGTGTGGCTCGTCCGTCTGCCTGGCGGCGACGGCGTGGGCGCCGAGCTGCGGGCCTACGACCCGGTGCCCGTCAACGGCGTGCTGACGCTGCGGGGCCGGTGGCCGGTGGGCACGGGGACGAAGTTCAACACGCCCACGGTGTTCAACGGGCACATGTACGTCGGCGCCCAGGACGGCCTCGTCCACGCCTTCGGCGCGCTGCCGCAGGGGACCGCCGCCCAGCTGGCGCCTCCGCCGCGCGCCGCCACCGCCCAGGTGCCCGACCGGGAGGGCTAGCCCGAGCGCGCCGGCGCGATCGGCGACACCGTGAACAGGTATCGACCGACCTCCGCCAGCGCGTCGAAGTCGTACACGTCGCGCGACAGGAACGGGACGTACGCGACCGCCGCCCGTCCGGCTCGCGCCTTCACGCCCGCCATGTGATACCGCTCCCGCTCGGCGACCTGCCGGAAGTCGGCCAGGTTCGTGTACAGCTCGGCCAACCGGCGCGCCGAAGCGGCGCCGTCGCCGGTGGCCCGTGCCGCGTCGGACCGCTTCGCGGCGAGCGTGTCGGCCCGGGCGCGCAGTCCTTCCACTCCCTCGTCGCCGAACGCGGGATGCACACGGTTGACGATGAGGCCCTCGACGGGAATGTCGCTCTCGGCGAGGCGCTCGGCGAAGTAGGCCGCCTCCTCGACGGCGTCCCGCCGCGGGGAGCTGACCACGACGAAGCTGCTGGACGGCTCGGCGAGCAACGCGAGCACGCTCGTGGCCCGGTTGCGGAACCCCTCCTCCATCCCCTCGAACGCGCGGAAGAACGCGACGACGTCGTCGACGACCTCGGTGCCCACGACTCTCGACACCGTGCGCAGGAACCGCTGCACCGCCGCGCTGGCTACTCGCAGGTACGCCCGCGTCGGCATCATCAGGAGCCGGAAGATCCGGTTGTCGAGCAGCCGTGTGAGCCGGCGGGGCGCGTCTAGGAAGTCGAGCGCGTGGCGCGTCGGCGGGGTGTCCACGACGATGAGGTCGTAGCCGCCCTGCTCGTGGAGCTCGTACAGCTTCTCCATCGCCATGTACTCCTGCGTCCCCGACAGCGCGGTCGACACGTTGCGGTAGAAGCGGTTGCTCAGGATCCGCTGCGTCTGGTCGTCGTCGGCCGCGTACGTCGCCACCAGGTGGTCGAACGTGGACTTCGTGTCGAGCATGAGCGCGGAGAGCCGCCCGGCACGCGGCGCGGTGCCCGCCGGGTCCCACCGTTGCCGGTCGATCTCGTGCGGCGTGTTGGAGAGCGCGGCGAGCCCGAGCGTGTTGGCGAGGCGCTTGGCGGGGTCGATCGTGACGACGACCGCGTTGCGGCCGCGGCGCGCCCCTTCGGCGGCGAACACCGCCGCCACCGTCGTCTTGCCGACACCGCCCGTGCCGCAGCACACGACGATGTGACGGTCCCCGACGATGTCGTCGAACGTGACCCCTTCGCTCATGGAACGGTCACGCGACCCCACGACGACTCGGGCAGCGCGTCGACCTGGGCGGCGAACGTGGCGGCAAGCACGGCGATCTCGGGTGGGCCGAGCTCGGCGGTGAACAGGAACGGCAGCCGTATCTGCGGCAGCGGGAGCCGCGCCGCCAGACGGTCGGCCTGCTGCTGTTGGAGCGCGAAGCGTTCGCGGCGGAACTCGGCCGCGGCAACGAGGTCGCCGGCTTCGCGCGGCGAAACGAACACGCCGAGCTCGTCGGCGAGCTGCTGGACCTCGTCCACCGATGCGGGCACGCCCGGGTCCGGGTAGCACGCGTTCACGACCGCGGGGCCGAGCTGCACCCCGATGCGGTCCTCGAGCTGAAAGGCGGTGTCGACGACCTCGTTCACGGGCGTCTCCTCGGGAACGGTCACGAGGATCACCTGGCACCGCGCCGGGTCCGAGAGCATCTCGATCACCTCGGTCGACTGCTTGCTGACGGGCCCGACGCGCACGGCGTCCCCGAGGCCGCGCGGCGACATGAGGAACGTGATGGCGTGCCCGGCCGCGGGCGCGTCGATGAGGATGAGGTCGGCGGCGCGGTTCTGCTCGAGCGACTTCATCTTGCCGAGCACGAGGATGTCCTTCATGCCCGGGACGGCCGAGGACACGACCTCGAGCGCGCCCGACCGGACGAGCCGCTTCGAGATCCGCCGCATCCCGTGCGCCTCGAGATAGTCGACGAGCGCCTCGTCGGGGGTCAGCGTCCGGCCGCGCACCCGGGGCGCGAGCTCGGTCTCCTCGTATCCCAGCGGCGGTCGCCCGAAGCAGGCCGCCAGCCCCGATTTGCCCTCGACCTCGACGATCAGCACGCTCAGTCCCGCGCCGGCAGCCGTGGCGGCGAGGGTCGCGGTCACCGTCGTCTTTCCGACGCCACCCTTGCCCGCCACGATGAAGACGCGAGCGGAGGAGCAGAAACGCGCCAGGTCCATGCGCATCCAGACTAGAACCGCTCAGAAGCGGACATTCGTTCGTCGCATCCTCGTCGTCGTGTGCCTCGCCACCGCGGCGGCGATCCTGCTCGCCGACGTCGCCTGGGCCCGTCCGGCGCAGCAGAACCCGCGCCGCAACGGCATCGACGTAGTGAAGGTCGACGGGCTGGTCGATCCGCCGACGGCGTCGCTCGTCCGCAATGCGATCAGCCGGGCGAACCGGCAGCGGTCCACGATGATCGTGCTGCAGCTCGACTCCGGCGGCTCGGTCGACGTCGACATCGCGCCGCTCCTGCGCGACGTTCAGCGGTCGCAGGTGCCGGTCGTCGTATGGGTCGGGCCGTCGGGGGCGAAGGCGAAGGGTGCGGCGACGCTGCTCGCCGAGGCCGCCCCCGTGCTCTCGGTGTCGTCGGGCTCGAGCATCGGTGCCGCGGACCCCGTGCGGCTCGACGAGCCCGGCGCCGCGGACCGGCGCGCCGTGAGCGACCGGCTCGCCGCCCTCGCCGTCCGCTGGGGCCGCGACGGCGCGGGCGCCCGGCGACTGGCGGGCGAGAAGCTCTCAGCCGACGCCGCCCACGCCGCCGGGGCCGTCAACACGGTCGAGCCCACGGTGGGCGAGCTGATCGTGTCGCTCGACGGCCGGGCCGTCCCGACCGCGTCCGGGCCGAAGCTCCTGTCGACGGCGACGGTCGTCGGCGAGGGCCTGGGCCGCCGGCGCCAGCCGAATCAGGAGGTCCGCTTCGACCGCCTCGACATCGGCAACCAGCTGCTGCACACGCTGATCAGCCCGTCCATCGCGTACCTGCTGTTCGTGGCAGGCCTGGCGTTGATGGTGTTCGAGTTCTACACGTGCGGCATCGGGCTGGCGGGCCTCGCCGGCGCGGCGGCACTGATCGGCGCGCTCGTCGGGTTCTCGCACCTGCCCGTGGCGTGGTGGGCGGCGGGCCTGCTGATGCTGGCCGTGTTCGGGTTCGCGGTCGACGTGCAGGCAGGCGGCCTCGGGGTGTGGACGTTCATCGGCGGCAGTGCGCTGATCGCGGGATCGCTGACGCTGTACGGCGGCGACGCGCGCCTCAACCCGCCGTGGTGGGTACTCGCCATCGTCATCGTCGGGACGGCGTTGTTCATGCTCGGCGCGATGACGGCGGTGGTGCGGTCGCGTTTCTCCACACCGACCGTCGGGCGCGAGGGGATGGTCGGAGAGGAGGGCCGGGCCGAGGTCGACGTCGCACCGGACGGCGTGGTGGTCATCCAGGGTGCCCGGTGGCGGGCCCGCACGAACCGGGCTACGCCGATCGGCGCCGGCGACCAGGTCCGGGTCGTCGCCGTCGAGGGGCTCGTGCTCGAGGTCGAGCCCGAGGAGGGCGGGGCCCGCGACTACCGGGACCGGGCCCGGCGGCGCGCCGCCAGGCGGGACCGGTCGTAGAAGGTCGAAAACTGCGCGTTTCGGGCCTTGTCGTGTGCAGGGGAGGGGGATACGGTCGCCGCGCCTGATCGACCGGGAGGGGGGCCCGTGGCGGTCCAGATGACGGAGCGGACGTGGCAGTTGCGCGCCGCGTGCCGCGGTCCGGAGTCGGTCCTCTTCTTCCCGCCGACCACCCCCGAGCGCAAGGACGAGCGGGACGCCCGCGAGGCCAAGGCGAAGGCGATCTGTCACGCGTGCCCGGTGCAGGCCGAGTGCCTCGACTACGCGCTCAGCATCCGCGAGCCGCACGGCATCTGGGGCGGCCTCACCGAGGCCGAACGCCGCCTGCTGGTGGCGGACGAGGTCGGCTAGCCCCGCAACGCCGCCGGGCCGGGGATCCGTTCGTCGCCGCGGCGGCGGGTGACGCCCTCGGCGTCGAGGCGGTTGAGGATCGGCAGCACGTACTTCCGGGTCGACCCGAGGAGATCGCGCACGTCGGCCACGGTCACGGCGCCCCGCTCGGCCAGCGCGGCACCGATCCGCCGCCGGGCTTCTTCGAGGGCGCCGGCGGCGAACACGATGCCGTCGAGATCGACGACGACGCCCTCGCGGAGCATCCACCGCACCAGCGCTGCGTCCGCGCCCGTCGAGGTCGGCTCGGGCGGAGCGAACGGCTCGGCCTCGAGGGCGGCGAGCAGCGCCTCGGCTTCGGGTGATTCCGTCACCTGAGGCCGGTGCGTGACGTCGCGCACCGATCCGTGCTCCACGACCAGCTCGTCGTCGTCCTCGAGCGCCGCCCGCAACCGCTCCGGATCGATCTGCAATGCCGACGCGAGGGACGCCAGCTCGACGCCCCGGTCGACGGGGGACTCCTCGTGACGAGCGCGGACCCGCCGTGCGGCGTCCGAGCGAACGGCCGCCAGCGTGTCCCCGTCGACGAGCCATCCGCCCGCGCGCACGGCACCCGACCGCACGAGGTCGTCGGCCAGCGCCGCCGTCTCCTTCGCGCCGACGCCCGCCAGCCGATCGAGCTCGTCGACGGCCACCCATCCGTGCCGGGCGAGGAGCCTCGGCCCGAGCGGGAGGGCAAGCACGGCGGCCGCGTCGCGGGCACGCCCCGCGGGAGCGACGTCCAGCACCTCCGCGCCACCGACGGTGCTCCGCTCGCCCGGATCCCGGAGCACGAGGCGGTCGCCGGGGACGAGGGGCACGGGCCCGTCCAGTCGCAGCCGCCCGTACCGGTGCTCGGCGTCGAGCACCCGCAGTACCACGGCGTGCTCGCCGGAGCCTGCGTAGCACTGCAACGACGCGCGGCGGCGGAAGTCGATTCCGGGGAGCGGATCGAGCCCGACGTCGACGACGTCGGTCGGCTCCCACTGCCCGGGCCGCACTACGGCGTCACCGCGACGGAGCGCGCCCCGTTCGATCCCCGGCCCGGCGAGGTTGAGCGCGACCCGGGTGCCCGGCTCGGCCTCGTCGAGCTTGTGATGGGCGGTCTCGATGGCGCGGATGCGCGCCCGCCTGGCGAGCGGGCCGACCTCGACCGTCTCGTCGACGTGCAGCGTGCCGCCGACAAGGGTCCCCGTCACGATCGTCCCCGCTCCCTTGGCCGCGAACACACGGTCGACCCACATACGGGGTCGGTCGTGGTCGACGGGGCGTGGCGCGGCCGCGAGTACGTCGTCCAGCGCGCCGCGCACGCCGTCGAGCCCGCGGCCCGAGAGCGCGTCGCACACGACGATCGGCGCACCGGCGAGGGCGGAGCGGGCGAGGCGGTCGTCGACCTCGAGCCGGGCGAGCTCGCGTGTGTCGTCGTCCACGAGGTCGGCCTTCGTCACGCACACGAGCCCGAAGCTCACGCCGAGCAGCTCGAGGATGCGCAGGTGCTCCTCGCTCTGGGGCATCCACCCCTCGTTGGCCGCGACGACCAGCATCACGACGTCGACCGCCCCCACACCGGCGAGCATGTTCTTGATGAACCGCACGTGGCCGGGGACGTCGACGAAGCCCACTTCCTCGCCCGACGGCAGTCTCGTGAACGCGTAACCGAGGTCGATGGTGAGCCCGCGCTGCTTCTCCTCCGGGAAGCGGTCGGGGTCGGTGCCGGTGAGCGCGTGGACGAGGGACGACTTGCCGTGATCGACGTGGCCGGCGGTCGCAACGGTGCGCACGGCGCGGCGGCGTCAGCCGGCGGCGGCGACGAGCGCGCGGGCGACGCGTTCGTCGTCGGCCGGGTCGACCGTGCGCAGGTCGCAGACGACGGCATCGTCGTCGATGCGGGCCACGACGTCGTGCTCGCGCAGGACGCCCACCGCCCGTGCCGGTACCGGCACCTCGACCGCCACACCCACCGACGGGATCGTCAGCCCCGGCAGGGAACCGCCCCCGGCGACGGCGTCGGTGTCGACCACCTTGGCGGTCGGGACGGCCGCCGCCACGGCCTCGGCCCGGGCCTGCAGCCGGTCGAGGGGGGCGGTCGCCATGCGCCACAGGGGGATCTCGGATGCATCCCCAGAGAGATAGGAGAAGGCGACCGCCTGGAGCCCGGCGAGCGTGAGCTTGTCGGCCCGCATGGCGCGCGCGAGCGGGTGCTTGGCGAGCTCACCGACCAGGTCGGCCCGCCCGACGACGATGCCGGCTTGGGGGCCCCCGAGCAGCTTGTCCCCCGAGAAGGTGACCAGCGCTGCGCCGGCGTCGATCGCCTGGCGGACGCCGGGCTCGTCGCGCAGCCACGCCGGCCGGCGCGGCAGCCACGGAGTCGTCTCGTCGAGCAGCCCGGACCCGGCGTCGACCATCACCGGGGGACCGAGCGTCTCGAGCTCGGCGACGGGCGTCGACTCGACGAAGCCGACCAATCGGTAGTTCGACGCGTGCACCTTGAGCACGAGCGCCGCCCGGTCGGTGACGGCGGCGGCGTAGTCCGACCGTCGCGTGCGGTTGGTCGTCCCGACCTCGACGAGCCGGCACCCGGACTCCGCCATGACCTCGGGCACCCGGAAGCCGCCGCCGATCTCGACCAGCTCGCCGCGCGAGACGACGACCTCGCGCCCACGCGCCAGCGCCGCCAGCGAGAGCAACACCGCCGCCGCGTTGTTGTTCACGACGAGGCCGGCTTCGGCGCCGCACGCGTGTGCGAGCAACGAGCCCGCGTGCTCGTGGCGCGACCCGCGCCGTCCCTCGTCCATGTGGAACTCGAGGTTCGAGTAGCCGCGACCGACGCCACGAAGGGCCGCGAGCGCGTCGTCGCCGATGGGGGCGCGCCCGAGGTTGGTGTGCAAGATGACGCCGGTGGCGTTGACGACCGGCCGGAGCAGGCGCTCTTGCAGAGCTTGCACGCGCCGGCGGGCATCGGCGACCACGTCGTCGAACGGCACGACGTCGTCGACCTGCCCCTCGCGGGAGATCTGGTCGCGCGCGGCCGTGATCGCATCGCGGGCACACGCGACGAGGAGCTCGTGCGGCAGGCCGGAGAGCGCGTCCAGCACGTGATCGACGCCGGGCAACGCGCGCCGTGGGTCCACGCCGCCAGCGTAATTGGGTGCCCGCGAGGCGCTCGCAGGGAACTCGCAGGTCGCAACGTAGACTGGTGGTGTCGTGCGCGACGTTTGTGGGTCTTCGGCTGAGCCTGATTCGGGGGCGTTGCGGTGGTGACCCCTCGAGAGGCCGCCACCGTGATGCTCGTTCGCGACGCCCCGGAGCTGGAGGTGTTCATGCTCCGGCGCACTCTCGCCGCCGAGTTCATGGGCGGCGCCTACGTGTTCCCGGGCGGCGCCGTCGACGCCGGCGATCGGGCGCCCGAGCTGCTCGCCCGCTGCCACGGACGGGACGACTCGGCCGCGAGCACGCAACTCGGGCTGCATGCCGGCGGCATCGGGTTCTGGGTCGCCGCCATCCGGGAGGCCTTCGAGGAGGCCGGCGTGCTCCTTGCCCGGTCGGCCGCCACCGGTGAGCCGGTCGACCTCGACGAACCGGGGGCCGCCGCCCGGATGGAGACGGCGCGCCGGGAGGTCGGCCGGGGCGAGCGACCGTTCCTCGAGGTCGTCGAGGCCGAGGATCTCCTGCTCGACACGGGGTCGCTCCATCTCTTCTCGCACTGGATCACACCGCCGGGCGCCCCGCGCCGCTACGACACGTGGTTCTTCGTCGCCGCCGCCCCCGAGGGGCACGCCTACCTGCACGACGACAGCGAGACGGTGGCGTCGGTCTGGATCTGCCCCGCCGATGCGCTCGCCGGCGCCGAGCAGGGGGAGCTGGAGATCATCTTCCCGACCATGCGCAACCTCGAGCAGCTTGCACGCTTCACGACCGCGCGCGTGCTCCTCGAAGCGGTGACGGCGTCCGAGCCGCGCGTCGTCGCCGACGCGGGCGGGGCGCGCATCCTGCTTCCGGGCGATCCCGGCTACGAGGGGGTGGCCTGATGCCCGACATGACGCCGGGCGTCCCGAGCGCGCTGTCCCCCCTCGTGCGGCGCATCGTCGCGCCCAATCCCGGCCCGCTGACCGGCCCGGGCACGAACACGTATCTCGTGGGCATCGACGAGGTGGCGGTCATCGACCCCGGGCCCGACACCAAGAAGCACATCGACGCGATCGTGGGGGCGTCGATGCGCGAGCGGGTCCGCTGGGTGCTGCTGACGCACACCCATCCCGACCACGCGCCCGGCACCGAGCGCCTGGTGAAGGCGACCGGCGCCGAGGTCGTCGCGTTCTCGAAGCGCGACCCGGTCGTCACGCCCGACCGCACCGTCGGCGAGGGCGACAGCATCGAAGGCACGGAGTTCGGCCTCGAGGTGATCCACACGCCCGGCCATGCCCCGAACCACATCTGCTTCCTCCTCGAGGAGGAGCGCGTCCTGTTCACGGGCGACGTGATCCTCAACGGCACGTTCTCGGTCGTGAACCCCGCCCGCGGTGGCGACATGGCGGTCTACATGGCGTCGCTCGAGAAGCTGAAGAAGCGGCGGGTGGCGCGCATCGCGCCCGGGCACGGCGACGTGATCGACGAGCCCAAGGCGAAGATCGACGAGTACCTCAAGCACCGGAAGGCGCGCGAGCGTCAGATCCTCAAGGCATTGAAGGACGGACCGCTGCGGGTCAGCGAGATCGTCGACCGGGTGTATGCCGACACGCCACCCGAGTTGCAGGAGTGGGCCGGCCGCCAGGTGCACGCGCACCTGCTGAAGCTCAAGGCCGAGGAGAAGGTCGAGGGCGGCAGCGTGAAGTCAGCGTGGAAGGTCGCGTAGCGCGTCCTCGATCCCGCGGTGGAACGTCGGGTAGGCGTAGATCATCCACCGCAGCTGCTCGACGGGGATCTCGGCGTGCACGGCCAACGTGAGCAGGCCGAGCGTCTCGCCGCCGTGCGGACCGACGGACGTCGCGCCCACGAGCACGCCCCGCCGGTGGTCGGCGACCAGCTTGAAGAAGCCCTCGTTGCCGACCTTGTGGATCCATCCCCGTGACGATTTCTGCAGCTGGGCCAACCCGATGCGCACGTCGATGCCTTCGTCGCGTGCGCGCTGCTCGGTGAGCCCGACCGCGCCGACCTCGGGGTCGGTGAACGTGACCCGGGGCAGGGCGTGGTAGTCGGCGGGCGGCGCCGGCTTGCCGAGGATGTCGGCCGCGGCGATCCGCGCCTGGTACACCGCGATGTGCGTGAACGGGCCGAGCCCGGTCACGTCGCCGATCGCCCACAGCCGGTCGGCGGCCCGGAGGCGGTCGTCGACCGCGACCGCGTGCGCGTTCTCGTCGAGACCGACGCTGGCGACCCCGAGGGGGCGCATGTCGGCACGACGGCCGGTCGCCACGAGCAGCCGTTCGCCCGTCACCAGGGTGTCGTCGTCGAGCGTGACTTCGACACCGGCGCCGGTGCGGGCGACCGACCGCGCCCCGACGCCCATGCGCACGTCGATCCCTTCTTTCGCGAACACCTTGGCGACGAGCTCGCACGCCTCCGGCTCCTCGGCCGGGAGCACCCGCTTCCCCTGCTCCACGAGCGTCACCTTCGACCCGAACCGCGCAAACACCTGGCCCAGCTCGAGCCCCACGGCGCCGCCGCCGAGCACGACGAGTGACGCCGGCGCCTCCTTCGCCTCGACCGCTTCGTGGTTCGTCCAGAACTCGACGTCGTCGAGCCCGGGGAGCGGCGGGACCGCGGGGCGGGTCCCGGTCGCGAGCACGACGCCGCGTCGGGCCTCGAACACGAGATCGTCGACGCGCACGCGTCCGGGGCCGTCGAGCCGTCCGGTGCCCCGCACGAACCGCCCGCCCTTGCCCTCGAAACGCTCGACGGCGACGGCGTCGTCCCACGTGTCGGTGGCCTCGTTGCGGATGCGCGCCGCCACCGGGGCCCAGTCCGGATGCACCGTCGCCGAGCCGGCGAGGTCGGGAACACGGCGGGCTTCGGCGAGCGCGTTCGCCGCGCGCGTCATCATCTTCGTGGGAATGCATCCCCAGTAGGGGCACTCGCCGCCGACGAGCCGGGCCTCGATGCCGACGATGTCGAGCCCGGCGTCGGCCAGCTCCTCGGCGAGCTGCTCGCCGCCCACGCCCATCCCGAGGACGACGACGTCCGCGGTGTCGGTCATGCGCGCGCCGTCAACGCGCCAGCGCGCCGGCGATCGTCAGGACCACTCCGATGACGAAGAACAGCAGGCCGAGGCCGCCGAACAGCATGGGCATGAACCACATCCGCGTCGCCTTGGCGATGCGCGCCTTGTTGGGGTTCGCGGGGTCGTACTTCATCACCAGCCTCTCACCCGGCTGACCAGCGGGCGGGTTGCTCGCCATCGACTCCTCCCAGCGGATGCTCCGGGCGTCGGCGGTCTGGAACTCCACGACCGCCGAGTACACGGTGCCGCCCTCGGAGCCCGACGACTCGCGGAGCTCGACGATCGTGCCGTTGACCTCGACGGCGGTGCGCAGGAACCGCCGCGTCCGAATGAAGAAGAAGATCCCGAGTCCGATGAATATCGCACCGATGGCGATGAAGATGACGCCGACGAGCAGGAGTGCGCTCGAGTCGTCCATGCGGTTGTTCTACCGCGCGGCGGCGTCCTTCGCGGCGAGGTTGGCCTCGGCCAGGTCGAAGATGCGTGCCGTGCACGAGCTGAGGTCGAGCGGCGGCAGGAGCTCGTCGACGATGCGGTCGGCGATGCGCCGGAACTCGGCGCCGACGGCGCTGTCGGGGGCGGTGATCACAGCCGGCTTGCCGGCGTCGCCTCCCGCCGAGACGGCGGGCTCGATGGGAACGGTGCCGATGAGCGGCACGCCGATCTCCTCCGCGAGCGCAGCGCCGCCGCCCTCGCCGAAGATGGCATGGCGCGAACCGTCCGGGGCGGCGAAGGCGCTCATGTTCTCGATGACGCCGACCACCTTTAGGTAGCTGCGGCGGGCCATGTCGGCGACGCGCGCCGCCACCTGCTGCGCGGCCAACGCCGGCGTGGTGACGACGAGCAGCTCGGTGCTCGGCAACAGCCGCGCCAGCGCCATCTGGATGTCGCCGGTGCCCGGCGGCATGTCGATGAGCAGGTAGTCCATCTCGCCCCAGCGCACGTCGGTGAGGAACTGCTCGAGCGCCCGGGCGAGGATCAGGCCCCGCCACATCAGCGCCGTCTCCGCGTCGTCGACGAGGAAGCCCATCGAAACGACCTTGATCCGACCGGGGGCGCCGGACGGGTCGTCGAGATCGGGGACCTCCACGACGTTGGGGTCGATCTTCCTGTCCGAGCCGCTGAGCCGTCCATCGACGCCGAGCATGCGCGGCACGCTGAACCCCCAGATGTCGGCGTCGAGCACGCCGACGGTCCGGCCCTGTCCCGCGAGCGCGGCGGCGAGGTTCACCGTCACGGAGGACTTGCCCACCCCGCCCTTGCCGCTGGCGACGGAGATGACGCGCGTCGTGGGAAGAACCTCGGTGCCGGGCGCGTTCTCACGCGCCTGCCAGCGAGCGCGCTGCATCACGGCCGACTTCTCGTCCTGCGTCATCTCGCCGTACTCCACCCGCACGTCGGTGACGCCAGGCATCCCGCGGACCTTCGACTCCACGTCGCTCTGGATCTGCGTCCGCAACGGGCACCCCGCGGTCGTGAGCGCGACCTTCACGGTCACCTCACCACCGTCGCCGACGCGGACGTCGCGGACCATGCCCAGCTCGACGATGCTGGCGTGGAGCTCGGGGTCGATGACCGCGGCGAGCACGCGTCGCACGGCGGCCGGGTCGGGCGGAGGGCCCTCGGCGGGTCGGTGGACCGGCGCGCCGGGGTCGTCGGGATCGGGCGTGCGGAGAGCCATCAGGTAATAAAACCAGCGGTCATCTTGAAAATATGCCCAGACGCGGATACGGTCAAGCCGTCATGGCACGGCGGCCGGACGAGCTCACCGTCCTCAAGGCGCTCGGGGACGAGACCCGCTACGCGATGTACCGGGAGCTGGCGACGTCGACCGCGCCGCTCTCGGCGCCGGAGCTCGCCGACCGCCTGGGGCTCCACGCCAACACCGTGCGCCTGCACCTCGATCGCCTGCGCGACGCCGGGCTCATCGAGGCGGAGGCCGTCCATCGGGGCACCGTGGGGCGACCCCAGCACCTCTACTTCCTGGCCGACGGCGCGCCCGGCCTCGCCTTCGACCCCCCGGCGCACGCGTTGCTCGCCGGTCTGCTCGCCAGCCTCGCCGAGCGGGTCGGCGCCGATCCCGACGACGCCGCCGACACGGGCCACGCCTGGGGCACCGAGGCGGGCAAGCGCGCGCGTACGCGCAGCTGTCTCCGTGCGCTCGACGACGAGCTCGCCCAGCTGGGGTTCGAGCCCGCCCCCGACGCCGCCGACGGCCAGTACGAGGGCGCGACCCGCATCGAGTTCCTGCACTGCCCCTTCCGGGAGCTGGCCGAGGCGTACCCCGAGCTGGTGTGCAACCTGCACCGGGGCCTGTGCGAGGGCGTCGTCGATCAGGTGGGTGGCGGAAGGGTCGAGGAGTTCGCGACGTTGTACGACCCCGAGCCGTGCCATGTGACCGTTTCGGTCGGATACCCTGAACGCGGCACGTGAACCAACTGGAGGACGAATGCTCACCCTGACCGACACCGCGTCGACCAAGGTGAAGGAGCTCATCGAGGCCGAGGAGAACCCCGACCTGGTGCTCCGGGTCGCTGTGCGGCCCGGCGGCTGCTCGGGCCTGAGCTACGAGATGTTCTTCGACACCGACGTAGCTCCCGACGACGTCGCGAGCGAGTTCGGCGAGGTCAAGGTCGTCGTCGACCCCGCGAGCTCGCAGTACCTCACGGGCGCCTCGCTCGACTACAAGGACGGCCTGCAGGACGCCGGGTTCACGATCAACAACCCGAACGTCACCCGCACCTGCGGCTGCGGCCAGTCCTTCTCCTGACCTACAGAACCGTCGGCCGAGCGACGCTCGGCGCACGACGACCCCGCTCCGGCGGGGTCGTTTCGCGTCTCACTGCCGTCGCAGGGGCGCGCGAACACTGGAACTTGCGACGTGATCCTCGTAGTGTTCGCGGGACACTTCACGACTGCGCGAGACGCGCTGGCCGAGGGAGGCGCGACACCATGACACCGACATGGCCACCGAGTGGTGGTGGAGAGGGCGGCGATCAGGGCGGGAGCACGGGCAGCACGTGGCCCCCGCCGCCCCCGCGCCCCGAGCCTCGGCCGTGGGAGCCCACCCCGGCGCCGCCGGCGCCGAGCGCACCGGAGCCGGCCAAGCCGGCGAAGAAAAAGGCGGTCAAGAAGAAGAAGGCGACGGCCAAGAAGAAGACCGCGCGCAAGCCGGCGCGCAAGAAGGCGACGACCCGCAAGAAGACCGCGCGCAAGCCGGCGAAGCGCAAGGCCGCCAAGGGCACGACCAAGAAGCGCACGACCCGGAAGGCCGCCAAGCGCACGACGAAGAAGCGGACCACGAAGAAGGCCGCCAAGCGTCGGACGACGAAGAAGCGCACGGCCCGCAAGCCGGCGAAGCGCAAGGCGGCGAAGAAGCGGTCGACGCGCAAGCCCGCGAAGCGGCGAACGACGAAGAAGCGCCGGTAGCGAGGGCAGTCGGCGCGACCACTGCGGTCGCGGCCGTCAGCTGACGAGCTTCTGGAGCAGCTGCTGCTGCTCGTCGTGGCCGAACGCGCCGTCGAGGCGGGCGACGACGTTGCCCGTCGCGTCGACACCGAAGAGCCACGGCTCGGTCTCGATCCCCCATGCCTGCACGGTGGGAGTCGTCTCGTTCCCGGACAGGTTGGTGTAGATCTCGACGTGCACGAACGTGATGCGGTCCTTGTACTGGTCCGTGAGCGTGAGCAGGTCGTCGAGCACGGGGCCGCAGTACCGCGACTGACACAGCGCGGGAGTTGCGAGCATCACCGCCACCGGCTTGCCCGCGCCGATCACGGTGTCGAGCGACACGGCGTGCAACGGGCACGGCGGGTTGCGGGTGCAGATCGGGTCGACACCGAGCGGGTTCGCGACCGTGGGAGAGGCCGCCCGAGGCGCCGGCGTCCCCGGCACGGGCGCCTTCGGCTGGTCCTGCACCTGGAACGCGAGCGAGGCGTTCTGTCGCTTCCCGTCCTTCTTCACCTGAACCACGCCGAGCCAGGGACCGGCCTGCGGAACCGTGACCTCTGCCGTGTAGATGCCGCGGCGCTTGGGCAGGCCGCGTGAATGCAGCACGGTGTCGACGGCCGGGCCGAGCGTCCGGCTCTGGCCGTACGCCAGCTTCGCCGGTGGCCCTGATGCGTACTTCGGGCCTTCGGCGAGGGCGAACGCGATGCGTTGCGGATCGGGTGACGCGTAGAGGTCGCTGGCGAGCAGGAGCGCCGAGAGCTTCCTGTTGTCCGACATGGGCAGCGCCGCCGCGGGGCCGCCGGCCGCCGCGACTCCGCCGGCCGCCGCCGCCAGCAGCATGCCGCCGCCGGCGGCGAGGAAGGCGCGTCGCGAGAGGAGCGGGTCGTCCATGCTCCTATCCTGCCGGTCGGAGACCGTGATGTCCGATCGGGTCGGTTTCGTTTGCAACGGCGCGCCGGTGGAGCTCGACGTCGCACCCGGCGAGTCGCTGCTGTCCGTCCTGCGCGAGCGGCTGGGGCTCGTGTCGGCCAAGGACGGATGCGCGCCGCAGGGGCAGTGCGGCTGCTGCACCGTGCTCGTCGACGGCGACGCCCGGGTTGCGTGCGTGACCCCGGTCGCGCGGGTGAGCGGCCGCGCCGTCACCACGGTCGAGGGTCTCGACGCCGACACGCGCGACGCTCTCGCCGCCGCCTTCGTCGCCACCGGTGGGTCGCAGTGCGGCTTCTGCACGCCGGGCATCGTGATGCGCGCAGCCTCGCTGCTCGCCAAGGGACGCACCCGCCGCGCCGACGTCGACCGCGGGCTCGCCGCCCACCTCTGCCGGTGCACGGGCTGGCAGACCGTCTACGCCGCCGTCGACGCCGCCGCCGGTCCGCGGCCGGTGGCGCGCCGGGACCTCGAAGCCGCGTCCCGGCGGGCCGCGCTCGAAGGAGGCGGCCGCCAGCGCGTGGGGCTCGACGTGCCGCTCGGAGGCGGCGGGTTCGCCGACGACCTCGCTCCCCGCGACGCGCTGGTCGCCGTGCCCCGTCCGGCCGGCTCGACCGTCACCACCGTCGACGCCGCCGGAATCAGCTGGGTCGTGGCCGAGTCGCTCGACGAGGCCCGCGCCGGAGCCGCCAAGGTCCAAGGCCGGCGGACCACCGTCGACGAGCGACCGCCCATCACACCGCCGGCGTCGCCGTGCAGCGGCGTTCGTCTCGCCACCGGCTGGGTCGAACCGGCCTACCTCGAGCCGGACGCGTCGTGGTGCGAGCCGGGCGGCGAGCCGGCGACTCCACTCGCCAACGGGGGAGCGTTCGGTGGCAAGGAGTCGTCCATCGCTCCCGTCGCCGCCCGTACCCTCGCCGACCACCACGGCCGTGCCGTGCGGGTCGTGCTCTCCCGCGAGGACATCGTCCGCCTCGGTCCGAAGCGGCCGCCGATCGGGGCGGCCGCGGTCTTCGACGGCGGCGTGGTCGACGTGCACGGACGCATGGCCGCCGGCGCCGCGGCCCCGTTCGGCGCCGACGCCGTGACGCCGTACCGGGTCGACATCCGGCAGCGATGGGAACCGGTTGCGGTCCCCGGTCCGCCGGTGGCGGCGAGCCTGCGGGCAGCGGGCACCGCAGAAGTGGCGGTCCTCGTCGAGGGTGCCCTGGACGAGGCGGGGGCCGACCGCGCCGCGATCGTTGCCGACGACCGCGCCGCCGCGGTGCTCCTCGACTCCTGCGCGGCCGTGTCCGGCGGCGCGCGGGCCGGCGCGCGGGTGGAGCTCGACGACGCCGGTGCGCTCGGACGCGTCGAGGTGCGGGTGGCGGCGGGCGACCCCCTCGACGAGGTCGTCCTCCGCTCCTATGCCGTCGGGGGAGCGCACATGGCGCTGGGCTGGGTGCTCAGCGAAGGCATCGCCGTCGACCCCGACTCGGGCGACGTGCACGACCTCACGATCAGGTCGTTCGGCGTGATCCGGGCGAAGGACACGCCCGCCATCGACGTGACCATCGTCGACGACGAGGGTGAGCCGCGGCCCCGCGCGTCCGACGCCGTGTTCGCGGCCGTCGCCGGCGCGGTGTGGAACGCAGTCACGCGGGCGGAGGGCGCGCGCCCCGAGGCGTTCCCCGCCCGCGGGACGCGCGCCGCCCGTCGTCTACGTCGTTGAGGCCGGCGAAGGCGCAGCCGGTGCGGCCGGCTCCGTTCCTAGCGGTCGGTACAGGAAGAAACTGATCACGAGCACCCAGACGACCCAGACGAGGAACACGATGAACCCGATCGCGAAGAACGCGCTGGCGGTGCTGGCCACGCCCGCGCCCGCCACGATCCAGCCCAACGCGATCACCAGGCTCGCCCAACCGAGCGCGGCCGGGAAGACGCCCGTGCGCAGGGCGGCAATGCCGACCGCGGCCACGAACACCGCGATCCCGAAGTTGCCCATCCCGCCGATGACGCCCGACAGCAGGTAGATGAACTTCGGGTTCACCGACGCGGTTGCACCAGTCGTGTCGATCGCGAGCGCAACCGCCGCGTTGAGCGCGAACGCCGTGACCGCGGTGATGAGGCCGACGATCCCGCCGCCAGTGGCGATCGTCGCCAGGCGCCGCGTGTCGTCGGAGCGGCGGAGGGTGGCCCAGACGCTGCCCAGGAACCACAGGAACGCCGCCGAGCCCAACCCGGTCAGGTAGGCGCCCGCCTTGATCGCAGCAGTGTGGTCTTCGTAGTACTGCGCGACCTTGCGAACGGAGTCGTCCGGGCTCGGGGGTGCACCTCCGATGAGGGCGCCGACCACAACGAGGATCACGAAGATCAGCCCCGCGGCCGCGCCGTACTGCTCCCACCTTGCATCGTTCATGAACCGCCTCCTTGGGGCACGCCACCCGCGCCCGCCGGGTCATGCTCCGCTGACGCGTTGCTGACGTCAAGCGTCGGTCGAGGTAACTTCTTTGGCGTGCTCGGAGCTGTGTTGATGATCGTGGTGATGGTGCTCGTCGTGCCGGTCGCGATCATGTTCGGCGGCGCGATCTGGAGCGCGCTGTTCGGATCGGTCTCCTCCGATGATGCCGATCGTCGCCACGAGGGCGACCCCGCCTAGCTCCTGTCCCCGTGCGCGCCGAGTCGGTTCGCGTCCCGACGTACGACGACGACGAGCTCGACGCCCATCTCGCCGTGCCCGCGTCGGGCGCCGGCGCCGGGATCGTGCTCCTGCACGAGGGGCTCGGCCTCACCGACTACACGCGTGCGGTCGCCGCGCGCATCACCGGGCTCGGATACGTCGCCATGGCGCCGGAGCTCTTTTGGCGCTCCGAGCGCAACGTCGATCTCCCGCACGACGAGTCGGGCCTGACCCGGGCTCTCGAGCTGATCCTCGAGTACGACGCAGAGAAGGGCGTCCGCGACGTGGCCTCTGCGATGGCGTACCTCGCGGCGAGGCGGGAGGTCGACGGGCCGGTCGGTGTGATGGGGTTCTGCTTCGGCGGCGGGGTCACCTACGGGGCGGCCTGCGAGCTCGACCCCGCCTGCGCGGTCGCGTACTACGGCGTCGGAGTGGAGCTGCTCGCCGAGCGGATCGACGAGGTGACGTGCCCCGCGCTCTTGCACTTCGGCGCCGACGACGCCTTCATCACCCCGGACGCGCTGGCGGGCCTGGAGGACGCGGCGCGCGCGAAGCCGAACATCGAGATCGCGGTGTACGAGGGCGAGGGCCATGCCTTCGACAACCCGTACTCGCCGACGCACGCGCCCGCCGCCGCCGAGCGGGCCTGAGGCCGCACCGCCGTGTTCCTCGCCGACCACCTGGTCGCCGGGGGTTAGCCGAGAGCGTCAGCCGTTCTGCGCCTCGCGGAACCGCTTCTGCAGTTCCTCGAGCCACTTCCGGAACTGCTCCTGCACATCGTGACCGCCGCCGCGATTGCCGTCGTCGCCGTTGTCCCGGTCGGCGTTGGGCGAAGTGGCCGGAGGCAGGGTCGTCGGCGGCACGGTCTTCACCGGGATGCTGACCGTCGTCGCCGGCGGCGTGGCCGTGCCGCCGTCCGAGTTGACGTAGGCGACGGCGCCCGCCACGGCGGCACCGGCGATCATCGCTCCGACGAGCCAGCCGACGAGTAGCGGCCACCGCCGCCGGCGGCGCACTTGGGGCTGCGGGCGCGGTTGCGTGCTCGTGGGGCGGACGTCGGTGCGCAGCGACGCGTTCGGCACGGTGGCAGTGGCGTCCGCGATCGGCGCCGCCACCGCCACGATGGGCGCGGTCGCCGACGGCGCGTCGGGGCTCGGGCCGAGGCGGTCGCGAAGGACGTCGGCGCTCGGCCGGGCGCGGGGGTCGCGCGCTGTCATGGCGCGCAGGATCACGGGCCACGAGCCGGGGATCCCGGAGGGAATGTCCGGGTCGCGCGACAGGCGTGCAGCGGCCGCTTCGGCCGGCGGGCCGTCGAACACGCGTCGGCCGGTCAGGCACTCGATGAGCACGAGCCCCAGTGAGTACACGTCGGTCGGCGGCCCGACCTCGCCTCCCGCGAGTTGCTCGGGTGCGATGTACGCCATCGTGCCGATGGCCTGCTGCGAGGCCGTGATCCTCGTCGCGCCGAGCAGGCGGGCGATGCCGAAGTCGGCGAGCCGCACCGTGCCGTACTCGTCGAGCATGAGGTTCGACGGCTTCACGTCGCGGTGGACGATCCCTTGCCCGTGGATGTAGCCGAGGGCAGCGGTCGTCTCGGCGCCGATGCGCGCCGCGCGTTCGGCCGGGAGGGGACCGCGCTCGAGCAGCTGGCGGACCGTCGCGCCGTTGAGAAGCTCGAGGACGAGGAACGCGTCGCCGTTGTCGGTGCCGGCATCGAGGAGACGGACGAGATTCGGGTGCTGGAGCCGGGCCAGCGTCCGCGCCTCGGCGGCGAAGCGTCGCTCGTGCTCGATCTCGCGGAGCACCTTGACCGCCACGTCACGCTCGAGCCGGACGTCGCGCGCCCGGTACACGTCGGCCATGCCGCCGCGGTCGATGAGACCGTCGATGCGGTATCGGCTTTGGAGAAGGGTGTCGGTGCCGATCATGTGGGACGCCCTCTGGGACCTGCCGCGGGACGCATTTCTACCCCTTCGACTCCGCGGGCAAGCGTCAGGCTACGCGTCCGCCGTCCCGCCACCACCCGCCGGCGATCGGGTCTGGCCGAACCGGTATCCCACCGATCGGACGGTCTGGATGAGCCCGGCCCGCTCCTCACCGAGCTTCGCCCGCAGGCGGCGGACGTGCACGTCCACGGTCCGGGCCCCGCCGTAGTACTCGTATCCCCAGACCCGGGACAGCAGCTGCTCCCTCGTGAACACCTTGCCGGGGTGCGTCGCGAAGAACCGCAGCAGCTCGTATTCCATGTACGTCAGGTCGAGCGGGCGGTTCCCCATCGCCGCCTGGTACGTCTCGAGGTTCAACACGAGATCGCCGTACTCGACGACCTCGGGGCGGTCGGCGCGGCCGATCCGCCATCCCAGGTGGCGCAGGCGCGCTTCGAGTTCCCGGGGATGGAACGGCGCGAGGCAGAAGTCGTCGAACACATCCTCCCGCATCTCCAGCTCGTTGAGCTGCGCGCCCGAAACGAGCAACAGGATCGGCTCGAGCGGCGCGTCCCGCTTGCGCAACGAGCGGCAGATGCCGAACGCGCCCTCGGGATCCTCGTCCCCGCACACCACCGCGCCCGACCACCCGTCTGCGGGCTCGTTCTGCGCCGCGATCGACGCGTTCGCGACCGCCTTCCACGGATACCCGGCGAGGTCGAGTGTCTGCGCGAGCAGCGCCGGCGGCGGGTCGGGGAACACGAGCAGCGGCTCGGTCATCGCGTCACCGCCGCCCACGACGCTCATCACAGTGAGCCGAGGTAGCGGTCAAGCTCCCACGGCGTGACCTGCGCCCGGTAGTCGGCCCACTCGCTACGCTTGTTGCGGATGAAGTGCTCGAAGACGTGCTCGCCGAGCGCGGCGGCGACCAGCTCCGAGTCCTCCATCACGTCGACGGCCTCGGCGAGCGAGCGCGGCAGAGAGTCGATGCCTTCCGCGGCGCGCTCTTCGGGCGTCATCTCGAAGATGTTGTTCGTGGCCTCGGGCGGGAGCTCGTAGCCCTCGTCGACACCCTTGAGCCCGGCCGCGAGCATCAGGCTGAACGCCAGGTACGGGTTGCAGGCCGGGTCGGGGGAACGGAACTCGATCCGCGTCGAGTCCTCCTTTCCCTTCTTCGCCAGCGGCACGCGCACGAGCGC
>DATFXK010000108.1:0-2416 GCA_035316005.1 Acidimicrobiia bacterium | reverse complement strand
CCCCTTCATGAGCTCGAGCCGCTTCTCGGTGCGGCCCATGAAGTTGTCGTTCGTGGTCGTCACGCAGGGAGCGATGAAGACATCCTCCTCGAGCATCGAGTACGCGGTCACGTATGCGTTCGCCTGGATCTTCGTGCGCGCTCCGACCGACGTGTCGTTCTCGACGAGGGAGCCACGCCCGACGACCACGTCGTCGCCAAGCTCGCAGCGCTCGCGGACGCAGGCCTGGTCGCCGACGATCACGCGCTCGCCGAGCTTCGTTCCCGCGAAGACGACCGCGGCGGTCGAGACGATCGTGCCGGCGCCGAGCTCGAGCGGTGGCAACGGCTCCCGCTTCGCGGTCGATCGCGCCGAGAGAACAGGTTGCTTGCCGACGACCGCGTAGTCGAGGATCTCGCAGTCGTCTCCGATCGTGGTGCCCGGATAGACGACGGCTGTCTCGGCGACGAAGTAGCTCACAGGTCCAGCGACGCCTCAGGCGAGGGTCTGCTCCAACGAAGCCTGCAGCTGTTCGAGCGCCCGCACGACCGAGACGCCGTCTCGCGCTGCCGCGAGCGGGTCCCCTTCGCCCGACACCAGGCGCAGGAAGTGCTCGCACTCGAGCCGCAACGGCTCGTCGTTCGGGAGCTTCGGGCTGTAGATGTCGCCGGTTCTCGTCATCCACTCGCCGTAGGTCTCCGCCCGCTCGACCGGGCCCTTGTCGTAGATCGTCAGCTTGCGGTCGAGCTCCATGTCGTCGAAGACGGCCATCTTGTCCCGGCCGACGACAGTGATCCGGCGCATCTTGTGCGGGTCGAGCCAGGAGAGGTGCATGTGCGCGACCTTGCCCGAGGGGAACCGCAGGTAGCAGAAGACGACGTCCTCGACGCCCTCGGTCAGGAAGGACTCGCCGCGCGCCCAAGCTTCGGTCGGTTCCTCCTCGAGGAGGTGCAGGATCACCGAGAGGTCGTGAACGCCGAGCGACCAGAGGGCGTTCTCGTCCCTGCGGATCTGGCCGAGGTTCTGCCGGTTGCCGTAGACGTAGAGGACGTCTCCTAGCTCGCCCGAGCGGATCAGCTCCTTCAGCCGGGCGACACCGGGGTGATAGAGCAGCAGGTGGCCGGGCATCAGCACTCGGTCCTGCTCCTCGGCGGTCACCACGAGGTCCTCGACCTCGGCGCCGGTGAGCGCCGGCGGCTTCTCGACGAGGACGTGCTTGCCGGCCTCGAGAGCCCGCTTGGCAAGCTCTGCGTGCGTCACCACCGGCGTCGCGACGATCACCGCTTCGAGCGAGTCGTCGGCAAGCATCTCGTCGAAATCGGCGGTCAGGCGTGCCTCCGGATAGCGGCCTGCAAACCGGGCTCGTTGCTCGTCCGAGAGGTCGCACAGCCAGGCGAGCTCTGCCAGCTCGTCGAAGTTCCGCGCGAGGTTCGGGCCCCAGTAACCGAGGCCCGCGAGGCCGACTTTCGTCACGTCGAGAGCGTAACGAGGGTCTCGGCGATGCGCTCGGAGGCCTGTCCGTCGCCGTAGAGCTGGGGGCGGTCCTCGGGCATTTGAGCGTCCGAGACGGCCGCCGCGATTGCCGCCGGATCATCTCCGACAAGCACGTTCCCGCCGGCTTCAACCGTCTCAGTCCATTCGGTGGTGTCGCGGAGAGTCACGCATGGGACACCGTGCCAGTACGCCTCCTTCTGGAGCCCACCCGAGTCGGTTGCGATCACGCGCGCCTGAGAAGCGAGCGCGGTGAAGTCGAGGTAGCCGAGTGGCCTCAAGAGTCGGACGTTGGCGGGCGGCACCAGCTCCGCCTCGGCCAGGGCCTTTCGCGTGCGCGGGTGGATTGGGAAGACGACCTTGTCAGCAACACTGCTGAGGCCGTGGAGGATCCGCTCCAGTCGTTCCGGCACGGTGTTCGCCCCTCGGTGGACGGTCGCGACGACGTAGCTGCGCCGCTCGAGGTCGAGCGCCTCGAGGACGTGCGAGCGCTTTCTTGCGAGCGGCGCGAGGCGGAGCAGCGCGTCGAGCATCACGTCCCCAACGACCTCCCGTCGCCCGGGCACACCTTCGCCGGCGAGCGTCTCTGCGGCCCGCTGGTCGGGGCAAAAAAGGATCGCGGCAAGGCGGTCGACCTCGATTCGGTTTGTCTCCTCGGGCATGGAGAGATCTCCGCTACGGAGCCCGGCCTCGACGTGCGCCTGCGGAGCGCCGGTGTCGTTGGCGGCAAGCCCACCTGCAAGCGTCGAGTTCGTGTCCCCGTAGACGAGCACGACGTCGGGGCTCTGTTCCGCTATCGCCTGCCGGATCCCGGCCCGCATCGGGGCCACGTCCGCCGTGTGCAGGTCGAGCGCGTAATCGGGCGCCGGTAGGTCGAGCTCGTCGAAGAAGACCTGCGACAGCTCGCGGTCGTAGTGCTGGCCCGTATGCAGGGTGATCTCGTCGA
>DATFXK010000107.1:0-4327 GCA_035316005.1 Acidimicrobiia bacterium | reverse complement strand
GCGCCGCGGGCGCGATGCTCGCCGAGGTAGCGGGCTACGAAGAGGGGCAGGGATGACGAGTCGAGCATTGATCGCCGTCGTCCTCGTCGTAGCCCTGCTCGTGGGCGGCGCGGTGGGGATCACCTACCTCGTCACTTCGGGTGGAAGCTCAGGCAGCGGGCGCGTCGACGTGAGAGCCGCCACCACGAGGGCGTGCGAGACGGCCGTCAGAGTGCAAAGCGACCCGCAGGGCCTCGCCACCGGCGCCCAAGGCGCGCGGTACACCTACCCGGCGCGCTACCAAGTCGAAGAGGTCGTAGACGCCTTCCATGCCGACGGCGTCCCGGCGGCCCTGGTGCGCGAGGCTGACCAACTCGACCGGGCCAGCCGCGGCGGCCCCTCTGTCAGCGCCGATGTACAACTTGACCGGCTCGTGTGTCGTTGCCGGCCGGTCTTGTAGAAGGATCGGCGGCCACGGCGCACGTGCAGCTCCGCCGTCGTCGTGCCACAGTGCCTCGGGATGGTCGGGGTCGTTCTGCTCTGCACCGATGGGTCGGACGTCGCCGGCCGCGCCCTGGAAGCCGGATGCGTGGTGTTGGGCGCGATCGATCGGGCAATCGTCGTCACCGTGATCGAGGACCTGGACCCGATGCTCGTCACCGATGCCGGTGGACACGCGGGGCCGACGCTGTCACCCGAGGAGCTCGAGTCGATGCAGGAGAAGGCGCGCGCGGACGGCAACGACTGCGTGCGCGCCGCCGCCGACGCCCTCGCGCTCGGGAACGCCGAGACGCGCGTCCTCGAGGGGCGTCCGGGCCCGGCCTTGTGCTCGTTCGCGGACGAGGTCACGGCGGACGCGATCGTCCTCGGAACCCGGGGTCGGGGTCGGGTCAAGCGCGCCCTGCTCGGATCGGTGGCGGACTACGTCGTCCGCAACGCCCCGTGTCCGGTGCTCGTCACGCGCGAGAAGGCATCCCCGCTGGCTCGGTGAGACGGCTTCGGAAGCCTGCACGAACACGACGTCTTCGGCTGGCGCTCGGTGCCGCGGCCCTGATCGTCGTGACCGCGTGCACGGACGGGTCCTCGTCTCCCGGTCCGCACGACCGGACGCCGCGCACGACGACCGCGCTGACGCCGCCGGGTCATCGGCGCCAACGACGTCAGCCTGACATCCTCGGTTACGCGCCAGCCGCACCGAACACGTCAACGCGTCCGTGATAGACCGCACCGATGCCGTTCGTCCGCGCGTTCGTCGGCTTCGCCAACGGCACCCTCCTCTTCCTGACCTTCGCAATCGTCGGCGTCACCTTCAACCTCGTCCTCGACGCGGTGATGCGGCGGTTCGTGAGCGCCGACGTTCGTCATCGTGCCGGCCCGACGGCGGCGGTGACCGTCCAGGTGCTGGCGACGATCTATGCGGTGCTCGTCGCGTTCGTCATCGTGAACGAGTACAGCCAGCTGCGATCCGCGAACGAGCAGGTTGCCATCAAGGCCGCCGACCTCAGCGCCATGTACGAGAACAGTCGAATCTTCCCGACCGCCGAGGGCGACGAGCTGCGCCGGTCGATCAGGGCCTACGCGGTCGTCGTCGTCGATCGCAGCTTCCCGATGCTCGAGGAGTCGCCGAAGCCGGACCGGCTCGCGGACAAGCGACTGGAGGGCATGTTCGCGACGCTGCGTGCGATCCACCCGGCCACGCCGGACGAGAGCGCCGCCTACTCCAAGACGCTCGACCAGCTCGACGGCGTGGTCGAGACGCGGGCTCGCATCGTGAACGCGGCGGGCGAGACAGTGCCCTGGCCGCTCGTGTTCATGCTCGCGATCATGGGCCTCGCCGTCCTCGTCGTCAGCACGCTTCTCGACACCCAACACCGCAAGTCTCACGTGGCGATCCTGACGGCGCTCGCGCTGCTGGTGTCGCTCACGCTCGCGCTCGTCGTGAGCCTGAACTTCCCGTTCGACGGGATCCTGCCGATCAGCGACGCGCCACTTCGCAACTTCCTGGCGTTTCGAGGGGCGCGGTGAACCGCGCGAGCGCTACCGCCGGCGTAACGCCCGGATGAGCTCGGCCTTGTTCATCCGCGAGCGGCCCGGGATCTCGAAGTAGCGCGCCTCCGCATAGAGCTCGCCGACCGTCCGCTCCTCGTACGGCAGTGTCTCGAGCAGCCGGCCTTCGGCCGCCCCGTTCGGGCCCCGCTCGCGGGACGGCAACTGCGGACGAGCCGGGACGGTCGGGCCCCGGCCGCGCCACGACGATACGTGGTACGAGAGCTGGTTCGCGATCCCGGCGATGGCCGTGACCACGGCCACCAGGATCGCGATCGCGACCATGCCCACGACGAAGACGACCACCCAGTCGCCGATGCTGTCGACGGTGAAGCTCGAGAACCCGATGCGCCGCATGACGGCCTGCACCGCCGCGGTCAGGGCCCCCTCCAACAGCCACGGAAGGAAGGCGAGCAGGAAGAGGATCACGAAGACGCCGGTGAGGATGGAACCGACCAAGAAGGCGAGCGCTTGAAGGTCGAACGCGCTCCGCTCGTCGACGATCGTGGGACGGACCCGCGCTCTCGGCGCGCCTTCGACCGCCGGTCTGCCGCGGGGTTCCGGTCTCAACACCACGGTGCACCTGCTTGTCGGCTCGCGACGAGCGTAGGCGACGCCGGTTCACGTACCGCGGTTCACCCGCCGGCGAGCAGCTCCGCGATCTGCACCGCGTTGAGGGCCGCGCCCTTGCGAAGGTTGTCGCCCGCGACCCACAGGTTGAGGCTTCCGGGCTCCGACGGGTCCTCACGGACGCGCCCGACGAGCACGGGGTCGACGCCCGCCGATTCGAGCGGCGTGGGATGGCCGTCGCCACCGTCGACGAGTTGCACGCCGGGCGCGTCGGCGAGGAGCTGGACGGCCTCGGCCTTCGTCATCGGGCACGCGAAGCGGAGGTTCGCGGACACCGCGTGGCCGACGTAGACGGGCACGCGCACGCAGGTGACCGTGACGAGCAGGTCGTCGGCGTGGAGGATCTTGCGGCTCTCGTGGAGCATCTTCCATTCCTCCGACGTGTACCCCTGCTCCCGGAGCGATCCCGCGAGTGGGATCACGTTGCCGGCGATAGGGCGGTCCCACACCTCGCCCGCGGCGACGGCGCCGTCGATGGCACCGGCGCGCCGCAGGACGTCCGAGCGGCCGTCGCCCTTCGTCCACTGCTCGTCCAGCTCGCGCAGTCCCGACTGCCCCGCGCCCGACACCGACTGATAGGTCGAGACGACCATGCGCTCGAGGCCGGCGGCGCGATGCAGCGGCGCGATCGCGGTCAGGGGCACCGCCGTCGTGCAGTTCGGGCACGACGCGATGCCCTTCGGCATGTGATCCAGGTCGTCGGGATTGATCTCGGTGACGACCAGGGGGACGTCGGGGTCCATGCGGAAGGCGGCGGAGTTGTCGACGACCCTGGCTCCGGCGGCCGCGGCCACCGGCGCCCACTCGGCGGCGATCGGGTCGTCGACGTCCACGATGACGAGGTCGAGTCCGTCGAAGCCCCCGTCGCGCAGCGTCTCGCACGTGACCTCGCGACCCGCGAACTCGAGCTTGCGCCCTTCCGACCGGGGTGACGCGTACACGCGCAGCTCGTCGACGGGAAAGGCACGCTCCTCGAGCACGCGCAGCATCTCCCGGCCGACGACACCGGTCGCGCCGACGACGCCGACTCTCACGCCGTCTCTCGGCCGAGGTCGAAGGCGGCGTGCAGCGCGCGCACAGCCCGCTCGACGTCACGCTCGTTCACTGCACAGGAGATCCGGATCGACGACGTCGAGATCATCTCGATGTTGACGTCCTCCCCGGCGAGGGTCTCGAACATCTTCGCCGCCACACCCGGGTTCGACCGCATCCCCGCGCCGACGAGCGAGACGCGCCCGATGCCGGGATCGTGGCTGACGCCGCTGGCGTCTGTCTCCTTCACGATCTTGTCCATCACCGACAACGCCCGCGTCAACTCCTCGCTCGGGACGGTGAACGAGATGTCCGTGTGACCGGCCGTGGAGACGTTCTGCACGATCATGTCGACGTTCACGTCCTCGTCGGCCAGGGCGCGGAACACCGTGGCGGCGATGCCGGGGCGGTCCGGCACCTGCTCGATCGTGACCTTGGCCTCCGACGTGTCGTGGGTGACGCCGGAGATGATCGCCTGTTCCATCGTGGGATCTTCCTCTCGCACCCACGTCCCGGGCTCCCAGCTGAAGCTGGAGCGGACGTGGACGGGCACTCCATAGTTGCGCGCGAACTCGACCGAGCGCAGCGCGAGCACCCCGCTGCCGGTGGCCGCCATCTCGAGCGCCTCTTCGAACGACAG
>DATFXK010000106.1:0-4834 GCA_035316005.1 Acidimicrobiia bacterium | reverse complement strand
CCCGCCGGTCGTTGTCGCGCGTGACCCGGCTCGCGACGGCCGGCGTCGTCATCGGTGCCGTGTGCGTGACCGGGGCATTCGCGTCGGCGGGGGCACTCCCCCAACCGGCCCAGCACGCGGCCTCCGCCGTGCTGGGCTCCGTCGGGATCTCGGTGCCGAGTGGCAACGAGCCACCTCAAACTGGCACGAGCACACCACCGGGAGCAACGAGTCCCTCGCAGCCGACCGCGACTGCACCGGGCGCCAGCGCAGATCCTGCTGCGCCATCGAGCCCCACCGGCCCCGGAAACGGCAGGACCGAGGTTCGCGGCGACCAGGGCAACAACGCACCCCCGGGCAAGACGAACGGTCGCGACAAGACCGGATCGTCCAACGGGCAAGGGGACGGTTCGCCGCCTCAGGATCGCGGGAACGACAACAAGCCGTAGAACCGCTGTAACGCTGCCGCCACCGTCAGCGTTCTGTTCGGTCGACACCCTGGTAGCGATCGGCGCTCCCGGGTCCCCTCGGCCGACGTCCGGTCGCCGGCCGAGAGACTCGGGAGGTCGTCGTAACGCGGACGCGCCACTGGCGTTTTAATGGAGACGCGCCCGCCGGCGCGTACGGGCCCCGGGCAGGGGTTTTCGTCCCAGAAGGAAGACAGAGCCCCAAATCCCGGGCCCGTTCACCCTATCCGTCCCGCAGTGTCCGATGCGCGCCCCGCGCGCGAACCGCGCGCAGCGCGCGAGAAATTCAGTCGCCGAGGTTGAAGATGCGGACCGCGTTGCCGCCGATCATCCGGTCACGCTCGCCGGCGGGGATGTTGCCCATCGTCTCTTCGATGACCTTGCGCGAGTACGGCCAGTCGTTGCCGTGGTGCGGGTAGTCGCTCGACCACATGATCGTGTCGACACCGACGCGCTCACGCAGCTCGATCCCGGAACGGTCGGTGATGAACGTCGCGCTGTTGTTGCGTCCCCAGTAGAACGACGGCGGCTCGCTGATCGGGAGCTCGCCCCACGACCGGTTGCGCCAGAACTTGTCGTCGAGCATCTCGATGAAGTGCGGCAACCACCCGACGCCGATCTCGATCCACGGCAGCTGCAGCTCGGGAAACCGGTCGAACACACCGGTGAAGATCATCTGCGAGATGTTGCCGGCCGACATCGAGAACACGTGGCTCAGGCTGCCCACCGCCTTCGCCTTCACCGCCTCACCCTTGCCGCCCCCGTACATCTTGTTGCCGGACTTGGCGGCGGCCTTCCGCTGCCGCATGCGCTGGTCGCGGCTGATGATGTTGATGTGCACCGTGACCGGCATGCCCTCGTCGACGGCGGCCGCCCAGAACGGGTCGTCGGCGGTCGAGACGCTCTCCCCGCCCGACGGCCAGTTCGAGATCACGACGCCCTTGGCGCCGCGCGCCTTCGCCTTGCGCAACCCGTCGACGGCAGAGTCGATCCCGAGGGACGCGATCTGCGCCATGCCGACGAGTCGGGTGGGATCGGGCGAACAGAACTCCTCGAACAGGAAGTTGTTGTACGCCTCCACGCCGGCGAGCACGAAGTCGGGATCCTCGTCGCCGAGGAAGTGACTCATCGTGCGTTGGGGCGGGAACAAGACCTCGGCGTCGACACCGTCGATGTCCATGTCCTCGAGGCGCGCCGCGCCGTTGTAGCAACCCTTGCGCGCCTCTTCGTAGGTCACGCCCAGCCAGCGGAACTTGTCGAACGGCATCCCCGGCGTGGCGGTCAACCCGATGGGATCGGGATCCCCGCCGACGGCCGTCAACCACGCGTCGCCGCCTTCGGCGTCCTTGACGAGCTTCGGCGCCTTCTCCTGGTACTTCTCGGGCAGCCAGTTCTCCCAGATGTCGGGCGGCTCCAAGATGTGGCAGTCGGCGTCGACGATGTGGTACTCGGTCATGCGGGGGGCCTCTCGTGCGGGGCTCGGCTCGGGACGATTGCGCTCAGGCTAGCCTGACACGAGCGTCAGGTCGACGGGAGGAAGATGACCGAAGCACTTCTCGCCGGCACGCGCGTGCTCGACCTCGCCGGGGAGCCGGCCGCGATGGCGGGACGCATCCTCGCCGACCTCGGCGCCGACGTGATCCTCGTCGAGCCGCCCGGCGGGCATCCGCTGCGCGCGCTTCCCCACCGCTTCCTCGCTTGGAGCGCGGGCAAGGCGAGCATCGTCGTCGACGGGGCTGACGATCCGAAGCTCGACGATGTGCTCGCGACCGCCGACGCCGTGATCGACACACCCGGCTTCGCGGGCGCGTTCGAGCTCGACCCGGCGCGCGCACCGGGCGCGGTCTGGGTCAGCGTCACTCCGTTCGGTCTCGCCGGCCCGCGGTCCGGCTGGCGGGCCTCCGACCTCGGCGTCATGGCGTCGAGCGGGAACATGTATGCAACGGGCGACCCCGACCGTCCCCCGGTGCGCTGCACCGAGCCGACGGGATACGCCCACGTCGGCGGTGAGACGGCGTACGCGGTGCTCGCCGCGCTGGCGTCGGGCGAGCCGCTGCGGGTGGACGTCTCGATGCAGGAGGTCGTCCTCGTCGCCAACATGGTCGGGGTGGCGGAGTTCGCGAAGACCGGTCAGCGCGGAAGCCGTCGGGGCGCGAACATCGGCCGCACGCGTGAGATCTGGCCGTGCCGCGACGGCTGGGTGTCGTTCGGGCTGCGCGGCGGCAAGGCGCGTGTCCCGAGCCTGACGACACTGACGCGACTCATCGCCGACGAGGCCGGCATCGACGCCAGCGCCCTCACCGAGCGCGACTGGAACGAGTTCTCGCACGTGACCGCGACCGACGACGAGCTGAAGGCGATCGAGCAACCCGTCGCCGACTACTTCGCCCGGCGCACGATGCGTGAGCTGTACGAGATCGCATGCGAGACGAACCTCATGCTCGCGCCCTGCAACTCGCCACGGGAGATCTACGCCAGCGCGCAGCTCGCGGCGCGGGAGTTCTTCGTCCCCGTGGGCGACGTAGCGCGCTTCCCGCGCTCGTTCGTCGTCGTGTCGAGCCGCGACGGCGAGGCCGCGCCGGCGCGCCCGACCGGCCCGGCGCCCCGGGTCGGGTCCGGCGACCGCGCCATGCCGAAGCGCAGCTCCGAGAAGGCGGCGGCGCCCCGAACCCGACCTCGCCGGTCGGCGTGGGAAGGGACGAACATCCTCGAGTTCGGCTCCGGAGCGGCCGGCCCGATCGCGACGCGGTTCTTCGTCGAGCACGGCGCCACCGTGCTGCGCGTCGAGTCGCGCAGCCGCCCCGACTTCCTGCGCGTGTACGCGCTCGGCCCCCACAACCCGCACGGCCTCGAGGGCGCGCCGATGTTCGACGGGCTCAACGTGAGCAAGCGCAGCGTCACCCTCAATCTCAAGCACCCCGACGGGGTGGCCTTCGCCAAGCGACTCGTCACGGAGTGGGCGGACGCTGTCATCGAGAACTTCGCGCCCCGCGCGATGCGCGGCTTCGGGCTCGACTACGAGACGCTCGCCGAGGCCAAGCCCGACCTGGTGATGGTCAGCTCGTGCCTCCAGGGCCAGACCGGCCCGCACCGGGACTACCCCGGCTTCGGCAGCCAGGGCGCCGCGCTCGCGGGCTTCAACTGGCTGACGGGATGGCCCGACCGCGAGCCCGTCGGGCCGTACGCCACCATCACCGACTCGCTCGCGCCGCGGTTCGTCGCGTCCGCGCTGGCGGCCGGCATCCTGTACCGGCGGCGGACGGGCCGCGGCGTGTATCTCGATGTCGCCCAGGTCGAAGCGGGCCACTATTCACTGAGCCCGTGGCTGCTCGACTACGAGATCGATGGCATCGTCGGCACCCGCATGGGCAACCGCTCGCCCCGCGCCGTCCCCCACGGCGCGTTCCCCTGCCTCGGAGACGACCGGTGGTTGGCCATCGCGTGCTGGACCGACGACGAGTGGGCGCGCCTCACGGGCATCCTCGGCTACGACGACCCGTCGCTGGCCACGCTCGTCGCGCGTCTCGAGCGCGTCGACGAGGTCGAAGCCGCGGTCGAAGCGTGGACGCGGACGCGCACGCGCGAAGAGGCCGCCGACCTGCTCCAGGCGGCCGGGATCGAGGGGGTGCCGGTCCAGGACTTCGGCGACCTCCACGACGATCCGCAGGTCGCGTTCCGCGAGCACTTCGTGCAGTTCACGCACCCGCACATGGGCGCGGGCCTCTACGAGCGAAGCGGCGTGCGTCTCGGCGACGCGCCCCATGCATACGACCGGTCGGGGCCCACCCTCGGACAGGACAACGAATGGGTCCTCGGGGAGGTGCTCGACTTCTCGCCGGAGGAGCGCAACCGCCTCGAAGTGGACGGCGTGCTGAGGTAGCTCACTGCCCGGTCTAGCTGGTGGGTGGCGTGATGTCGCCGAGCCGCGGTGCACTCTTCGGCGCCGTTCGTCGCGCTCGTCTTCGTTGTGGTCTTAACGACCTTGGCGCCGAGCAGTTCGCTCGCCTCCGTGCGGGTCACGAGCTTGCACACGTCGGACGTGCCGCCCTCGGCCGGAGTCGCCGCGAGGAGCATCGCGGCGTTGAGCGACGCAACGACGAGTGTGATCAACGTGAAGAGACGGAATTGGCGCATGACGCATCACCGCAGGGTGTTCGGAGGTGGGCAGGCTAGGTTCTCCCCGCGTGGACCTCGGATATTCACCGGAGGACGATGCGTTCCGGGCCGAGGCGCGGGAATGGCTCACGGACCGCCTCACGGGTGACTTCGCGATGGTCCGAGGCCGGGGCGGCCCCGGTGACGAGCACGCCCTCTTCGACGAGCGGCTGGCGTGGGAGCGCGCCCTCGGCGCCGACCGCTGGACGTGCTTGTCGTTCCCGCAGGAGTAC
>DATFXK010000105.1:0-4320 GCA_035316005.1 Acidimicrobiia bacterium | reverse complement strand
CGCGAGAAGGCGCTGGCCGACTTCGGCGAGCGCTTCTTCGCCGACCTGACCGACGGCGACTCGGACGACCCGGTGCTCAAGGCGGTCGTCCACACCGTCAAGGCCTTCGGCATCGACCCCGGCTGCTTCCAGCGGTTCCTCGGTTCGATGACGATGGACCTGACCGTCTCGACGTACGACACCTTCGACGACCTCCTCGACTACATGGACGGGTCGGCGGCGGTGATCGGCGAGATGATGCTGCCCATCCTCGAGCCGAGGTCCGGCGACGCCGCCCCGCATGCCCGCGACCTCGGGATCGCGTTCCAGCTGACGAACTTCCTGCGCGACGTGCGCGAGGACCTCGAGCGCGGTCGTGTCTACATCCCGCAGGGCGACCTGGAGCGGTTCGGCGTGAACCTCGACGCTCGACGGGTGACCGAATCGTTGCGCGAGCTCATGCGCTACGAGATCGCACGAACCCGCGACTACTACGTCTCGGCCGACCGCGGTGTCGCATACCTACCGGCTTCGTCGGCGTGTTGCATCCGGACGGCTCGGTGCCTCTACTCCGAGATCCTCGACCGGATCGAGGCGGCCGACTACGACGTGTTCAGCCGGCGCGCCCGCGTGCCGTCGTGGCGCAAGGCGCTCGTCGTGGCCCGGTCGATCAGGCCGGGGCGCCGCTGACCGTCCGCCCGGTCCGGTCGACGCCCCGTTCGGCGGCGCGGCGGCGCAGGTCGGATGGGACGACGGGGGCCAGGAAGCCGTACGGCGCCCGCGCGAACAGGTGATGCACATTGTGCGCCTCACGCCACGGTCGGAGCAGCGCGTCGGGCACGCGTAGGAACCCGAGCCGCCGGTGGATGATGACGTCGTGCACGAGGAGGTACGCCGCGCCGTAGGCGGTGACACCGATCCCGATCGGGACGAGCAGCGACGGCGCGCCCGACGCGGAGACGCCGATCGCGAGGAGCACGATCGTCGCCGCCGAGAACACGACGGGGAAGAGATCGTTCGCCTCGAGCGCGCGGCGGGGCGGCTCGTGATGGCTCCGGTGCCATCCCATTCCGAAGCCGTGCATGACGAAGCGGTGGACGAGCGCGGTGACCGGCTCCATCACCACGAGCGCGGCCACGGCGACCAGCACCTCGATCACGATGGCGCCCCCCTCGAGGCCTCCTTCGGCGGCGAGGATACCGCCGGCTCGATGCCGGCCACCTCGGCGGCGGTCCGGCGCTTCGGCGCAGCGGCGTCCCAGATCAGCATCGTGAGCGTCAAGAGCGCGAAGCCGTACAGATAGTCCTCGACGGGGATGTCCCACGGAAAGCGCCAACCGGTCGTGGCGTCGGCGTCGTACAGCACGATCGGCGCGCTGAGCTTCGTGAGCCAGCCGTTCACCGCGATCATGAACGCGTAGCAGATCCCCATCGCGATCCAGTACGCGCGTGTCGTGAGGAGCCCCGTGTGCAACACGCGGACCTCGAGCACGACGACACCGATCACCGCGAGCGCGGCCGCGGCGGTGTACTGCCACATCAGCGGGCGCGCTCCAGGATGCGCCGAACCGCCTCGAGCGTGAGCAGGCCACAGATGGGGATAACGACGAAGAACACGAGCTCCTCGACCGGGACGTTGCCCGGGAGCCGGCGGCCGGTCACGTAACGCGCGTTGAAGGTCCAGTGCTCGCGGGCGATGGCAGCGATGTCCCAGGCCGCGAACAGGATCACGGTCGGCACGAGCGCGACGAGCAACCGTCGGGGTTGACGCCACACGCGCGCGCCGAACACGAACTCGAGCGGCAGCGTGACCAGGAGGCAGCCCGCCATGAGCAGCAGATACTGGTACCGATCCAACGCGCCCATTCTGACCAATGGTTCGATGCCCGACCCGGGTTGGACGAGGGCCCTCGGTAGGCTCCGGGCCCGTGCCTTCGGCGAGCCCAGCCATCGAAGTCGCCGGGCTCAGCAAACGATACGGCTCGGTGCGCGCCCTCGACGGCGTGTCGCTGACGGTCGAGACGGGCGAGGTGTTCGGGATCCTCGGCCCGAACGGCGCCGGCAAGACCACCACGGTCGAGATCCTCGAGGGCTACCGGCGGGCCGACGCCGGCGACGTCCGCGTCCTCGACCTCGACCCGTGGCGCGAAGGCGGGAGACTGCGGCCGCGGATCGGTGTGATGCTGCAGGACGGCGGCCTGTATCCGGGCATCCGTCCGCTCGAGGCGCTCGCGCTGTTCGCGTCCTACTACGACGACCCCGACGACCCGCAGCGGCTGCTGGACCTCGTCGGGCTGCGGGACTCCGAGCACACGCTCGTTCGGCGCATGTCCGGCGGGCAGTACCAGCGGCTGTCGCTGGCGCTGGCGCTGATCGGGCGGCCGGTTCTGGTCTTCCTCGACGAGCCGACGGCAGGGCTCGACCCGCGGGCGCGCGCGACGACGTGGGAGCTGGTGCGCGAGCTGCGCACCCGGGGAGCGACCGTCGTGCTCACCACCCACGCGATGGACGAGGCCGAACACCTCTGCGACCGGCTCGCCATCGTCGATCACGGACGCATGGTCGGCTACGGAACACCGGGGGAGCTCGCCGCCGCCCATGCCGTCGAGGAGACCCGCTTCTCGGCGCCGGCGAACCTCGATCGACCCGCGCTGGCAGCGGTGCTCGGCCTCGACGCGGGTCAGGTGCGCGAGCCCCGTCCGGGCGAGTACGTGCTCGACGTCCCCGCGACGCCCGAGCTCATCGCCGCCCTCGCCGGCTGGCTGCGGGACCGGCGCATCACGCTGGGCGAGCTGCACGCCGGCCGGGGCTCGCTCGAAGAGGTGTTCCTCCGCTTGACGAGCGAGGACCGACCGTGAGGTCCCGTGCGCTCGCGGCGCAGACCCGGATCGAGCTGCTGCTGACCGTCCGCCGTTCGGAGAGCCTGCTCGTCACGCTGGCCATCCCGCTCGGCATCCTGGTCTTCTTCTCGAAGGTCGACGCGGTGACGGATCTGGCCGATCCGGTCGACTTCCTCGTCCCCGGCGTGCTGGCGCTGGCGGTGATGTCGACGGCCATGGTCAGTCTCGGCATCGCGACCGGGTACGAACGCCGCTACGGCGTCCTGAAGCGCCTCGGCTCGACGCCGTTGTCCCGGGGCGGGCTCCTCACCGCGAAGACCGCCAACGTCTTGCTCATCGAGCTCGCGCAGGCGGTCGTGATCGTGGTCATCGGGATCGCGCTCGGCTGGAGCACGAACGAGCGGATCCTCCCGGCCGTGGTGCTGTTGCTGGTGGGCACGGTGGCGTTCGCCGGGATCGGGCTGCTCATGGCGGGCACGCTGCGCGCCGAGACGAACTTGGCGCTCTCCAACGCGCTCTTCCTGCTGCTGCTCTTCCTGGGCGGGATGGCGTACCCGCTGAGTCGTTTGCCGACGGCGTTGCAGGACGTCGCCGAGGCGCTTCCGGCCGCCGCGCTCGCCGAGTCGGTGCGCGACGTGCTCTCGCCGGCGCACGCGTTCCCGCTCGGACACGTCCTCGTGCTGGTCGCGTGGGCGATCGCGACTCCGATCGCGGCCGCGTGCCTGTTTCGCTGGGAGGAATAAAGCGTCAGCCCGGTCCCGAGCCGAGGAGCTTGGCCAGTGGGTTGGCGAGCGCGGCCTCGCTCGTGACACCGAAGACGCGGGCTGCGATCGTCCCGTCGGGGCGGACGAAGAAGCTCTGAGGAACGGCGCGCACGCCGAAGGCGGACGCCACCGCGCCGCCGTCGTCGACTCCCTGCGGCCAGGTCGCTCCCTGCCGCTTCACGAACGACCGCGAGTCCGACGGGATGTCCTGGTAGGTGACACCGATCACCGTCAGGCGCTGCGCCCGGTGGTCGCGCAATGCCTGTTTCAACAGCGGGAACTCCTTCCGGCACGGGTTGCACCACGATGCCCAGAAGTTCACGATCACCGGCCGGCCGCGGAAGTCGGCGAGCGAGACGTCGCCCCGCTCGTCCAGCGCCGGGAGACGGAAGTCGGGGGCGGGGGAGCCGACGTCGCCGCCGGCGCCGGTGACGGAGCCCGGACGCGTCGTGCCACCGCTCTTCGAGCCGCCGCCGAGGACGGCCACGAGCACACCGGCGACGACCCCGACGGTGAGGACCCCGGCGAGGATGATCAGCCAGCCGCGTCGGCGGGGCGGCCGGTCAGAAGGCTCGGACGAGCGTGTCGACGGCAATGGCCGCGAAGAGCAGCGCGAGGTATGTGTTCGAGAACGTGAACAGCCGCATGGCGCGCTTGGGCGAGGCGTCTCGCTGCAAGCCGATTGCCTGCCAGACGAACGCGGCGCCGAGACCGACGGCGGCGACGAGGTACACGATC
>DATFXK010000104.1:0-25384 GCA_035316005.1 Acidimicrobiia bacterium | reverse complement strand
CACCGCGTCGGCGTGGGCGACCAGCATCGTTGCGCTCTTGGCGCTCACCGCGCTCTGCCTGGTCGCGACCAGCCTGGCGCTGCGCCGTCACGAACCGGGCGTCTGACGCGCCGTCGAGACGACGACGCCAGTGGAGGTGATGGGACTTGAACCCACGACTTCTACGTTGCGAACGTAGCGCTCTACCGGACTGAGCTACACCCCCGGGAAGGCGCCAGGTTACCCGGCGCGCTCCGGGGACTCGCCTCCGATGGCGTCCTGCATCCTCGCCATGACGAGCGCGTTCGTCACGTCCCCGCGTGTGCGCTCGAGCACGGCGCGCAGCGCGTCGCTGGCGCGGCGGAGGCCGCCGGTGAGCGCCTCGGGGTAGTCGATCGTCACCAGCAGGGTGTACACGTCGTCCATCACCGCCAGGAGGCCCTCCGCCTCCACCAGCTCACCCCGGCGCAGGCAGTCGAGCACCTGACGGCGCAGCTCGCTGGCGGCTTCGGCCATGCCGTTCAGGTACGCCGGCGTCTCGACGCGCAGCTCCTCGGCGCCCGGGATCGGCTGGCCGGACACGAAGGCGAGCGTGAGGTTCGCCTCGGCGAACTCCTTCTTGGCGTCGTGGAGGCTGCCGCCGTAGCGCACGTCGTCGTGGCCGTCGATAGCGGCGTCCGCCTCGGCGAGGAATGCCGCCGCCTCCGCGATCAGCTCGCGCGCGGTGTGGAACTCGCGCCGATGGACGGCGCGGATCGCCGACGCGCAGGCGCGGATGGCCCGCCGGGACGCGTTGTAGGTGATCTCGCGGGCGCGGTGCTTCTCGTCGAGGATCCCGCGAGCTTCCTCACCGGCCGCCGCGAGCTCGCCGGAGCGGTCGGTGGTCACACCCGCACCGCTCGGGCCGTCAGCCTGCGGCGGACCGGCGCGGCCTCGAAGCCCCGTGCATCGGCGCCAACTCGGGACGCGAAGGGACGCGAGGATGCTCCACGGCCACCGCCCGGTTGTCCGGCCTCGACGACCAGAAGTCGTCGTCCCCGCCGGCCAGCGACCCGTGCCGCTTCACGAGGAAGAGGAGGTAGAGGTAGACGACGAGGAGCACGTCGGCGGCGATCTGCGCGATCCAGAGCAGTGGGCTGACCAGCAGCGCGAGCCCGAGGGTCACCGCGGCGCACCCGATGAGGACGGCCAGCACGTTGCGCCGCCGCTTCCGAACCAGGCTCATCGTGCGTCGGGATCGCGCCGCGGGGCTGGTCCGCGACGAGCGCGACGGCGTCCGGACCGCACGCATCGACCGGCCGCCGCCGCGACGGCTCACGGACTGCGGCGAGGAACGGCGCTCCATCAACGCACCCAGGCGAGACGTGTAGTCACCGACGCCGCCCCGCCGATGCTCCGACCGGGAACGCAGCACGGGCGGGACGAGGACTGCCGCCCAGAGCACGGCGAGGATCAACAGGACCGGGATGGCCACAGGCTCTCCGCCAACATTCGCGTGTCATCGACGCTAACAACCCATGTTGCGCAAAGGGTGGATCGGCACCCGAATCAGCCGTCTGCCGCCTCGAAAACCCTAGGGAACCCCCGCCAAGCGGGGCAAACGCCATCAGATGCCGAGCTCGTCGTCGTCGAACGAACGGGCACGGCGGAAGGTCCCCGAGCGGCCGCCGGTCTTCTCCCACAACTGGAGATCGCCGATCGTCATGCTGCGGTCGATCGACTTGCACATGTCGTAGATCGTCAGGGCGGCGACGGCGCACGCCGTCATGGCCTCCATCTCCACGCCGGTGCGATCGACGGTGTCGACCTGGGCCTCGACCTCGACGTGGCGGTCCTCGATCCGGAAGTTCACGAAGACGGATCCGACGAGGAGCGGGTGGCACAACGGCAGGAGGCTCGGGGTCTGCTTGGCGGCCTGGATGCCCGCGACGCGGGCGACGGCGAACACGTCCCCCTTCGTGATGGCACCGGATGCGATCTTCGTGGTCGTGTCCGGCTCCATGTGCACCCGGCAGCGCGCGACGGCCCGCCGGTGCGTCGCCTCCTTCGACGTGACGTCGACCATGCGGGCCCGGCCGAGCGGGTCCAGGTGGGTGAACTCCGATGCGGACACGAGCGGCAAGTCTAAGGGCTACCCGCCGATCTGGCTCATGGAGCGGCCGGGACGCACGAAGTTGACCTGCCCGATGCGGTGCCCGGCCCATTTCGTCCCCACCGCCCGCTCGATCTCGGCCGCCAGTCTGTCGTCGATCTGACCGTCCCCGGTGGGGTCCCCGGCCCCGCGGAGGATCGCGCGGAGGTCGAACTCCTCCAACGCGAACAGGCACGTGCGGAACTTGCCCTCCGCCGTCACCCGCACGCGATCGCAGTGATCGCAGAACGGCTCGGTCACGCTCGGGATGACACCGACGTCCCCGGCGCCGTCCCGGTACCGGTAGCGCGTCGCCGGCTCGGTGTCTCCCGGCGCCGCCTCTGCTGCGAGCGGGAACGCGGCGCGCACGCGGTCGAGGATCTCCTGGGCCGGGACGACCTGGTCCATCGACCAGGAGCCCTCGGCGTCGAGCGGCATGAACTCGATGAACCGCAACCCGACACCCTTCGTGCGCCCGTACGCGGCGAGGTCGACGATCTCGTCGTCGTTCACGTCCCGGATCACGACGCAGTTGATCTTCACGGGGTCGAGCCCGGCGTCGAGGGCGGCGTCGACGCCGGCGAGGACACGGTCGAGGTCATCGCGGCGGGTGAGCGCGGTGAACGTGGCGGGGCGCAGCGAGTCGAGCGACACGTTGATGCGGCGGAGCCCGGCCGCGGCGAGATCGTGGGCCATCTCGGGGAGCTTCACGCCGTTGCTCGTGAGCGCGAGATCGACCTCGAGCGGTGCGAGCATCGTGATGAGGCGCGGGAGGTGGGCGCGGAGCGTCGGCTCGCCGCCCGTGATGCGGATCGCCTCGAAGCCGAACCGCTCGACGCACACCCGTGCGATCCGCGCCTGCTCCTCGTAGGTGAGGAGCTCGTCGCGCGGGAGCCACTGCATGCCCTCGGCCGGCATGCAGTAGGTGCAACGGAAGTTGCAGCGGTCCGTGATCGAGATGCGCAGGTCCTTGACCCGCCGGTCGAACGGGTCCACGAGCGGGACGGGCGCACCGGCCATGTGGCCAGGCTAGGCGGTCGCGACGGCGATGCGTGCAGGGGCTACGCCATGCGTAGCCAGCGAACGCATCAGTGGTCGGCGGGCCAGTCGAGGCGCATGACCCGGACATCGCCGCCCTCCGGGACTCCGTCGCCGTCGGGGAGGAGGGCGAGGCCGTTGGCCAGGGCGGTCGCCGACAGCACGTTGCTGGCCTGGTCGCCGGTCCGGGCGGCGACGTAGGCGTCGCCCTCGACACGCACCCGCACCCGGTCGAGGTGCAGCTTCCCGTCCGGCTTCCGGAGCATGGCCTGCTCGGCCGTCGCCGTCACCGCGGGCCGGAACCGGGCCCGGTGGCCCATCATCGCCAGCAGCGCGGGCCGGGCGAACAGCTCGAAGCTCACGAGCGACGACACCGGGTTGCCCGGGAGGCCGAACACCGGCGTCCCGTCGATCACGCCGAACGCGAGCGGTTTCGCCGGTTTGATCGCGACCTGCCGCGACTGCAGACCCCCCAGACGGTCGAGCGCCGCCTTCACGTAGTCGAAGTCCCCGACCGACACGCCGCCGCTCGTGATCACCGCATCGCACGTGGCGAGCGCGTCCCCGAGCGTGCGGGTGATGGTGCTCTCGTCGTCGCGCGCGAGGCCGAGGTTGGCGGCCTCGCCGCCGGCACCGGCGACCAGTGCGAGGAGCATCGGCCGGTTCGAGTCGCGAATCTGGCCCGGGTGCAGCGGTCCCCGCTCGACGAGCTCGTCGCCGGTGGAGAGGACGCCGACGCGCGCCCGCGACACCACCTCGACCTCGTGGAAGCCGAGGCTGGCGAGCACGCCGACGTGCGCGGGCCCGAGCACGGTACCGGCAGGAAAGACGGGATCACCGGGCGCGAGATCGCCCCCGGCGGCCCGGACGTGATCCCCCGGCCGCGCCGTGTGCATGACCTGCACCGCGTCGCCGTCGCGTTCGGTGTACTCGACCATCACGACTGCGTCGGCGCCGCCGGGCACGGGCGCGCCGGTCATGATCCGGATCGCCTCGCCGTCCCCGACGGACTGCGTCGGGGCGTGGCCGGCCGGCAACTCCCCCGCGACCACGAGCCGCACCGGCGCCTCGGGCGCGGCGCCGGCGGTGTCGGCGGCGCGCACCGCGTACCCGTCCATCGCGCTGTTGGCGAACGGCGGGACGGCCTCCCGCGCGATGACATCGTCGGCGGTGACGAGACCGACCGCGTCGCTCAGCGGCAGCGTTGACCGCGCGAGCGCCGCGACCGCGCCGAGGATCTCGCGCTGGACGTCGGCGAGCGGGATCACGCCACCGTCAGCCCAGGCCGCGCTTGCGCACGACGTCGAGGAGCATCGCCTCGACGTCCGCTCCCAGGTCGGGGCGATCGAGCGCGAGCTCGAGGTTCGCCCGCAGGAAGTCGACCTTCATGCCGGCGTCGTACCGGCCGTGCACGAAGCGCCGTCCCAGCACGGTCTCCTCCCGGAGCAGCACGCCGATGGCGTCGGTGAGCTGGAGCTCGCCGCCGGCACCGGGCTCGATGCGGTCGAGGGCCTCGAAGATGCTCGGACGGAGGACGTAGCGACCGATGACGGCGAGGTTGGAGGGCGCGTCCTCCGGCTTCGGCTTCTCCACCACCGACCGCAGCCGGAACACGTCGCCGTCGACGGGATCGACCTCCGCCGACCCGTACGCGCTGATCTCGTCCGGTTGCACCTCGAGCAGCGCGATCACCGACGCCTGCTCGCGATCGTGGATCTCGATCATGCTGCGGAGCAGGGCGGCGTCGTCGACCATGACGTCGTCGCCGAGCATCACCGCGAACGACTCGTTCCCGACGTGCGGGCGCGCGGTCGCCACCGCGTGCCCGAGGCCGAGCGGCTCGTGCTGGCGGACGAAATGGATGTCGGCGAGATCGGCCAGTGCCTGCACCTGCTTCAGTAGGTCGTGCTTGCCCTTCTCCTCCAGGACGGCTTCCAGCTCTGGCTCGCGATCGAAGTGGTCCTCGATGGGCCCCTTCCCCCGTCCGTTGACCACGAGGATGTCGCGGATGCCAGCGCGGACGGCCTCTTCGACCACGTACTCGATCGTGGGGCGGTCGACGATCGGGAGCATCTCCTTCGGGATGCTCTTGCTCGCCGGTAGGAAGCGCGTGCCCAACCCGGCGGCGGGGATCACGGCCTTGCGCACCGTGGTCATCACTCCGAGACGCTACCGCCCGGCGGCTCGCGGCCGAGCCCGTGTTCCTCGCCGCGTACGAGGCGGCGCAGGTTCGGCAGGTGGCGGGCGAGGATGACGAGCGCGAGACCAGAGGTAATGAGGATGTCGCCCCACGAGTTGCCCGTAACCGCGACGAGCACCGGGAACGCGACCGTGATGACGATCGACGCCACCGAAGCCTTCCCGAAACCGCGCGCGATCACGAACCACAAGACGGCGAGGCCGAGCGCGATCCACGGGAAGATGACGACGAGCACGCCGCCGGCCGTCGCCACCCCGCGCCCGCCGCGGAAGCGGAACGTGATCGGGAACACGTGGCCGATGACGGCGGCGGCCCCGAGCAGATAGGCGCCGCGATGCCCGTCGAGCACGAGCCCGACCGCGGAGGGGATGGCGCCCTTGGCGAAGTCGGCGACGAAGACGATGAGCCCCGCCTTCCAGCCCGCCAGCCGGTAGACGTTGGACGCCCCCGGGTTCCGTGAACCTTCGGCGAGGACGTCGTGGCCGGTGGCCCGGGCGACCAGCGCGGCCGTCGGGAACGAGCCGAGCAGGTAGGCCAGTGGGAGGAGGAGCAGGACACCCGGCACTCCGGTAGGATTAGCAGTCGAATACGGAGAGTGCCAACGGCGTTCGCCGGGGCACGGAGACGAGGACCCGGCGATGCCGACCTACCAGTACCGGTGCGCGAAGTGCGGTGAGCAGTTCGAGCTCTGGCAGTCCATCCACGACGATGCCCTCCAGCGCCATCCCGGCTGCGGTGGGTCGGTGACCAAGGTGATGGCCCCGGCCGGGATCGTCCTCAAGGGCTCGGGCTTCTACCGGACCGACAGCCGCTCCGGCGGCCGCAAGGGCGGCTCCAAGGAGAAGGAGCCGGCCAAGGACGGCGCCGGCAACAACGGCTCGGGCTCCGAAGCGAAGTCGAAGGACTCGTCGAGCGAGAAGGCGAAGGAGTCCACGAGCTCCAAGGACACCACCAGGAAGGGCGCCAAGCCGAGCACGAGCGGCGGTTCGAAGAGCGGGACCTCCTCCGGCTAGCTCGCCCGCCCCAACCTCCCCACGCACCTCCCCCTTCCGTGGCGCGCCGGCGCGCCGTCGCTCGAGAAGGGGACTCGTCATGTCTCGTCGTTCACCGCGCGCGGTGGTCCTGTGGCTCGGCGCCATCGTGGTCGCGATCACGACCGCGGCGCTCGTCGCCACCGACCTCGCCGCCCTCCACCGGCGCGCGCACTCGCTCGGTGCGGCCCGGCCCGTTGCCGTCGCCGCCCGTGACCTGCACGTCGGAACGACGATCAGGCGCGGCGACATCACGACCCGTTCGGTGCACGGATCGCAGCTCCCGCGCGGGGCGCTCTCGCCGGACGCCGCCGAACGGCGCGTGGTGGCCGTGCCGGTCGTGCGCGGCGCGTTCCTGGTCGAGGCCAATGTCGCGCCGCGCGGTCGGACCGGCCTCGATGGCGCGATCCCGCCCGGCATGCGGGCGCTGCGCATCGTCGCGCGCGACGCGTTGCGCCCGCCGGTGGGCAGCTCGGTCGACGTGCTCGTCACGTTCGAGTCGGGTGAGGGCGTCGCCTCCGGCGGCGCGCCGACCGTCGTCGCGGCGCGCGGGGTCCTCGTGCTCGGCACCGACGACGAGCGGGCCGCCGTCGAGCACCCGACCGGGGGCCGCGACGCCGGCGGCCAGGGAGGCGGCCTCGGCGTCACGCTGCTCGTCTCCGAGGACGACGCACCCCGCCTTGCGTTCGCGGCTGCGGCCGGTGTCGTGACGCTGGCGCTCGTACCCCCCGAGGACGCCGGGTCGATGGCAGGTCGGTAGCCGGCGACACGTAGGTTCACCGGCCGTGCCGATCCTCCACGCGGTCGTGCTGGGAATCGTGCAGGCTCTCTCCGAGTTCCTGCCGATCTCGTCGAGTGGCCATCTCATCCTCGTCCCCGAGCTGTTCAAGTGGACGGAGCTGACCGACCACCCGAGCCTCAACAAGACGTTCGACGTCGCGTTGCACGTCGGAACCTTCGTCGGGGCGGCGTGGTATTTCCGCCACGACCTCGCCCGGTACATCTCGGCCGCCTGGCGGTCGCTGTGGCGGCGCTCGATCCGTTCCGTCGACGAGCGCATGGCCTGGCTGCTGCTGATCTCGGCCATCCCGGGTGCGATCGTCGGCGCCGCGTTCGAGGGAGTAATCGAGGATCATTTGGGCCAGCCGGTGCTCATCGGCGTCATGTTCATCGTGTTCGCCGTCGTGCTGTACATCGCCGATGACGTGCCGCAGCGTCGTCACCAGGACGACTTCCGACTGCGCGACGCGTTGCTGATGGGCGGCGCGCAGGCCGTGGCGCTGCAACCCGGCGTGTCACGGTCGGGGATCACGATCTCCATGGGCCGCTGGCTCATGTTCGACCGCACCGCGGCAACGCGCCTGTCGTTCCTGATGAGCCTGCCGATCATCGCCGGCGCCGGGCTGTTCAAGGGCGCCGACGTCGTGCGCGACGGCGGCATCCCCGACCAGTACGTGGCCCCATTCATCTGGGGAATGCTCGCCGCCGCCGTCGGCGCGTTCATCGTGATCGCGTTGCTGCTCAGGTTCCTCCAGAGGCATTCCTTTACACCGTTCGTGATCTACCGGATCGTCGTCGGCGCGGCCATCATCCTGATCTTCGCCACCGGCGTGCGGTAGCCGCCGCGCCGGTACCCTTCGTTCGTGGACACGCCCGTCGAAGCGGTGATCTGGGACTACGGGGGTGTGATCTCGAGCCCGCTGTTCCACGGCATCGGCCGGTTCGAAGCCGACATGGGCTACCCGCCCGGCTCCATCCTGGAACTCATCTTCGGCGAACCCGCCTATATCCGGTCGCCGTCGCAAGCTCCGGCTCCTGCTCCGGCGGTCGGCGAAGCCGCCGCCTCCGCGGGCGAAACCGCGTACATCGGCGCCGAGGGCAACCCGCGCGGCGGCGACCCGATCGACGGCGCCGTCCCCGCGGGGGCGTCAGCTGTGACGCACGACTGGCACCGGCTCGAGACGGGTGAGATCCGCTTCGAGGAGTACATGGCCGGCGTCATGGAACGAGCGCCGCAGGTGCTGGGCCGGCCGATCGACCTCGACGCCTACCAGCAGTTCACCCGGGACATGCCCCTCGGCATCCACTGGCCCGTCGTCCACCGGATCCGGCGGCTGCGTGGCGACGGCCTCAAGGTCGCCCTGCTCACGAACAACGTGAAGGAGTTCGGTTCGGCGTGGCGGTCGACGTTCCCGGTCGACGAGTTGTTCGAGGTCGTGGTCGACTCGAGCGAGGTCGGCATGCGCAAGCCCGACCCGCGCATCTACCGCCTCACCTGCCAGCGCCTCGGCGTGGTGCCGGCGGCGAGCGTGTTCGTCGACGACAACCGCGACAACGTCGAAGCCGCACGCGCCGTCGGCATCGAGGCGGTCCATTTCGGCGACGAGCCGCTCGGCGCGCTCAGCGAGCTGGACGCCATCCTCGAACGCCGCGGGACGAGCGCCGCCTAGCTCCCTCGGCTACTCGCCGCTCATCGTCATCTGGCTCACGAGCAGGGTCATGCCGGCGCCGCCGCCTGGGAGCCAGGTGAGGTCGGCGCCGATCTCGCCCACGTCGAGCAGGATGCGCTGGAGGGTCGACGCGATCGTCACCTCGCGCACGGGCTCGGCGAACCCGCCGTCCCGCACCATGAGGCCCTCGGCGCCGACCGAGAAGTCCCCGCTGACGGGGTTGGTACCGGAGTGCAACCCGCTGACCGACTGCACGTACAGCGCGCTCGGCACCGACGCGTAGATCTCGTCCGGCCCGAGCGACCCGGGCTCCAGGAACAGGGCCCGGGCGCCGACGCCCGGCGTCGACTTGTACCCACCCCGCACGGCGGAGCCCGTCGTCGCCGAACCCGACCGGCGGCCGGTGTACGTGTTCTGCAGGTACCCGCACAGCACCCCGCCCGCGATCAGGTCGACGGGCCGGGTCGGGACGCCCTCGGCGTCGTGGCTGGCGGCTCCGAACGCGTCCGGACGTGTGGGGTCGTCGCGCAGCGTGACGCGCGGCGCGGCGACCTGCTCGCCTTCGCGCCCGACGAACATCGACCGGCTCTTCAAGACCGCTTCGCCGCCGAGCGCCGACCCGAGGATCGCAAGCAGCGACCGCGTCACGAGCGGGTCGAGGATCACCGGCAAGCGTTGCGTGCGGGGCTTCGAGGCACCGAGCAGTCGCACGGCGCGCTCGGCCGCGGTGCTCGCGGCGTCGGCGGCGTCGAGGTCGTCGAACGCGCGGCCGGCGGAGAACCCGTAGCCGGTCTGCGTCTCGCCACCGTCGCCGGCCATGGCGAACGACGAGCACGAGCACATCGTGCGCCGGCTCGTCGACGTCACACCGAACGAGCTCGCGACCGCCGCCTCGACCGCGGTGTCGCCGTAGCCGGCGCTCTCGACGCCGCGCACCCGAGGGTCGGCCGCGCGCGTCGCGCGCTCGACCTCGAGCGCGAGCGCCACCTTGTCGTCAGGTGGCACGGCGAGCAGCGACTCACGCCACACGTCGAGCGGCGCGGGAGTGATGGTGTCGAAGTCGGCCGGCGAGGGGAGGCCGTACCACTCGTCGGGCTCGCCGAACGCGGCGTTGTCACGCGCGTCGTCGAGCGTCTCGTCGACGACCGCCCGTTCGAGGGAACCGGCCCACGCGAAGCCCTGACGGTGGTCGCTGATCACGTGCACGCCGACACCCTCCACGCCCGCCATCGACAGCGACTCGACCTCGCCGTCGAAGACGCGCACCTCCGTCTCCCGCGACCGGACGACGTACGCCTCGACCTCCTCGCCGGGCCGGGCCGCCCCCACGACCCGCAGCGCGAGGTCGGGGAGGTCGGGAGCGTCACTCACCGGCGGTCCCGCCGATCGTCAGCTCCGACACCCGCAGCGTCGGCTGCCCGGCGGAGACGGGCACCCCCTGCCCGAACTTGCCGCATGTTCCGGGCCAGGTCCCGAAGTCGTTGCCGACCGCGTCGACGCGGCGCAGCGTCTCGGGGCCGTTGCCGATGAGGTTGGCGGCGCGCACGGGCTCGGTGATCTCGCCGTTCTCGATGAGGTACGCCTCCGTCATCCCGAACACGAAGTCGCCCGTCGCCGTGTTGACCTGCCCGCCTCCGAGCTGGGCGCAGTAGATGCCGTACGGCGTCTGGCGCACGATCTCGTCGGGCTCGTCCGCACCGGAGAGGAGGTACGTGTTCGTCATGCGCACCATCGGGAGGTGCTGGTACGTCTCGCGCCGGCCGTTCCCGCTCTGCTCCCGGCCCTCCTTCCGGGCCCGGATCAGGTCCCACATGTAATCGGTGAGCACGCCGTCCCGGATCAGCACGTTGTGGCGCGCCGGCGCGCCCTCGTCGTCGATCGCGTACGCTCCCCACTCGCGCGCCAGCGTCCCGTCGTCGACCAGAGTGACGAGCGGCGACGCGACCTGGTCACCCGATCGCCCCCGGAACACCGACGCGTCCTTGGCGACCAGGTCCGCCTCGAGACCGTGGCCGCACGCCTCGTGGAACAGCACGCCGCCGGCGCCCTTCTTGAGCACGACGGGCAGCTTTCCGGTGGGCGCAGGGCGAGCGCGCAGCATCGTGAGGGCGCGTCGCGCCGACGTGCGCGCCACCTCCTCCGGGTCGACGTCGTCGAACAGCTCGAATCCGACGGTGCGGCCCGGTGCCTCCATCCCCGTCTGCATCCCGGTGTCGGCGACTGCCACCGTCTGCACGAAGAACCGGGTCCGGACCTGGTCGTCCCCAGCCAACAGCCCGTCCGAGTTGGCCACGAGGATGCGACGGCGCGAGTCCCCGTACGACACGCTGACCTGCCGGATGGCGTCGCCCTCGGCGCGGGCGGCGTCGTCGGCCCGGGCGAGCGTCTGCACCTTCCGCGCCTTCTCCACCGACTCCGGGAGCACTCGCACCTCGTGAGGAGGAGCGACGTCGCGCCGTTCGAGACCGACGACGTTCGTGGTGCCCTCGCCGCCGCGCGCGGCCGCCGCCGCCGCGGCAGCCGCTTCGCGAAGCCCCGACTCCGACAGGTCGGCCGTGTGCGCGAAGCCGGTCGTCTCGCCCCGCACCACCCGGATGCCGGCGCCCCGCTCCCGACCCGACGTCAGCTCCTCGACCTTGCCGTCGTCCAAGCGCGCCGACGACGCGCGCCGATCCTCGGCGAACACCTCCGCGAAGTCACCGCCGGCGCGTAACGCGGTGTGCAGCGTGCGATCGAGCACGGCTTCGTCGATCACAACGCCTCCCCTGTTCCGTCCCGACTCGGTCCTCGCAGCTACCCTACGCCGGTGCCTCTCGAGCCCGGACTCGTCGGCGTCGTCGAGATGGTCGTGACCGACGACGACACCGCTCCCGCGTTCCAGAGCGGGAGCGTGCCGGTGCTCGCCACCGGCCGCGTCGTCGGGTTGGCGGAGTCGGCCACGGTCCTCGCCGTCGGCGACCGCCTCGAGGGCGGCACCACGACCGTCGGCTACCGCGTGCAACTCGACCACCTCGCCCCCACCGCGGTGGGCAGCCACGTGAAGGCGGAGGCGATCCTCGAGTCCGTGCACGGGCGACGGCTCACGTTCCGGGTCTCGGTGACCGACGCCCGCGGGCTCGTGGCGGCGGGAAAGATCACCCGGGTCGTCGTCGAGCGCGCCCGCTTCCTCGAGAAGGCAGCCGGGGGCTGACGCCGGTGGCCGGGCAACCCCCGGCGCCGTCGGCGCCTTGGACCGCGCCCCCGCCCGCGGCCCCGTCATGGGTGCCCCGGCCGCCGAAGCCGCGCCGACGCCGGGTGTGGATCTACCTGCTCGTCGGCGCCGTCGTCGTCATCCTCGGCCTGGCCGTGGCGAGCGGCACCATCTGGATCCAGAAGGTCAAGCCGCCGATCGACGCCGCCAACGACTACCTGCGCGACATCCGGCGCGGCGACTACCGGGCCGCATTCGCCCAGCTCTGCGCGCAGGAGCAGTTGGACGGATCGCCCCGGTCGCTCCAGAACACCGTCGACCGGCTGGCGATCTTCGGTATCCACGACTACCAGGTCACTCCGTTCGACGTGCACATCGACGGCGAGCGCGCCAACGTCGACGCCGATCTCAACGCGGGCAATTTCCAGGACACCGACAAGGTGCGCATCCGCCTGCAGAAGATCAACGGCACCTGGCGACCGTGCGGCGGGCAGTTCGGGTTCGAGGACGACCTGCTGACGAGCCCCGCCACCTAGGCCGCGGTGCGCGGTCAGGCGAGGTTGCTCGAGCGCGGGTAGGCGTCGGCCGGATCGGTCAGCACGTTCACGAGCGAAGGCCCCGCCGTGGCGAACGCCCGGTCAAGGGCGGGGCCGATCTCGTCCGGCTCGGACACGATCTCGCCGTGCCCGCCCAACGCCGTCATCACCTCGTCGTACCGGGTGCCGGGACGGAGCTCGGCGACGACGTCGTAGCCGTAGATGAGTTGCATGGGGTGCTTCTCGAGGCCCCAGATGCCGTTGTTGCCGACGATCCCGACCACGTCGGCGCCGAAGCGCACGAGCGTGTCGAGATCGCCCAGCGAGAACCCGAGCGCGCCGTCACCCCACATCACGACGACCTGGCGCCCGGGATGGGCGAGGGCGGCGGCGAGGGCGTACCCGGAGCCGGTGCCGAGGCAGCCGTAGGGACCGGGATCGAGGAACCCTCCCGGTTGGTAGCTGTCGACGTACTTCCCGGCGTACGACACGAAGTCGCCGCCGTCGCCGATGACGATCGCGTCGCGGTCGAGCCGGCGCCGCAGCTCGCCGTACACGCGCGTCGGCCGGATCGGCGACGCATCACTCTCCAGGTCGGCCACCTCGGCGGCGCGGCGCGCCTGCTCCTCGTCGCGCAGGCGGGCGACCCACGTGTCACGGTCACGTCTCGGCGCCGGCCCCCGCGTCGCCTCCGCCAGCCCCGTGAGGATGCGGGCGAGATCCCCGGCTACGGACGCCGCGAGTCCGACGTTGCCGGCCACTCCGCCGGTCGAGTCGGCCAGGTGCACGACCCGGGCGTCGCCGAACCTCCCGAACCCGAGCCGGAAGTCGAGCGGCGCCCCCGCCACCACGACCAGGTCGGCGTCCCCGAAGGCCGCGCCGCGCACCCGTGAGAACGCGAGCTCGTGGTCGGCCGGCAGCAGCCCGCGGCCGAGGCCGTTCGCGAACACCGGCACCCGGGCCGGTTCCGCGAACGCACGCAGCGGCCCCTCGCCCCGCGCCCAGAACACGTCGGCCCCGACCATGAGGACGGGACGGTCGGCGTCGGCGACGAGCTTGGCGATCGCGGCAACGGCATCCGGGTCCGGCTCCGGGCCCGAGAGCTCGTCCGGGGCGGGCGGCTCCGGCAGTGTGGCCGAGGCGACTCCCCACGAGTCCAGTGGGACGTCGACGAACGCGGGGCCACGGTGTGGTGTGCGCGCGGCGCGCAGCGCCGCATCGACGAGCTGCGGGATCTGCTCGGGGGCGGCCGCGGTCGCGGCGTACTTGGTGATGGACGCGACGATCGGCACGTGGTCGAGCTCCTGCAGCGAACCGGAGCCCCAGCGCGCCTGCGGTGCCCGCCCGCCCACGACGAGCATCGGTGTCCCGTTCAGATACGCAGAGGTGATCGCGCTCACACCGTTCGTGACTCCGGGCCCGGCGGTGAGCGCCGCCGCGCCGGGCCGGCGCGTCACCTTCGTCCAACCTTCGGCCGCGAAGGTCGCCGTCTGTTCGTGGCGGGTGTCGACGAGCCGGATGCCGGTCTTCACACAGCCGTCGTAGAGCGGGAAGAGATGACCGCCCGACAGCGTGAAGAGCGTGTCGACGTCGTGGCGGCGCAGCGTCTCGGCGGCCAGCCTCCCGCCGTCGGCCTCGAGCTGCTCGCTCACGCAGCGGGGGCGCGCTCGATGCTGGCGAGGAACCGCTCGAGCGCGTCGAGCCACGGGCGCGGGTTTTCGAGCTGCGGCGAATGGCCCGCGTCGCGCACGACGACGGGCTCGGCGCCGGGAACGACGCGCGCCATGGCGCGTGACCCGTCGAGGAACGGCGTGTCCTGCTCGCCGACGATGACCAGCGTCGGGCAGCGCACACCGGCCAGCAGCGCGAGCTGGTCGGGCTGGGGCACGATCTCCCGGAGCATCGTCGCCCACATCATCGGCGACAGCGTTTGCCAGTTCCGTGCCTCGTACTCGACCATCTCGGGTCGTTCGGCGAGGAGGCGCAGGTGCGCGGGCGACTCGAGCGTGCCCGCCTCGTCGAGCAGCGGCTTGAGGACGCTCTTGCCCTGGTCGAGCATGATGCTGGCGGCGAGCTCGGCGAGCTCCGGGTCCAGCCCGGGGATCGGCCCGGGCGAGGTGTCCATCAGGACGAGCGCGTCGATGCGCGCGGGCTGCGCGAGGACGACGCGCCGCGAGACCATCCCGCCCATCGAGTGACCGAGCAGCCGGAACATGTCGAACCCCATCCCGTCGGCGACGGCGAGGACGTCGGCGGCCATCCGGTCGAGGGAATAGGCGGACGCCTCGGAGGGTTTGTCGCTCTCACCGTGACCACGGTGATCGAACGTGACGACCCGATGACGCGCTCCCAACGACTCGACATGATCGGCGAAGTCCTCCTTGGCCCCGCCGAAGCCGTGGACGAGCAGCAGCCCCGGACCGCTCCCGGTGTCTGTGACCTCGAGAGCCACGCCGTCGTCCATGGTCATCCGCATGCCATCCCCCTCTCGAGCGGCGCCCCACTGGTCGCCCGACCTTCGTCGAGGCCGGCCAGGGGGCGCTTGTAGGCTACGTCGATGGCCGTGACCGACACCGCGGCATCGTCACGTCGCCAGTCACTGGGCCGGTGGCTGCGTGTCATCGTCACTGCGGTGCTGCTCGCGGTGCTGGTCACGAAGATCCACCCCGGCGACCTGCTCCCCGAGCGGCGCCACCTCTCGACCGTCGCCTTCCTCCTCGCCGGCCTGGTCATCACCGCCCTCGGCATCGTGTTGTCGGCGTGGCGGTGGCAGCGCGTGCTCGAGGTGTTCGACGTCCGCGTCCCGCTGCGGACTCTCGCGAAGCACTACTTCGCCGGGCAGTTCGTCGGGAACGTGCTGCCGTCGACGATCGGCGGTGACGTCCTCCGCGTCAGCCGAGGCACGGCGACGACCGGTTCGGGCACGGTGGCGTTCGCCTCGGTCGTCCTCGAGCGCCTGACCGGCTTCATCGCGCTACCGCTCCTCGTCTTCATCGGCTTCCTGCTGCGCCCGTCGCTGCTCGACAACAACTACGCATGGGTCGCGCTGGCCATCGCGCTGGGCACGCTGGTGCTGCTCGCCGTCATCCTGGTCGTCGCCGGTCACCCCCGAATCGCGGGCCGCTTCGCCGAGCACGAGAACTGGACGCGGTTCCTCGGCGCGGTGCACATCGGGGTGAACCGGCTTCGCCACCAACCTCGTGACGCTGTCGGCGTGCTCGGCGCCGCCGTCCTGTACCAGGCATCGGTCGTCGCCGCCGTGTTCTGCGCGGTGCAGGCCCTAGACATCTCAGTGCCCGCCGCGGCGGTGATCGCCTTCATCCCCGCCGTGGCGATGGGCCAGACGCTCCCGCTGTCGGTGAGCGGGTTCGGTGTTCGTGAGGGACTGCTCGTCCTGCTGCTCCACCCGCTCGGGGTGTCGACCTCGGCGGCGGTCGCGCTCGGTCTGTTCTGGTACGGCATGCTCCTCGTCGTGAGCTTCGCCGGCGCCCCGGCCTTCGCCGTGGGCCAGCGCAAGACGCGCGCGGACTCAGCATCAGGCGGCGACACGAACAACTCGTGAGCATCCTGGAGCGGCCCGAAGGCCGCGTGCTTCCTCGACCGCCCGGTGGCCGCCGGCTCCGCGATGGCCACTACGTCTACTGGTGGCTCGAGATCCTGGCGATCGTCGCGTTCTATCTCGTCTACTCGGCGATCAGGAACGCGAGCGAGGGCGGTACCGCAGAGGCGTACACACACGCCAAGGAGCTCATCCGCATCCAGGAGTTCCTTGGGATCAACCACGAGCAGACGCTCCAGCAGTGGGCGCTGCACTTCAAGCCGCTCATCATCGCCTGCAACTACTTCTACGGCTCGCTTCACTTCGTCGTGACGGCAGCCGTCGGGATCTACCTGTTCCGCAAGTGGAGCGACGACTGGCCGCTGTGGCGGAACACGCTCGCCATCACGACCGGGCTCGCGCTCGTGGGATTCATCCTGTGGCCGCTCATGCCGCCGCGTCTCCTGCCCGACAGCTATGGCTTCGTCGACACGCTCGCGAAGTACCCGACGTTCTGGTCGTTCAACTCGGGCGCGGTCAGCAAGATCTCGAACCAGTTCGCGGCGATGCCCAGCGTCCACTGCGCGTGGGCGCTCTGGTGCGCGGTCGTGATGGTGCCGCGTGTCCGACGGACGTGGGCGAAGGTCGCGTTCTTCCTCTATCCCTTCGGGACCGTGATGGTCATCGTGCTCACGGGGAACCACTACGTTCTGGATGCGGTCGGCGGCTTCGCCACGCTCGGCATCGGCTACCTCGTGGCCCGTGCCGTCACCCGCGCCGGCCAGGGCCCACCGGTCCCGGCCACCACCTAGGACAGGACCCGCATGGATCTCGACCACGTAGCCCTGGCGACGCGCGACGTGCGCGACGCGCTCGACGTCCTCGTCGGCGAGCTGGGCGGGATCGTCCTCTTCGGCGGGCACAGCGTCGGCTTCCGGCCCATGCAGTTGCGCCTCGGCGACGCCGGCGCCGGGATGAACGTCGAGCTGCTGGAGCCGTGGGAGCCAGAGCGGGACGACTTTCTCGAGCGCTTCGTCGCCCGCCACGGCCCCGGCCCCCACCACCTGACGTTCAAGGTGGACGATCTCCGCGCAACCCTCGAGCGCGTACGCACCGCCGGGTACCGGCCGGTCAACATCGACCTGTCGGACCCGGACTGGAAGGAGGCGTTCCTCCACCCGCGCGAGGCGCACGGGACCGTCGTCCAGCTCGTCGAGGCGCACGGCGACTGGGGGACGCTGGCCGAGCAGATCGAGCGGGTGCGGCGCGAGGGCGCCAACGGCCATCCCCGCTGGTGGCCCGACCCGCCCCCGCCCGGCGATCGCGCCGCCTTCCTCCGCCACGTCGTGATCGGCACACCCTCACTCACGGCGACGCTCGGGTTCTTCACCGGGCTGCTCCAGGGCGACGAGGTCGCGGGGGGCGAAGGCTGGGTCGAGCTCGCGTGGCCGGGCGGCGGCCGGGTGAAGCTCGAGGACCGGCCGGGCCGCCCGCCGGGCGTCGACCGGCTCGAAGCCGACGTGGTGGGTCACGGCCCGCTCGGCGAGCGGACCGTGGCCGGGACGCGCCTGCTGCTGAAGCCGCGTTAGTCGCGCCGCTCTTCCCGCCGCCGGCTCCTCCGTCGCCGCCCGAGCAGGTACGCGGCGAACGCACCGAGCAGCGCGGAGACGATGATCAGGTAGATGACGCGCGCGTCCCAGTGGAAGAACAGGAACGACACCCGCACCCGGTCCGTGTTCTGGAACGCGAAGACCAGGATCACCGCCGCGATGACCAGCGCAACGATCAGTCGCGTTCGATTCTCCCTACCCGCCGGCGGCTGCGACCTTCGTTGCGGCTGGTCGACCATGTCGCTCCCTCCCCGCCCGGCGGACGCTATCTCGCGGCGCCGGCCAGGGCCGCGGTGGTCGCCTGCTCGTCCCGGTGCCGGGTGACGAGCCGGCGGACGCCGTCGCGCACCGCCCGGTCGGCCAGCGACAGGTAGGCCTCGCGAGCGGTGATCAATCCCAAGCGCCGAGGCGGGACGTCGCGCAGCGCGACCCGGCGCACCCGCGTCAGCTCGGGAGGGATCGCCGTCTCGGGCAGCACGGATGCACCGCCGCCGGCCGCGACCATGTCGGCGATCAAGCGGATGCCCTCGACCTCGACCGGCACCGCGATCGTGAGCCCGCTCGCGGCGGCGGCGTCGTCGACCTCGCGCCGCAGGGGGTTCCCGACCGGCGGGAGGATCATCGGCAGCTCGGCGAGGCGCTCGAGCGACACCGGTTCGGGCCCGACCTCGGTTGCGCTCGCCGGAACGAGGCCCACGAGGCCCTCCTCGAGCAGGTGCTCCACCTCCAAACGCGGTGCCGTCATCGGTTCGGTGACGACGGCCTGGCTCAGCTCGCCCGCCAGGACCTCGGAGGCCAGGCGCTCCGACGCGCCCTCGTTGATGCGGAGCTGCACCCCGGGGGCCTCGGCCCGGAGGTCGGCGACGAGCGCCGGGACCATCCAGCGGCTCGCCGTCCCGACGATGCCGAGGCTGGCGTGCCCCGTGCGCAGGCCCTGCAGCATCGACAGGTCCGCCTGCATCGCCTCCAGCTCTCGCCGGATCCGCCGGGCGCGCTCGAGGACGGCGGCACCGCACTCGGTCGGCGTGGCGCCCCGGCGGCCCCGGACGAGCAGGTCGGCGCCGAGCTCCTCCTCGAGCTGGCGGACCTGCTCCGAGACGTTCGACTGCACGGTCGACAGCGAGTCGGCGGCGGCGGTGAACGAGCCCTGGTCGGCGATCGCGAGCAGTGTGTCGAGATGTCGGAGCTCCACCATCTGTCCCCTTTGTGCTATCCTGGACCATCAGCGGCTCTGATGGATGCCATCGATCCTAACTGTTGGACAGATTCGAGGCCAGCAGTCAGGATGGAGTCAGGACGACTCGGGGGGTCGGTAGCCCCCCCACCGGCTCCCCGGAGTCTCCTTCTGAGAAGGCCACAGCGGAGGTCGGCCTTGGCGGCCGTGGAGACCATCTCCAACTTGATCTTCAGCGGACCCCTGGCGTGGACGTCGGACGCCGCGTGCCAGGGTCGCACCGAGTTGTTCTTCGCCCCGGCCGGCGAGCGGCCGGAGGCGCGAGTCGTGCGCGAGAGCCAGGCCCGGTCCGTGTGCTCCGCGTGTCCCGTCCTGCAGGACTGCCGCGACTGGGCGCGCGAGAACCGCGAGTACGGCTTCTGGGGCGGCGAGTCCGAGGAGGAGCGCGCGGCGGCCGGCTTCCGGGTCGACATGCCTGTCGGCCGGGTAGCGCGTTACCCGAAGGGGAGCGGCCGGCCGGTGCGGCCCCGCGCCCCCCGCGTCGCCTGAGACAGCTTCGAAGGCACGCATAGGCTGCCCCCGTGACCACGGGGGGTCCCGAAGGCGTCGACCTCGACGCGCTGCGCGGGTTCTTCGCCGAGCACGTCGACGGCGCCGACGGACAGCCGCTGTCGGCGGAGTTGATCGCCGGCGGTCGATCGAACCTCACGTACGTCATCACCGACGGCGAGCGCGAGTGGGTGCTGCGCCGCCCACCCCTCGGTCACGTGCTCCCGACCGCGCACGACATGGCGCGCGAGTACAAGGTGCTCACCGCGCTCGCCGACACCGACGTGCCCGTGCCGCGCACGTACGCGTTGTGCGAGGACAACGACGTGAACGGCGCGCCGTTCTACGTGATGGAGCGTGTGCACGGCCGCATCCTCCGCAACGGCGAGGACCTCGCCGCCCTCACCCGCGACGAAGCGGCCGCGTGCTCGCGTGAGCTCGTCGACGTGCTCGCCCGCATCCACGGCGTCGACTACGAGGCCGTCGGCCTGGCCGACTTTGGCCACCCCGATGGATTCATGGAACGACAACTGCGGCGGTGGAACCAGCAGTGGGAACGCTCGAAGGCCGAAGAGCTCCCCGAGATCGACGATCTGGCACGGCGCCTGCGGAACGCTCTGCCGGAGTCGGGGCCGCCCACGATCGTGCACGGCGACTACCGGCTCGACAACACGATGCTCTCGAACAACGACGCCGGCCGGATCGCGGCCGTCCTCGACTGGGAGATGTCGACGCTCGGCGATCCGCTTGCGGACGTCGGGCTGTTCCTCCTCTACTGGGGTCAATCGGAGGCTCAGGTCATCGCCACGGGCCAGGCGATCGACGAGCAAGCGGGGTTCGCCAGCCGCGACGAGATCGTCGAGCTGTACGCGAAGCAGACCGGACGCGACGTCGACAACCTCGACTTCTACGTCGTGTTCGCGTTCTACAAGCTCGCCATCATCGTCGAGGGCATCGCGGCCAGGTACCGCATGGGCAAGACCCTGGGTGAGGGGTTCGAGCACATGGGCCAGATGGTCAAGAGCCTCGTGCACGAGGCGCTCGATCAGGCCAACCGGTCGTCAATTGCAGCGCTGCGCGGGTGAGACCGTGCTGCGGGCGCGTCAGACGTGGCGGCTGATGTAGCCGCGGGCACGGAACACGGCCAGCATCCGCACGACGAACCAGACGGACGCGACCGCGAGCACGAGCGCGCCGGCGGCGGCGATGCCGAGCTCCCCCCACGGCAGCGGGTCGCCCGCGAGGACGGCGCGGGCGGCGGCGAAGATGTGGGTGAGCGGCAGCACGCGGCCGATCGGCTGCAGGATCCCCGGCAGCGCGCTGACCGGATAGAAGATGCCGGACAGGGGCATGAGCATGGCGAGCAGCCCCCAGGCCAGGATCTCGGCGCCCTGACCCACGCGGAGGATCAGGCCGATCACGATCATGCCGACCGACCACCCGACCGCGAGCAGCAAGGCCACCATCGGGATGAGTGCCAGCCCGACGTCCGTGATGTTGAACGCGAAGAGCGCGAGCGCGACGAGGGCGACGACAGTCACGCCCATCGCCAGCTTGGCCAGGCCGAACAGGACGACGCCGGCGGCGTACTCGCCTTCCCGGAGCGGCGTCACGAGCAGGTTCAGCAGGTTGCGCGACCACGTCTCCTCCATGAACCCGGTCGCCAGGCTGATCTCGGCCTGGAACACGACGTGGAAGAGCAGGATCCCGGCCAGGAGGAAGCCCACCCCCTTCGCGCCGGCGCCCGACTGGCGCGCGAAGTAGACGCCGATCGCGCCGAACAGCAGCGCGTCGACGACGGGCCACACGACGACGTCGAACCAGCGCTGCGGCGACCGCTGCAGCACGTAGGCGTGGCGCCGCGCCACGGCACGGATCCGCAGCCAGGTCACGCTCCCCTCCTTCTCCGTTGCTCGGGCGCGGGTGCTTCACGCTCCTCGGCCAGGTGCAGGAACACGCCCTCGAGGTCGTCGCGGCCGAAACGGGCTGCGACCTCGCCCGGACGGCCGTCGGCGACGATGCGCCCCTGCGAGATGAACACCACCCGGTCGCAGAGCCGCTCGACCTCGACCATGTTGTGGCTCGTCACGAGCAGCGCCGTGCCCTCCTCGGCGCACAGCCGGTTCAGCCCCGTACGGACCTTGAGCGCCACGTCGGGATCGAGGGATGCGGTGGGCTCGTCGAGGATGAGCAGCGCCGGGTCGTGCAGCGCCGCCTTCACGATCCCGACGAGAGTGCGCTGTCCCGACGAGAGCTCGTTGCCCATGGCGTCGGCGAGGTGGACGATGCCGAACCGCTCGAGCCCCGCCTCGACCTGGGGCGTCGGGTCGTGCAGCCCGTAGAGCTGCCCGAACAGGCGCAGGAACTCGCGGACGCGCAGCCGCTCGGGGAGCGGCAGGTACCCGGCGGCGAACCCCACGTGGGCGGCGGCGGCGCTGCGCTGGCGGGGCAGGCGGTGACCGGCGATCTCGACCCAGCCGGCGTCGGGCGTCACGACGCCGAGGAGCATCAGCAGGGTCGTGGTCTTCCCGGCGCCGTTGGGCCCGAGGAGCGCGACGCGCTCACCGGCGCCGACCGTCAGGTCGATGCCGTCGACGGCTCTGATGCGCTTGTACTGCTTGACGAGCCCGCGAGCGCGCAGGACGTCGCCGTCGATGGAGGGCATGACGAGAGCATGACAGACCGCTGAATGCGCCATCGCGGGGATTTAGGCTCCCCGTGACGACGGCGGCCTTGCCGACCGTCGTCGCAGCGCCGGAGCTTGCGACGGCGCCAGGAGAGTAAATGCGCTGGATCTGGAACGAGGGTGAGCGGCAAGTCGTCGAGACGGAGGACGCGGCCGCGCTGACCCACAACCTCAATCTCGACCCGCCCGTCGACCGCCTGCGGATGGTGTGGGCCATCGGGCTGAACTACCGCGACCACGCCGCCGAGACGGGCACGCCGATCCCCACCGAACCGGTGGTGTTCGTGAAGTCGACCGGTTCGGTCGTCGGCCACGGCGCCGACATCCTGATCCCGCCCCACGTCACCCAGCCGGACTACGAGGGTGAGCTGGCGGTCGTGATCGGACGGCGTGCGCGCGACGTGCCGGCGGACGAGGCCCTCGACGTCGTCGAAGGGGTGACGTGCGCGCACGACGTGAGCGCCCGCGACCACCAGTTCACGACCGGGCAATGGGTGTGGTCGAAGTCCTTCGACACGTTCTGCCCCCTCGGGCCCGTGCTCGTGACCCCCGACGAGCTCGACCTCGACCACCTCGCTATCGAGACGCGCGTCGACGGGGAGCTGCTCCAGTGCTCGAACACCGAGCAGCTGGTGTTCTCGGTGCCGCAGCTGATCGAGCACCTGTCGCGCGGGCTCACCCTGGAACCCGGCGACGTGATCCTGACCGGGACCCCAGGCGGCGTCGGCATGGCCCGCAACCCGCCGCGCTGGCTCGACGACGGCGACGTCGTGGAGATCACCATCCAGGGGATCGGTACGCTGCGCAATCGGGTCATCCGGCGCTAGCCGGGCGGCGAACCGACCCGCACGGCCCGCGACCGAGGGGGGAACGGTGGGCTCAGACCTGCACGAGACCGCACGCCGCTTGCGAAACCTCGTCGAGCCGCTGGCGGCCGGCGTGTACTTCGCGCCGGAGGCTCAGCAGCGCTACGAGGCGCTCGGCCTCAACTACTTCGAGGGGTACTTCTGCAGTCGGGGCGCCTGCCTCGGGAACGCGCCGTGGAGCGTCGTCTGCGCCGCCTTCGGCGCGTTCAAGCCCGCGGTCGTGGAGCGGGCCGTCACCGGCGGGTGGTCGAAGACCGACGCCGACACGTTGCTCGAGGCCCGGCGGGACGGCGCCACCGAGCAGCTGAACCGCCTGCTCGGCAATCCAGGGCCCGAAGTGAAGCAGGCGACGGAGATCCTGTTCTCGCTCACCGACGGCGTCGATCCGTCCGGACGGATGCTCTACTCGGGTCTCTCGGTGCTGCCGGTGCCCGACACGCCGATGGGCCGGCTCTGGCGCGCCGCCGACCTCGTGCGGGAGCACCGGGGCGACGGCCACATCGCGGCGTGGGTGTCCCGCACCGACTCGTGCGAGATCACCGTGCTCACGGAGCTGATGTGGGGCCTCCAGCCCGGCGCGTACGTGTTCACGCGGGGCTGGAGCCAGGAAGACGTCGACGCGGCCCGTGGCCGGCTCCAGGAGCGCGGGCTGATCGACGGCGAGGGACAGCTCACGGAGGCGGGCCGGGCGTTCCGGGCCGAGATCGAGCACGACACCGACATGGCCGAGCGGGAGATCCTCGAGCGCCTCGGCGATCGCGCCGGCGAGCTCTTCTCCCTCATCCAGCCGATGGCCAAGACGATCGTCGACAACGGCGGCTATCCGGTCGACTTCGGCCAGATACGCGGCACCCGCGGCTAGCGGCACGACACCGCCGCCGTAGGCTCGCGCGGCGATCGCGACCGAGGGAGGACGATGAGCGCGCTCGTGTGGGAGGAGCGGCCGGCACTGCGTCGTCCGGTGATGGTGGCCGGCTTCGAGGGGTGGAACGACGCCGCCAGCGCCGCGTCCGAGGCGGCCGGGTGGCTCACCCGCCGCTTCGACGCCACGAAGTTCGCGTCGATGAACCCGGAGGAGCACTTCGACTTCCAGTCCGCCCGCCCCACCGTCGAGCTCGTCGACGGCGTGACGCGCGACCTGACGTGGCCGGCGACCGAGTTCTTCGCCGTGCCGGTCGACGCACGCGACCTCGTCGTCCTGCGCGGCGTCGAACCGAACCTTCGCTGGCCGGCGTTCTGCCGCGACGTGCTCGGCGTCGCCGGTGACACCGGCTGCGAGATGGTCGTGACGCTCGGAGCGCTCCTCGCCGACGTTCCCCACACCCGTCCCGTCCGCGTCACCGGCGCGACGACCGATCCCGAGCTCATGACCCGGCTTCATCTGCAGCGGTCGCGCTACGAGGGCCCCACCGGCATCGTCGGGGTCCTGCACGACACGGCACGGGCGGCCGGCGTGGCATCGGCGTCGTTGTGGGCGCCGGTCCCGCACTACGTGTCGACGCCGCCCAACCCGCTGGCGACGCGGGCGCTCCTCGACCGGCTCGGCGACCTGCTCGGGACGCCGTTCGAGCTACGCGAGCTCGAGGATGCCGCCGAGGCTTGGCGCACGCGCGTCGACGAGGTCGTCGCGCAGGACGACGACGTGCGCACCTACGTCGGGCAGCTCGAGGAGCGCTACGACACGGAGGCCGAGACGGACGTCCCGTCGGGCGAGACCCTGGCCGCCGAGGTCGAGCAGTTCCTGCGCGACCGCGGCGAGAGCGATTAGCTCAGCAGCTCCTTCGCGACCTCTTCCCACAGCGTCGTGCAGAGCGCGAGCGACTCCTGGTCGATGCGCTCGTCGTTGCCGTGGAACATCGTCGCGTAGTCCTCGAAGGTGAGGCGCTGGCTGAACAGCCCGAAGCCGTAGCCGACCGAGCCCGCCCGGCGGAAGAAGCGGTTGTCGGTACCGCCGACCATCACGAACGGAACGAGCGCGGAGCCGTCGACGAGTCGACCGCTGACAGACGAGAGCGTGTCCCACAGGGGCGTGACGATGGGCGACGCCGTGGAGGGGTCGTCGTTGCCTTCGATGTCGACGGCGGGATGGAGGTCGCCGAGGGCCTCGCGCAGGTGGTGGTGGACATCCTCCTCGGTCTCCCCCGGGAGGGTGCGGATGTCGACCTGGATGTCGACCTGGTCGGGGATCACGTTCGTCTTCGTCCCGCCGTGGATGACGGTCGGCGCGAACGTCGTGTGCGTGCACGAGTACACGACCCGCGAGAGGCCGAGGGGCAGCGTCCCGGCGAAGTCGCGCAGCTCGTCGTCCTTGAGCAGGGCGTCACGGAACTCGGGCGGGTACTGCATGCCCTCGACGAACCCGCGCCACGTGTCGCCGATCTGGGTGGGCGGCCGGTACTCGTGGAG
>DATFXK010000103.1:0-9018 GCA_035316005.1 Acidimicrobiia bacterium | reverse complement strand
GGCCAGCGCGAGCATCCGACCGAGCTGCCCGCCGCCGAGAACGGCGACGAGCGGTACGGGCCGGCCGCCGGGAGCGTCGGGCACGGCTGCATGCTGGCACGCCGAAAGCGGCCATCGCGCCACGATCTGTCCGCTATCGTGAGCGTTCCCGCGACAGCGTCGTCGCTCCTGCTGGATCCCAGACCACAGCACCGTCCCGGGAGCGAGGAGTCCCTCGGTTGGTCGACTTTGATCGCGCGGCGCGTCAACGCGCTCGGCGACGCCACGAGCTCGATGCCTGCGGCATCGGCTTCGTCGCGCACGCCTCCGGCTCGGCCAGCCGTGAGATCGTCGACCTCGCGCTGACCGGGCTGGCGTGCGTGCGCCACCGCCAGGCGATCGCCGCTGACGGCATCTCGGGCGACGGCGCCGGCCTCCTCACCCCGATCCCGCGTGCGTTCTTTGCCCGTGTCGGCGCCAAGGAACTCGGGCGCGAGCTCGACGCCGATCGCATCGGCATTGTGTCGACATTCCTCGCGCTCGACGACGACAGCGCGGTGCAGGTCACGAAGGACGCCGTCGCGGACGCCTGTGCCGCGGAAGGCATCGAGGTCGCGGGATGGCGCCGGGTCCCCGTCGACGAGTCGCACCTCGGCGCGGCGGCGCGGGCTGATCAGCCGTCGCTGTGGCACGGCATCCTGCAGCGGCCCCCCGGCGTCGACGATGTCGAGTCCGAGCGACGCGCGTATCGCGCCCGTCGCCGAGCCGAGACGACGTGTCGCGAGGCGCGCGTTCGCCACTACTTCGCGAGCTTCTCCTTCGTCACGGTCACCTACAAGGCGCTGGTCATCAGCGACCGGCTCGCCGCCTTCTACCCCGATCTCGCCGACAGTGAGTTCAGCGCCGCATTGGCGATCTTCCACAGCCGCTTCTCGACCAACACGACGCCCGCCTGGGAGCGAGCGCAACCGTTCCGGCACCTGTGCCACAACGGCGAGATCAACACCGTGCGCGGCAACGAGCTGCGGATGATCGCCCGGGGTCGTCTCGGCACCGAGGAGGCGGGGCTCGGCCCCGAAGAGCTGTTCCGCCCTGTGCTCGATCCCGAGGACTCCGACTCCGGCAAGCTCGACTCCGCGGTGGAGCTCCTCGTGCGCGGCGGACGCGACATGCGCCACGCCGTCGCGATGCTCGTGCCCGAGGCGTGGGAGGGCCAACGTGACCTGCCCCGGGGCGTGCGCGGCTTCTTCCGATACCACGCGTGCTTGACCGACCCTTGGGACGGTCCCGCCGGTCTCGTCTTCAGCGACGGCCGGCGCGTCGGCGCCGCGCTCGACCGCAACGGGCTGCGCCCCTTGCGGTGGCAGGTGTGCGACGACGGCCTCGTCGTGTGCGCGTCGGAGGTCGGCGCGGTGCCGGTGACGGGCCACGGATCGGTGCAACGCGGCCGCCTCGGTCCCGGCGACATGATCTGCGTCGACCCCGACCGACCGATGGCAGGAACGGCCGCCGGCAGCAGCGGCAACGGGGAGGACGCAGGGCCGGTGACCGCGGTTCAGGACGACACCGACGTGAAGACGTGGCTGGCGCGCCGCCAGCCGTACTCGCAATGGACGCGCGACGGCCTCCTCCCCGCCGACATCGGCGTGCCCGTCGAGATGCCGCCCGCACCCGCGGACCTCGCGCGCCAGCAGGTCGCGTTCGGACTCACGCGCGAGGAGGTGGCGATGGTGCTCAAGCCCATGGCCACCGACGCCAAGGAGCCGACGTTCTCGATGGGCGACGACGTGCCGTTCGCGGCCGTCGCCAGCCGCCCTCGGCCGATCTTCAACTACCTCAAGCAGCGCTTCGCGCAGGTCACGAACCCACCCATCGACCACCTGCGCGAACGGCTCGTGATGTCGCTGCGGACGTGCCTCGGGCCGCGCCGCCCGCTCCTCACCGAGGAGGCGGGCGCGGCCCGCCTTCTCGAGCTGCCGTCGTTCTTCCTGTACCCGTCGGCAGTCGAGGCGCTCCTCGACCAGGACCGTCCCGTGTTCAAGGCAGTGCGTCTGGGCGCCACGTTCGGGGTGGCCGACGGCCCCGGCGGGCTCGGTGCTGCCGTTCGCGCCCTCGCCGACCAAGCAGTCGAGGCAGTGGCGGGCGGCGCGTCCCTCCTCGTGATCTCCGACCGCAGCGTCGGGGACGAACGGGCGCCGATCCCGTCGCTGCTCGCGCTGGGCGCGGTGCACCATCGCCTCATTGCTGAGCACACCCGCCAGCAAGCGTCGATCGTGGTCGCCTCCGGCGACGCTCGCGACGTGCACGCGGTCGCCTGCCTCCTCGGGTTCGGCGCCGACGCGGTGTGCCCGCGCCTTGCGCTCGAGACGGTGGCGAGCATGGCCGACGACGACCAGCTCGGGGAGCTCCACTCCTCCGAGGCGCAGGCGAAGCTGCAGGCGGCACTCGAGGACGGCGTGCTCAAGATCTTCTCGAAGATGGGCATCTCGACCGTCGACGGGTACCGGGCGGCGCAGATCTTCGAGGCCATCGGGCTGGGCCCCGAAGTGATCGAGACGTGCCTCCGATTCACCGTGTCGGAGGTGGGCGGTGTGGGTTTCGAAACGCTGGGCGCCGATGTCCTCTCCCGCCACCAAGCCGCGTTCGGCGGCGAGAAGGCGACCCTCGAGGAGCCTGGGTTCTTCCGCCATCGCAAGCGGGGTGGTGAGTACCACGGGAACAACCCCGACGTCGTCGACGCCCTGCACGATTCACTCGGCCTCGCTCCTGAAGGCGACGACGAGGACGGCGAGCGCAAGCCGAAGCGCAAGAGCGAGGTGAGCGGCAAGCTTGCCGGCGTCGAGCCGGCGCCGAGTGAGGACCAGGGCAAGGTCATCGTGCTCCAGGGGCCCGAAGCGGAGCCGCTGCCGGCGCCCGATCCGACAGACCTGCGCGCCGCCCACCTCCTGCAGGGGGCGGTCAAGGGTGGGCGGGCGGACCTCTACGAGCGGTTCCGCGAGCTCGTGGAGTCGCGCCCGACGACCGAGCTGCGCGACCTGCTCGAGCTCGTCCCGCGCGGCGAGCCGATTCCGCTCGAGGAGGTCGAGCCGGTCGAGGCGATCACGACACGGTTCTCGACCGGCGCCATGTCGCACGGCGCGCTCTCTGCGGAGGCGCACGAGACGCTCGCGATCGCGATGAACATGATCGGCGGCAAGAGCAACTGCGGCGAGGGCGGCGAGGACCCGGCCCGGTACCGCACGCGCGGCACCGACCGCGACCGCAACTCGCGCATCAAGCAGATCGCGTCCGGCCGCTTCGGTGTCACGCCCGAGTACTGCGCGTTCGCGGACGAGTTCAACATCAAGATCGCGCAGGGCTCGAAGCCGGGGGAGGGCGGCCAGCTCCCCGGCCACAAGGTCAGCGGGGAGATCGCGCGCCTCCGGCACACTCAACCCGGGGTCGGGTTGATCTCGCCGCCACCGCATCACGACATCTACTCGATCGAGGACCTCGCCCAGCTGATCTACGACCTCAAGCAGGTCAACCCGCGGGCGGAGGTGTCGGTGAAGCTCGTAGCCGAGGACGGTGTGGGCACGATCTCTGCCGGCGTCGTGAAGGCGCTCGCCGACGTCGTGCAGATCTCGGGTAACAACGGTGGCACCGGCGCGTCACCGCTGTCGTCGATCAAGAACGCCGGCCTGCCATGGGAGCTCGGTCTCGCCGACGCCCAGCAGGCCCTCGTCGAGAACCAGCTCCGCGACCGCGTGCGGGTCCGGGTAGACGGCGGGTTCAAGACCGGGCGCGACGTGGTGATGGCCGCCCTGCTCGGTGCCGACGAGTACTCGTTCGGCACGGCCGCCATGCTCGCCGAGGGTTGCATCATGGTGCGCGCCTGCCATCGCGACACGTGCCCGACCGGCATTGCCACCCAGCGGCCGAACCTGCGGGCCAAGTTCGCGGGTACGCCCGAGGGCGTCGCGACATACATGATCTTCATCGCCGAGGAGGTACGTCGCACGCTGGCGACGCTTGGCGTCCGCAGCCTCGACGAGGCCATCGGCCGCGTCGACATGCTGCGCCAGCGCAATACCGGCGAAGCCCGCGCCGACTCGCTCGACCTGTCACCCCTGCTCGCCACGCCCACGGAGGGAAGCCCGCTCCATTTCGTGGCCACAGTGCCCATCCAGCGACCGCGCTCGCCGCTCGACGAGCGTCTGCTGGCCGACGCATTCCCCGTCCTATGGGACGGCGGCGAGGTCGAGTTCGCCTACGAGATCACCAACGCCGACCGCACGGTTGGCGCGTCACTCGGTGGCGCGATCGGACTCGAGTGGGGTGAAGGGCTCCCGCCCGGGTCCGTCATCGCCCGGCTCACGGGCTCGGCGGGGCAGAGCTTCGGCGCCTTCCTCGCCGACGGCGTGGCGCTCGACCTCGTGGGTGAGGCGAACGACTACCTCGGCAAGGGCATGGGGGGCGGGCGCATCACCGTGCGGCCGCCCGCCGGCGACGCCGGCGACGCCGTGCTCGCCGGCAACACCGTGCTGTACGGCGCGACGGGCGGGCAGGTGTTCGTCGCCGGTCGCGTCGGCGAGCGGTTCATGGTGCGCAACAGCGGCGCGACCGCCATCGTCGAGGGCACAGGCGACCACGCCTGCGAGTACATGACGGGGGGCACGTGCGTCGTCCTCGGGCCGTTCGGATACAACCTCGGCGCCGGCATGACGGGCGGGCAGGCGTTCGTATTCGACCCCGACGGGTTGTTGTCGGCTCGGTTGAACCCGCAGCTCGTCGAGGCGTCGAAGCTCGACGACCCGCAGGCGGCCGAGCTCCGTTTCCTGCTCGAGCGGCACCGGGAGCTCACCGGTTCGCCGCGCGCAGCTCGGATGCTCGACGACTGGGACGCGACGCTGCGGAGCTTCTGGCGCGTCGCGCCCGTCGGCGAGGTGGCGCGCATCGAGCGCGCCAACCAGAACGTCATCGGCGCCGCCCGCTGATCTGTTACGACGACAGGAGCAGCTGCGGTCGCGAGCCGTAGCCGAACAGGCTCGCGACCGGGCTGCGCAGCAGGCCGTCGCGCTCGTCTTCGTAGTCGCGGACGGAGTCGTTGTACGTCTTGATTGCCGCTTGCAACTGCGGATTGCTCGTCCCCTGGAACGCGGCGATGGCCTGGTTCAGGCTTTCCGCGGCCCGCAAACGGTCCGAGCTCGACGCCACTGCCTGCAGCCGCGTCGCGAGGCCCTCGAGCTGATCGGCGGTCTGGGCCTCGGCGTCGGCGTCGGCGTCGCCGGCCCGCGCCCGTTGCAGCTCGCCCCAGCGGGCCAGCCGGAGCCCGAGCGCTCGGGCCACGTCGCGCTCGCCCCCGCCCGCTGCCACCAGCTGCGCGTTCGCCTCGCCCAGCCGGTTGTACCGCTCCGCGAGCGAGCCGCGAACAGGCGTCCAGGTGCGATCGACGGCGCTCCGGTCGTCCTCGAGCTTCGGTCGCGTCGTCAGCATGAGCGCCACCGCGCCGATCACCAGGAGCACGAGGGCGACGACCGCGAGGCGTCGGAACCGACGACTCATCAACGGGAACGCTACCGGTGGGCTCCTGCCCGATCGCTGATCCCCTAGCGTCGGTCGCGTGATCACCTCGCTTGCCCACACGGCCGTGTGCGTACCCGATGTCGACGTCGCGGTGGAGTGGTACCGGTCCGTCATCGGCATGACGGTCCTGTCGCCGCCGGTGCTGATGGAGGGGGATGCCATAGAGCGCGACATGGGGGAGCTCGTTCCGAGCCCGGTCGCGTTGAAGGGCGCGATCCTCGGCTTCCCCGACGGCGGCGACCGGGTGCTGGAGGTGCTTGAGTACCCGCGCGCTCCCGGCCGTGCCCGTCCGCCGGACGCCAGCGTCGTGGACCACGGCTTCAGCCACGTCGGGCTCCTGTGCGACGACATCACGACGACGCGGGCCGAGCTCGAGGGCAAGGGCGTGCAGTTCCTCACCCGCGGGGTCGCCGAGATCGCCGGGCTGCGGACGACGTGGTTCGCCGATCCGCACGGCCTCGTCTTCATCCTCTTGGAGAAGCGCGACACCGCGAAGCCCTACTACGCGCAGTATTGAGGCGAAGTGCGTCTGACCTGCCGGAACACGCTCATTCGGGTAAGTCCGCGGATGGTCCGACGAGATTGCGGAAGGCGGCGTCGACGGCCTCCCGCGCTCGCTGGTCGCTCGACGGCATGATGTGGGTGTAAGGCCTCGAAGCAGCGCGGGCGGAGCACAAGGAACCCCCAGCGGGCTGGGCAAGGAAGGCGCGCTCGGGGTTCCGAGTGGTGTTGGGCCCGGAGAGTCGCCCCCTCGCTCCCGCCTCCGATCCTCGACAGCGTCGGGGCCTCGAGGGCGCAGAGTTGAGTAAGTGACTACTCATGACGCTCCGGTTCGAGGCTTCGTACGTTCCTCGTAGCGAAGTGGGGGGCGGGAGATCGAGTAGTCAGGACCGGGGGTCTTCCGCCCTCCGCTGGAACATCTTCGAGGGCGGGTTAGTCGGCGAGTTCGCCCCCAGCGCCGGACCCTCGTACGCCGTTGACGGCGAAGAGTTGCCATGGATTCGGCACGCCCTTGAGCGCATGGACGCCGCGATCGGCGAACGGGATGCCCGAGCCGCCGACGAGGTCGACGACGGTCCGTGAGACGAGGACTTCGTCGGGCTGGGCTTGCGCTTGGACGCGTTGGGCGATGTGGACGGCGATGCCGCCGATGTCGTCGCTGTGCAGTTCGATCTCGCCGGTGTGGAGCCCGACGCGAACCTCGATGCCGATGGCGCGCACGGCGTCGCGGATGGCGCAGGCGCAGCGCACGGCCCGTCCTGGTCCGTCGAAGGTCGCCAGGAAGCCGTCGCCAGTTTTGCGGACCTCTTGACCGCGGAAACGTTCGAGTTCGGTACGGGTGAGGTCGTCGTGGGTGGCGAGGACCTCTGAGAATCGACGGTCGCCCATGCCTGCGACTTGGGGGGTGGAACTCACTACGTCTGTGAAGAGCACGGTCGCCAGCACCCGGTCGATCTGACCGGGAGGAAGCTGGCCGGTGAGGAACTCTTCGATGGCGTCCAGGAGCGGTCCCGTGTCGCCCATGAAGAACAATGAGTCCGCGCTGGCGAGTTCGAGGTGGCGGGCGCCGTCGATGTGCTCGGCGACGTACCGGCTCCGCTCGGGGCCGAACCAGCCGGCGCTGGTAGCCACCAGTGTCGGCACCCGGATCGCGCCAAGAAGGTGCCGCACGTCAACATCGAAGCCGGCGCGAAAAACCCGACCGGCGCGCTGCGGCGGCATCGACAGGCGCTCGCAGCGCGTCGACCAGCGCGCGAACCGGCGATCGCCAGCCGCGCTGGGAGCCAAGCGACTGAGGATCTCACCGGTCCCCCACCGGTCTCGGACCGTCGCCAGGGCTCCCTCAACAGCCTCGTCCGGGATCCCTTCGGGATAATCGTCTGCCCGCCGCTCTCGGGCGCCCGGATTGATGAGCACCAACGCGCTCGTCCGCTCAGGATGGGTGGTAGCGAACTGCAAGGCCGGGTGGCTCGCGTTGGCGCCAAGCACAATGACCCGTTCGCAGCCGAGCTCGTCGAGCACGGCGATCATGCTGTCGACGACGCTCTCAATCACGCGGCCCTCATCCGGCGCGATCGGATCCGATGAGCCCGTTCCCCGAGAGTCGAACCAAATGTGCCGACTGAACGACGACAGACCATTGAGGAAGCGAACAAGCCTGGGTTCGTCCCACATCAAATCGATGGGTAGGAAGGGCGGGATGGTGGCCAGCACGTCCGGAGGGCCACCGCCCACCACCTGGTAGCCGATCCGACCATCACTTGTGTTGGCGTATCCGCTCTCCGGCTCGCCCACCAGAGCAGTCTGACGCAACCCCCGACCACAACGCACCGAACGTACGCATCGACGTCACCAATTCGCCGCCATAAAGGAGTCGGAACAGCATGTCGAGCGTCGCAGTCGTGGACTGCCACCAGATCCTCGAAGTAGTAGCGAGCCCATTTGCGTCGCGGCGGCTTCGCCCCGGACGGACGAACCACGCGGAGGATCGTCCGAAGCTGGGCGTGCCTCCCGCCGGGAGCGCTAACCGCGATGGGAAGCGTCGGCGAAGAGGGCTCGGGTGAGGTACCGGTCAGCGATGGCGTATGCCGCCGCTCGGAGTAGTCGGTACGCCGTCCGGAGGTCCGACTGTCCAGCCTGCGCGATCATGTCCAGTTAGGTAATACGCCAGGTTGATAAGCGTCAGCAGCCTTCTGGCACAGGCGACCGCAATGCCAAACGCTGTCGCTCGACATGCTGGCTCCTGAGGAAAATGAACTTCTCCCTACGGTTTGCGTCCGTGTTTACGAGCGGAGGGTCCTTAGACCGGTGCGGATTTCGCTGATCAGGATCTCGGGCTGCTCGAATGCAGCGAAGTGTCCGCCCTTGTTGGCCTCGCCGTAGTGAATCAAGTTGCTGTAGGTGTCTTCGATCCAGCTTCGTGGCAGGCGTGGGATGTCGCGTGGGAACACGGTCACGGCGACCGGCAATGTGAGCTTTGGACCAGCTGGGCTGGCCGATTTGTTCTCCCAGTAGATGCGTGCGGACGACGCGGCACTGTTTGTGTACCAGTAGAGCGAGATTGCGTTGAGCTCCGACTCGAATCGGCGCCAGTCGTACTGTCGCTCCCAGTAGTTGATTAGCGATTTCGCATTCTCCAAGCGGACACCTTGCGACCAGTCGGGGACGGTTTCCGGATTCGGCCATCGAGTTCTGGCGAGTCGCTGTTTTAGGTCGTCAATCTCGGAGTCCGCGATCGCGACGGTGAATGGACGGACGAGGGCTGAGGATGCGGGCGTCGTTGCGGTCATTGCCTTGTTCTCCTGAACTTTGCTTCACTGTGTCTTACAGTCCGTCAGCCTTCAAAGCAACGAGCATGACGCTCCTTGCTGCGCTCCCGTCCTGACCTCGAGCGGTTCTGCTGACAGCTCTACATCTGCCAGAGGCCTTCTTCATTTGGGGGTGCCAACAGTCCGCTCGTCGTGCGCTCGGACG
>DATFXK010000102.1:0-15764 GCA_035316005.1 Acidimicrobiia bacterium | reverse complement strand
AGAGGAGAGCGCCATGGCGACCACAGCCGACCCCGTGACCGAACTCGACGCCCGGTACAGCACTGACGGCGTCACCGCGCCGACGTGGCGCGAGGTGGGTGAGAGGTTGCACGGAGCCGAGCTGTTCTGGGTGACCACGGTTCGCCCGGACGGCCGACCGCACGTCACCCCGACCCTCGCGCTCTGGGTGGACGACGCGTTGTACTTCTCGACCGGGCCATACGAGCAGAAGGCGAAGAACATCTCGGGGAACGCGCACTGCAGTCTCATGACCGGATGCAACATCTTGCGCGAGGGCATGGATCTCGTCGTGGAAGGCGAGGCCACCAGGGTGCGCGACGACGGGACGCTACGGCGCATCGCCGATGCCTACGTTTCGAAGTACGGCGAAGAGTGGCGCTTCGAGGTGCGCGACGGCGCGTTCCACCACGACCCGGGCGAAGCCTGGGTCTTCGAGGTCGCGCCCGTCACGGCGTACGCCTTCGGCAAGGGTGAGTACAGCCACACTCGATGGCGGTTCGGGACTGCCTGACCTCGATCAGCCCGGGAGGAAGCGGTGCGACCCGACGACGGCCGCGCCGGTGGCGACGGGCTGCACCGCGCACCGGTCGGCGACCTCGCGCTGGAACTCCTGGAACGCGGCAATGTCGGTCAGCGGGATCGGGTTCGAGCCGCCCTCGTTCTCGACGACGACGTGGACGAAGGTCACGCCGTCCTCCAGGCGGAACGTGACGTATCGGAAGTTGTCGGGCCGGCGCTCGGCCAGCTCGGCGTACACCTTCTCGACCAGGCGCTGGTTCTCGTCGGCCCGGTCGGGCTTGGTCTCGTAGCGGACGACGACGGTTCGCATGATTCGTACTCCTCCTCGGGGTGCGCACATAGGACCGGCTTGCCGCCGCGATCTCATCGGTGGTCACCGGCGCCCGTACACGACGCAGCCGCGCTTGGTGACGTCCACGGGCACGGGGACGGCGGCCGCCTGCCGGGTGGCCTCGTCGCTCGGGACGAAGCGCGCGATCAGGTAGTCACGCACAGCGGCATGGTCGGGAAGGTGGACGAGGGGCGCGTCCCAGGCGTCCACGTCGACCTCGCCGAACACCGACGCCACGATCCCCGGCGCCTCCTCGGCGTCGAAGGACGTGGGCTCGGCCCGCCACACGTGCGCGAGCTCGGGTGAGTCGTCCCGGGCGACGGTGGCGGCGGCGAAGATCCCGCCGCGGCGCAGCACCCGGCGCGCCTCCTCGATCGCTCGCGCCGGCTCGGGCAGGTGGTACAGCACGTTCACAGTCACGACCGCGCCGAAGCACGCGTCCGGGAAGGGCAGCGCGACGGCGTCCCCCAGTGCCGTAGGCGGCGGCGCGGCCGCCAGCATCGTCGGCGAACGGTCGAGCCCGATCACCCCTGGCCGCGCGGCCGCCAGCGCCCCCTCGCCGCAGCCCACGTCCAGGATGGGATCGTGGTCGTGCAGCCGCCCGGCGATCTCGGCGTACAGGTCGGCGCGCGCGTACCGCGCCGTGACGCGCTGGCCGGTGCGGAACCGCTCCGGGTCGCGGTCGTAGTCGGGCTCCATCGCCCTCCATGCTGCACCGACAGCGCGCGCTACCCGACCGGCCGGTAGACGAGCATGACGTTGCCGGAGTGGAAGACGGTCGTCCGCTGCAGCTCGACCGGCACGCGCCGGGCCAGGGCACCGAAGAGGGACTTTCCCGCGCTCAGCAGGATCGGGTGCACCATCACCCGGAGCTCGTCGACGAGGCCCTGCTCGATGAGGCTGGCAGTGAGCGTCGGGCTCCCGAAGAGCGCGAGGTCCTTGCCGGGCTGCTCCTTGAGCTCGGCGATCGTCTCGGCGACGCCGTCCTTCACGAGGCGCGTGTTCTGCCAGTCGGCGCGGTCGAGACTGCCGGAGAAGACGATCTTGGGGATCGTGTTCATCAGGCCGGCGACCGCGGGATCGCCCTCGACCGCCGCCGGGGTGGGCCAGTACTCCGCCATGCCTTCGTACGTCGCCCGTCCGAAGAGCAGCGTGTCGATGTCGTTGATCTGGCTGATCGCGAACTCGTTGAACTCGTCGTCGACGTTCGGCCAGTCGAACTCGCCGTCGGGCCCCTCGTAGTAGCCGTCGAGGGTCACGACCATGAACGACAAGAGCTTCCTCACCTGACGTCCTCCTCATGCGTGAGTCGTGCGTTCACCGGAGACGTCGGAGCCGGTGGCCCGTTCTCGACATCGCCCCGCGTCAGAAGCCCCCGCCGTCGATCGTGAGCTTCTGGTCGGTGAGGTAGCCCGCCGCGTCGGAGACGAGGAAGCGGACGACGTCGGCGACCTCTTCCGGCGTGCAGACGTGACCGAACGGCGAGCGCTCGTTCAACGTCGTGATGTCCTCGACCCCCATGGCGCCCTTCACGAGCCGGCGGCCCATCTCGGTCTCCACCAGCCCCGGAGCGACGACGTTCACGTGGATGCCGTGGCGGCGCTCCTCCTTGGCCAGCGTGCGGGCAAGTGCTTCGAGCCCGGCCTTGGCGACGTTGTACGGCGACGACCAGCCGGCCATGTGCATCGTGGCGTTGCTCGACACCATGACGATGTCGCCGCGCTCCCGTTCCCGCATGCTCGGCAGCACGAGCTTGGACAGGGCGAACGCGCCGAACGTGTGGATCCGCCACACGCGCTCGAACTCGGCCGGGTCGGTCTTGACGACAGAATCGCCGCGGCTGGCGATCCCGGCGTTGTTGACGAGGATGTCGATGCCGCCGAAGTCCGCGAGGGCGGAGGCAACCATCGCCTCGTCCTCCTCCCAGGAGTCGATCGAGGCGTGGTACTTGGCAGCGCGGCGTCCGAGCTTCTCGACCTCGGCCACGGTGTCGGTGGCGGCCTGCTCGTCGCGGCGGTAGTTGATCGCGACGTCGGCCCCGTCCTCCGCCAGCGCGAGCGAGATGGCCCGCCCGATGCCCCGGCCTCCTCCGGTGACGAGCGCCACCCTTCCTTCGAGCCCCATGCGTCCTCCCCTTGCTGCGCGTCTACCGACCCGAGAACTTCGGCGGGCGCTTCTCGAGGAACGCGGCCAGCGCCTCACGCATGTCGCCGGTGTGGCTCGACAGCAGCTGCGTGCGGTTCTCGAGGTCGATGGCGGCCTGGAGGCTCCCGGCCTCCAGGTTGCTCCACATGACCTCCTTCGTCATCCATACGCCGAACGGGCTGTTGGCGCGGATGAGCTCGGCGGTCTGCAGCGCGGCGTCGACGACGTCGCCGTCGGGCACGACGCGCGACACGAGCCCGATGCGGTCGGCCTCGGCGGACTCGACCATGCGGCCGGTCAGCATCAGCTCGAACGCGCGCGAGGCGCCGACCAGGCGCGGGAGCAGGTAGCTGACGCCGATGTCGCAGCCGGACAGGCCGACGCGGATGAACGCGACGTTGAAGCGCGCGCTCTCGGCCGCGACGCGCACATCGCACGCGAGCGCGAGCGCCAGGCCACCGCCGCTCGCAGGCCCGTTCACCGCCGCGATCACCGGCTTCGGCAGGCCGCGCAGTTGTGTCACGAGCGACGCGATGTGCTGTTGGGCGCGCATGGCCGCAGGTGGCCCGCCGCCGACTTCGGCCGCGATGTCGCCCGTATCCTTGAGGTCGAGGCCGGCGCAGAAGCCGCGGCCCGCACCGGTCAGGATCACGACCCGGCAGTCCCGGTCGCCGCCGGCGTCGGCGAGGGCCTCGTGCAAGTCGGCGACGAGCTCACGGCTCATGGCGTTCAGCCGTTCCGGTCGGTCGAGCGTCAGAAGGGTGATGCCGTCGCCGACGCGGTCGGTGCGGACGGTGCTCACGACTCCCTCCCCTCAGCGGCCTTGCGCGCCCGGGTGAGCAGATCGGGCGCGCCGAGGCGGTCGGTCCACTGCTCGAGCTCGCGAGCGGGCCCCCGCCACCGCCAGTCGTCGACGGTGCCAACGGGCGCGTCGGCCCGGAGCGTCGCGAGGTCGCGGAACAACATCGCGTCCTTGTGCGCCTCGCCGAAGGTGGCAGCCAGCTTCGGCGCGCCTCGCACCGTGACGTCCCAGGTGCTGCCGTCGGCGGGGATGTCCTCCAGATGCCCGTAGCGCGCCAGGACCGACGCCGCCGACTTGGCCCCCCAGCCCGGCAGCCCGGGGAAGCCGTCGGCGTTGTCGCCGACGAGGGCCAGCCAGTCCGGGATCGACGCCGGGGGCACGCCGAACTTCTCCCGCACCGCGGCTTCGTCGAACAGGCGTCGCTGCCGGCGGTCGAGCTGCACGACCCGCGGGTCGGCGACGCACTGGGCGAGGTCCTTGTCCGGGGTGCAGATGACCACCTGCTCGACACGCGGATCGCCGGCGCCGACGCGGGCGGCGGCGGCGAGGGCATCGTCGGCCTCGAGGTCGACCATCGCCCAGACCACCACTCCCAGCGCGCGCAACGCGTCCTCGAGCAGCGGGAATTGGGCGAGCAGCGCGGGCTCGATGCCGGCACTCGTCTTGTAGCGGGGCCAGAGGTCGTTGCGGAACGACTCGATGACGTGGTCGGTCGCGACCCCGACGTGCGTCGCGCCGTCCTCGAGCAGTCCCAGCGTCGAGCCGAGCACCCCGCGCACGGCATCGACCTCGATGCCGTCGTCGTCGAGGTGGCCGGGCAGCGCGAAGAAGTACCGGAACAGCTCGTACGTACCGTCGACGAGATGGACTCTCACGCGCTGGACGCTAGTGCGTTGCTAGGGTGACCCGAATGGGCAGTCAGGGCGAGAAGCGCACTCGCATGGGCAAGAAGCGGACGCACCTCGCGAAGGTCGGCGCCCACAACGCCGTCCGCGCCGAGCAGCACCGGGAGCGCGAGGCGATCGCCGACACGATGGGCTTCGGGCGGACGCCGGCTTGGGTGCGATGGACTGCGCTCCTCGTCGCCGCCTTCATCGTGATCGGCGGCGTCGTGACGCTCGTCGCGCTCGCTTGACCTCTCAGCCGCGTCAGTCGGCGTAGGTCCAGTCCGGCCGCTTGCGGGCTTGGCGTTCGTCGTAGACGGCGACGCCGTCGCGAATGTCGACGAGCTTCGGCACCGGGAGCTCGGGCGCCGGCGGGGCGCCCTCGAGGTGGGCGGCGAACTCCTCGGGGAACTCGCGCAGCAGGCTGCCGATCAGGGCCTGCTCCTGGGCGCCGAGGAAGCACCGGTTGGCGTCGGTCACGATGTCGAGACGGGCGCCGATGACCTCGATGTCGTGGTCGGTGCCCTCACCGATCGCGATGCGGTCGAGGTACGCCGTGACCTCCCCCGTCCCGAACTTGCACGCCGGGCACTGCCCGCACGACTCGACGTAGAGGAAGCGCGAGACACCGTGAGCGACCGCGACCATGTCGGCAGTGTCGTCGTACACGATGAAGCCGAGTGATCCGAGGCCGCTGTCGATCTTCGCCAAGCCCTCGTAGCTGACGGGCGCGTCGAGGTTCCGCGCGGTGATCACGCCGCTCGCGACGCCCGACAGGACGGCCTTGATCGTCCGCCCGGGTCGTGCTCCACCGCCAACACGTTCGATCACCTCGCCCAGTGGCGCGCCCAGCTCGATCTCGGCCACGCCCGCGTGCTGCACGTCGCCGACGACTGTGGCGATCGCGACGCCCGGCGACTCGGCCGTCCCCATGCCGCGGTACCAGTCGGCGCCGTGGCCGAGGATCGGCACGACGTTCGCGAGCGTCTCCACGTTGTTCACGAGGGTCGGGTTGGAGCTCGGCACCGCGACCCCGTCCGACGACCGGTCGATCCCCGCCGACCATCCCATCTGCGGCATGGCGGTGAACAAGCCGTAGATGTACGGCGGGAAGAGACGAGGGAGCGGGTCCTCCCCCTCGATCACCTCGAGCAGCGCCTTCTCCTCGCCAAAGAGGTACTCCTCGGGGCCGGTGACGAGTGAGATCGGCACGTCGCCGACCAGCCCGGCCGCGCCCATCTCCCGTAGCGCGCGCGTGAGCGCGGCGATCTCGGGCTCGAACGACGCCTTCACCGCCAGGTACACGCCGACCGCGTCGACGGCGCCGGCCGCGATCGCGAGCCCTTCGACCACCTGGTACGGGTTATGGCGCATGAGCATGCGGTCCTTGAACGTGCCCGGCTCCCCCTCGGCCCCGTTCCCGACCGCGTACCGGTCGCCGACCTCCGGCCCGCCGGCGAGAATCGACGCCCACTTGCGACCGGTCGGGAAGCCGGCGCCGCCCCGGCCGCGCAACCCGGCGCGCTCGATCGTGTCGACGATGCCGTCCGGGCCGAGCTCCCGGGCCCGGACGAGACCCTGTCCGCCCTCGAACTCGTCGATGTACTCGTCGAGCGAGCTCAGCGGGTGGTCCGGCAGCAGGACGGGCACGGCGGCTCCCCGGGCGGCGGACGATGCGTGCGGAAGGTGCCCGGCGGGCACCCCGGCGGCACGCATCATTGTCGTCCATGGACCGGTCCAGGCTCCGAGCTGGGCTCCGTGCCGGCGCCGTCGCGGGGGTGCTGAGCGGCGCGCCGTCGACGGCGCACGCGGTGGCGACGGGCCGTTCGCCCTTCGATTCCGTCCGAGCCGCCGGCACGCTCCTCCTCCCGGTGGACGCCGCGCCCGGCGCCCTGGCGGCCGGCGGTGTGCTCGCCCACGGCGCGATCTCCCTCGGGTGGGGCGTCGTGCTGGCCGCGGTGCTCCCCCGCCGGCATCCGGTGGTGTGGGGCGCGCTCGCCGGGCTCGCCATCGCCGGCCTCGACCTCGGCGTGCTCGCCCGGCGTTGGCCTCGCATCCGCGCCCTGCCGACGGTGCCGCAGGTCGCCGACCACGTCGCGTACGGCGCGCTGGTCGGCTTCGTCCTCAGCCGGGCGGGGGCGCCTCGATGAGCGCGACGCGCTCGAACTCGCGCACGCCGCTGCTGATCACGCGGTCATGCGCCCAGGTGAGGACCGGGCGTGTGAAACGCGCCAGGCGCGCCAGCCACGGCTCCCGCAGCTCCAGCGACCACACCAGGCGCGCCGCGCATCCGGCCTCCGTCGGCGAGATCTCCAGGCGCGCCGGCCCGTCGAGGTCGCCGGAGACGCGGGTCTCCACCCGCTCCGGTTGCACCGCCCGCTCGACGTCGATCCTGACGCGCAGTGCATAGGGCAGTGGCGCCCGGATGACGCACTCCGTGTGCGAGCCCGGGTGCAGGCCGTCGCTCTCGAACTCGCGTAGCCAGGTCCACCACTCGGGATAGCTCTCGGTCCTCGACACCGTGTGCCAGAGCGTCTCGGGCGAGACCGCGAACTCGAAGCGGCGGTCGTAGTCGAAGGCTGCGGGCACGGGCCGGAGCGGAGCCTCAGCCGCGCTTCAGGCGGCCCCGGAGGGCGGTGAACGCGAGTGTCATGCTCACCGTGCCGACGATCGCGATCGCGAGGAACCCGAGCGCGATGTCGTACGCGTTCCACCCGCCGTACAGCAAGGACCGCATCCCGGCCAGAAGATACGTGACGGGATTCCACCGGGCGATCGTCTGCAGCCAGCCGCTCAGCGCCTCGTACGGCAGGAAGGACGTCGTCAGGAACATGAACGGGAAGAACAGGATGAAGCTCGTGTTCACGGCGGCGGGGTTCCCCGTCTTGAGCGCGATGGAGTACGGGAATCCCGTGAACGCCAGGCCCCACAGGCCGGCCATGAGGATGAACAAGAGGATCCCGGGCACACCGGTGTCGAACCGGACGCCGACGATGTAGCCCATCGCGATGACAGGGAGCGAGAGCGTGGTGATGAGGAACAAGTCCGCCATCATCAACCCGAGCAGCAAGGACAGCCGCCGGATCGGCGTCATGAGCAGCCGGTCGAAGTACCCGTTCTGGATGTCGGTGACGAGTGCGCTCGCACGCGAGAGCCCGGTGACGGCGAAGGTGATCGCGACCGGCAGCTGGAATGCCTTGAAGTCCACACCCGTTCCCGCCTCCGCGAGCGGTTCGAGCGCGCCGATGTTGATCGCGTAGAAGAACACGGGGACGACGAGCGCGGGCACCACGAACTCGATCTCCCGCGGAACAGCGCGGATGGACCGGTTCGCGATGCCGACGCAGTCGGCCACGAAGCCGGCGGGGCGGGCCCGGATGGGAGCGTGCTCAACGGTCGCCGTTGTCACTCGTCTCCTCCTGTTGGATGTGTCCGCCGGTGAGCTCGAGGAACACGTCGTCGAGGGTCGGTTCGCGCAACGTGAGATCCCGCACGTGCACGCCGCACCCGGCGAGCGCGATCGCGACCGGGCTGAGCACCGCCGACCCGTCGAGGGCCCGCACGGTGAGCTCGTCGCCGTGGATGTCCACCTGCTCGACCCCGGCGACCTCGCGCACCGCGTTGCACGCGCGCTGGGCGCCGTCGTCGACTCGGGCGATGATCACGTCCGAGCCGAGCGAGCGCTTCAGCTCGGTGGGCGTGCCCTCGGTGATCAGGTGACCCTGGTTGATGATGCCGACCCGGTGCGCGAGCTCGTCGGCTTCCTCGAGGTACTGGGTGGTGAGGAAGATCGTGATCCCCTCGGCGTTGAGCCGTCGCACCTCGTCCCACACGCGCACGCGGCTCGCCGGGTCGAGGCCGGTCGTCGGCTCGTCGAGGAACACGACCTCCGGGTTGTGCACGAGCGCGGCGGCGAGGTCGAGGCGGCGCCGCATCCCACCGGAGTACGTCCCGATGCGGTGACCAAGTGCGGGCCCGATGTCGACGAGCTGGGTGAGCTCCCGCAGCCGCTGCTCCGTCTCGCCCCTCGTGAGCCCGTACAGCCGTCCCTGCAGGCGCAGCAGCTCGATGCCCGTCTGCGCCGGATCCAGTGAGGCCTCCTGGAGCGCGACGCCGATGCGGAGGCGGACTTCGAGCGGCCGCGTGGCGACGTCGAACCCGGCCACCTCGGCGCGGCCCGAGGTCGGGAGCAGCAGCGTGCACAGCACGTGGACCAGCGTGGACTTGCCCGCGCCGTTGGGGCCGAGGAAGCCGTAGATCTCCCCCGGCTCGACGGCGAGGTCGACTCCGTCGACGGCCTTCGTCGCGTCGAAGAACCGTCGGAGGTTCTCGGTTCGGACTGCGGTCCCGGTCACGGCGGCCCAACCTACCGACTCACATGTCGTCGGGATCTCGCCGATCAGGTCGAGCGGCCTCCGGCGCCGGCGAGCACCGGCTGCGGAGTGACGCCGGTCACCGCCTCGCTCGGGAGCGGGCGCTCGGTGACGCCGAGCGCGAACCAGATCGTCGCCGCCCACAGGGCGGTCGCGCCCGCGACGTGGATGCCGACGAGCAGGGCGGGGATGCCCGTGAAGTACTGCGCGTACCCGACGCCGGCCTGGGCGACGAGCACGACGAGCAGCACCTCGAGCCGGCGGGCGACCGCGCCCGGAGCGCCGGTGCGGTGGACGAGGAACAGCGTCGCGAGCACCAACGCGAGCAAGACCATCGCGCTCGTCCCGTGGACCCGGGCGACATCGGGGATGTACAGGTCGAGGCGCGTCGCCCGCTGCGCCGTGCCCGGTACGTCGCCGGAGTGCGGCCCCGACCCGGTGACGACGGTCCCCGTCACGACCACGACCGCGGCCGCGAGAACCAGCAGCCTGCTCATCCAGAGCACCGACCGCGCCACGATCGGCACCGGCGGCCGCGCGAACCCGCCGTCGGGCTGCCCAGCGCGCCGGCAGAGCACGAGCGCGTTGGCGAGCAGCAGCATCGAGACCAGGAAGTGGCTCATCACCCACGGCGGCGAGAGGAGCTTCTCGACGACGAGCTTGCCCAGCACGATCTGCACGACGACGCCGACGACGAGTCCGAGCGAAAGCACGAGCAGGTCCATCCGCCGCGGCACCCGGACGAGCGACCCGAGCACGGCGACGATGACGGCCAACGACACGAGGCCGGTGACCGTGCGGTTCACGAACTCCACCATCGCGTGGAAGTCGTTGGCGGCGTACGGCGTGAGGCGCCCCGGCTCGCAGTTCGGCCAGTCCGGACAGCCCAACCCGGAGCCCGTGAGCCGCACGGCGCCGCCGGTGACGATGATCGCCGCCAAGAGGACGGCGGCGACCAGGGTGACGCGCCGGTACTGCGAGGGCGTGAGACGGAGCCTGCGCATTCGCCGCGCATCGTAGGCGTGGGGCCGAGCGGCAGCCTGATCGTCTCCCGACGGGAGATAGCGTGCATCCCGTGACCCGAGTCGAGTACGACGAGTTCGGTCTGTTCCACGAGAACGCGCAGGAGTACGACATCCCGTGGAAGGGGCCTCCTGCCGTGCGGCGCGAGTTCGTCGACACGAGTGACGACCGCCGCGTGAGCGCCCTCGTGTGGGGCGGTGGGGATCCCGAGCTCGTGCTCGTGCACGGCGGCGCCCAGAACGCCCACACCTGGGACACGGTCGCGCTCGCGCTCGATCGCCCGCTCGTCGCCGTCGACATGCCCGGCCACGGGCACTCCGACTGGCGGGCCGACCGTCACTACTGGCCCACCGACAACGCCCAGGAGCTGGCGCGGGTGCTGCCGGTGCTGGCGCCGTCGCCCCGCCTCGTCGTGGGCATGTCGCTCGGCGGGCTCACGTCGATCGCGCTCGCCGCCCGCCATCCCGAGCTGGTGCCGCGGCTCGTGCTGGTCGACGTGACTCCCGGGGTCGACCGCGACAAGGCGGCGCCGATCGCGGCGTTCGTCGCCGGGCCCGAGCAGTTCGCGTCGTTCGACGCGATCCTCGAACGCACCATCGCGTTCAACCCGACGCGCACCGAGTCCTCGCTGCGACGCGGGATCCTGCACAACGCGCGCGAGCGCGACGACGGCACCTGGACGTGGCGGTACGACCGCTGGCGCCTGGGCACGGACGAGGACATGCCTGACTTCCGGCCGCTGTGGGACGACGTGTCGAAGCTCGCCATCCCGCTGATGCTCGTCCTGGGGGCGGACTCCGGCGTCGTCGGTGAGGAGGACGTCGCCGAGCTGCGACGGCGTCAACCCGGCGTGCGCGTCGAGATCGTCGAGGGCTCCGGGCACAGCGTCCAGGGCGACCGGCCCCTCGAGCTGGCCCGCCTGATCGAGAGCTTCCTCGACGGGTGAACCCGCGCCGGGAGGCGGCCGCGCGCCTCGACGGCGCCTACGAGGTCCGAGTCCTCGAGCCGTCACCGCCTCCGGTGACCGACGGCCCGTGGCTGGCCGACGACCCGGTCGAGCGGGGTGCCTCGCCCGCCGGCGCGCCGATCGTCTCGCCGGTGACGACGGGCGACCTCGCCTGGGACCAGCTGGCCGGCGACGATCCCCGCCTCGCGAGCTGGTGCGCCGACCGGTGGCTGGGCGCGTGGCGGCGGCTCCCGCCGCTCCCGGACCGCGACAGGTTCCGGCCCACCCGCGCCGCGTGGCACACGCTCGCCGAGCACGTACTCGCCCGCGCCCGGTACGACGCCAACGGGAAGATCGGCCTGCGCTACACCCGCCACGGGTTCGGGACGCCATGGTTCCGGCGCGGCGGCGGGGACGCGCAGGTGCGCGTCGACGGCATGGACGTCGTCGCGCACCATGAGGGGGAGACGCACACGGCGCCGATCACGACGGTGGCGGCCGCCGCCGCGCTTGCCGCGGTCGAGCCCGGCGCGCCGGCGGACGTGTACACGCCGGCCACGCCGCCGGCGCCCAACGCAGCTCTCGCGCTGGATCCGTCCGCCGTCGAGTTCCTCGGTGCGTGGTACGGCTTCGCCGCGTCCGTGCTGGAGCAGCTGCGCGCCGAGTCGGTCCCGGCCGACGAGCCGTCCCGCGTGCAGCTGTGGCCCGAGCACTTCGACCTCTCCGTGGACCTCGGTGACGAGCAGGTAGGCGCCCGGGGCACCTACGGCGTCTCCCCCGGAGACGACGCCGATCCCGATCCGTACCTGTACGTGACTCACTGGGCCGACGTCGCTCCCGACCCGTACTGGAACGAGGAGCACTTCCCGGGGGCGAGGCTGAGCGTCGTCGCCCTGGCGGACGCGGCCGATCAGCGGGAGGCGGCGCTCACGTTCCTCCGCCGGGGCCGTGATCTGCAGCGCGCCCGCTGACGACGAACAGCGGGTCGTCGGGTGTCTCGACGCGCTCGTCGCCCACCTCGGCGAAGCCGCTGCGCTCGAGGTACGTGCGCACGACCAGCCGGTGATCGTCGTCGTCGCCCGCGAGCCAGAGCGCGACCGCCTTCGTCGGGAAGCAGCGGTTGGAGAACGACACGACCACCGCACCCCTGGGGGCGAGAACGCGGCGCACGTCGGCGAACACCTCGAACGGGTGCACCAGGTACTGCACGCTCACGGCGCACGCCACGGCGTCGAACGAGCCGTCGGGGAACGGCAGGTGCGGCTCCCGGTTCAGGTCGTGGACGACCCGCTCGTCGAGTTGGGGATTCGCCTCCATCTCCTCGGCGTTCATCCCGAGGCCGACGACGCGGCCCAGCCCGTCGGGGAGGTGCGACCGCCACGACGACATCAGGTCCAGCACCGTGGCGCCGGGCGGGAATCGTTCCGCGTACACGCCCCGCAGGGCCTCGATCGCTCCGGGCTCCAGGTGCACCACCTTGCGCGCCAAGGAATAGAAGACCGCGTCATCCTCAGGATCCATCCGGGAGAACGGCTCGCGCATCCTTCGGACGGTACCGGGGTGCCACCATCGACGGGTGCACGAGGACGAGATCGCCCGCGCGCGCCGGCGCCTCCGGCTCGTCGCCACCGCCGGCGTGTCGTTGCTCGCGGTCACGATCACGTGCTCGTGTTCCCGATCGCGCTCGTCGTCCTCGCCGGGTTCGCGCTGATCGGCGCGTCGTTCGGCTTCGGCACCGGACTGATCGTCTGGTCCGCCCGCGTCAGCGCCGTCATCGGCATCGCGTCGAGCGCGGGTGTCTCCTCGCGCCGTTCGCGGTCGTGCTGACACCGGTCGTCGGCGGCGGCATGCTCCTGCGCGCCGCCGCGCTACGCAGCCGGGCGCGCCTCGCCGACGCCCTCGCCGTGCGGTACTGCCGCAACCCGGTCGCGCTCGCACACGCGTACGCGGGCGTCGCGCTGGCTGCTGCGGACCCACCGCATCCTGCCCCGGCGCGTGAAGCGTCTGGAGCGCTTCGCCCGCCTCGGTTGACCTAGGCGTGGTCCCGGTGCCGCAGTTCCTGCAGCGAGTCGCCAAGTCGCGAGAGTGCGGCGGCCACCAGCCCCCAAGTGCGACGAGCGATCGCCACCGCCGGTCCGCCGACGCGTAGCGCGACCGCCGGGATCGACGGCAGCTGTGGGAGGGGAATCGCGCGCCCGACCGCGCCATTCCCGGTGTCGGTGAGCTCCGCCGCGTCGCCCGTGTCGTCGGAGACGACGCCGACGCCCGCTGCGTCACCAGCGAGGAGATCGCGCGCCCGTCGCAGTTGGCCGTCGAACCACTCCGCGGCAGGGCTCGCGACCGCGTCGAGATGGTCGACGAACGTGCCCATCACCTCGACCATGTCGTCGGCGATGCGCTTTTGGTCGTGGTCGGGCTCGCCCTCCTCGACGCGCTCCCAGCTGAGGTGCGAGAGATGGCGGTCCAACATCGGACGAGCGTCTCGCAGCCGCCTCTTGGCGGGGCTGTTCGGCGGCGACCACCCGGGCGCGAAATCCGACCGGTGAATGTCGGAGGTCTTGTAACGGCCCTCGATCAGGAACTCGCCGAGGTTACGGGCGTGCAGCAGCATCGACTCGAGACATGCCTCGGCCACGTGGTCGTGCCCGCTCTCGCCGGGTCGCCGCAGAGCCCCCGCCATGGCGGCGAGCTGGACGAGCTCTCGGCCGACCTGACTCGCGGCTTCCTGGAGTTCCAGCTCGGAGCGGGCGATTCCGGGGATTATGCCGACGATGCCGTCACGGGCGCTACGACGGCCCCACGGCCTCCCGCTTCACTTCTTCGGAAGGTCGTCGTCGCGCTCGCCTTCGGCGAGCCCGTCCCGGAACTCCTTGGACGCCCGCCCGAGCGACCGGGCCAGCTTCGGCAGCTGCGAGCTGCCGAACAGGAGGCACACCACCGCAAGGATGATGAGCAGGTCGGGGCCGATGATCTCGCCCAGGATCCGGGGCATCCGCGCTCCCCTCCGTCTCTCGCGGAGAGTAGCCACTTCGGCGCCGGGCGCGGCCGCGGCTCCGGTCAGCCGGCCGCGGCGGTCGGCAGCGCCGACAGGACGTCCTCGAGCGGAGCGTGGTCGGCGCTGTGGTCGTCGAGGTGCTCGTACCGGAGCTCGTCACCGGGGCCGATCACGAACGTCGCCCCCAGCTGGGTCACCCGGCGTCCTGCCTTGTGGATGCGGTGCCCGCTTGCCCGCGCCCGCTTGGCGCCTTCCCGGCTCCGCCGGTCGGTCAGGAGCCGGAAGAATCCGACCCGGCGCACCGACCCCGCCCGGGCCGCTCGGGCGTCGTCGTCGACCAACACGGGGAACGGGATGCGCTCGTCGGCGACGAAGGCGGCCGCGTGGCGCACGCTGCCGGTCCCGATGGCGACCACCTCCGCGCCCCTCCCGGTGATCTCGTCGTAGCTGCCCCGCAACTGCGCGGCGTGCTCGCGGCAGAGCAGTCAGCCGAAGTGGCGCAGGAAGACGAGGATCACCGGCCGTTCGGCCCAGAAGTCGCCCAGCCGCCTCGGGGCGCCCGTCGAGTCGGGAAGCTCCAGGTCAGCCAGCCGCCCGAGGTCCATGGCGGAACCCTATGGGAGAATGGGCGCATGACGCAGACAGAGACGAAGAGCTTCCGCCGCATGGACGAGTCCACCGCCGAGCAGTGGGCGGTCATCGGCACCGAGTCGTTCAAGAACCAGGCGCGGGTCGCCGACCGGGTGCTCGGCATGCTCGAGTCACTGGCCGACATCACCGACGGGTTTGCGGTCGACCAGCTCACGCACTGCCTCCAGACTGCGACTCGTGCCGAGCGCGCCGGCGCCGACGACGAGGTCGTGATCGCCAGCCTCTGCCACGACGTCGGCAAGGCCGTCAGCGTGCCGAACCATCCCGCGATCGCGGCCGAGATGCTGAAGCCCTACGTGCGCGAGGACGTCTACTGGATGATCAAGGTGCACCAGGACTTCCAGGGCCGGCACTACTACCACCACTTCGGCGGCGATCCGAACGCGCGCGACCAGTATCGGGGCCACCCCGCGTACGAGCTCGCCGAACGCTTCGCCGACGAGTGGGACCAGGCTGCGTTCGACGCCGACTACGACACGCTGCCGCGCGAGCACTTCGAGCCGCGCCTACGGGAGCTGTTCGCGACGCCGAAGTCGCTCTAGACCCCGCCGCGCCTACCCGATCACGCCCAGACGGCGCGCGCTCGCGAGCGCGCCGTCCCGTACCTCGGCCTCGCCCGCGATTTCCCGGCCGCGCATGAGCACCCGGCCGGCGACGACCGTCGTGTCCACCACCGCGCCGGCGGCGGCGTAGACGAGGTTGGCCACGAGATCACCGGGCGTGAGCTCGGGGGCGTCTTTCCGGACGAGCAGGAAGTCGGCCGGCTCCCCCACCCCAAGACGGCCCGACTGACGGAGCACCGGCGCACGCGCGCCGGTGGCGACCGCCCATGCCTCCGGGGCCGGCATGGCGGAGGGGTCGCGCTCGGTGTGCTTCTGCACCAGGGCGAGGTGCTTCACGTCCTGGACCAGATCGAGCGAGTTGTTCGACGAGGCGCCGTCGGTCCCGAGCCCGACGGGGATCCCGTGACGACGCGCTCGCGCGTACGGGAACACGCCGCCGACCGCGAGCTTCAGGTTCGACACCGGGTTGGTGACGATCGTCGCGCCGCGCTCCCCGATCAGCGTCAGCTCC